>JASHPH010000393.1 GCA_030038255.1 Candidatus Sulfotelmatobacter sp. | reverse complement strand
GATGAAATTGTTGTGGCGGGGGAGTGGGCATTTGACCGATCCCGATCCACAACAACCCTTACGCCGATTGCAGGGGGTGTGCCGCTGGTCTTTTCTTCAAAAGCAATTACCATCCTGCGCCGTCAGGAGGACGGATCGTGGAAGATTGCGCGCGTCATAGGAAACTTAGATCACGCGGCTGAGAGCGGCGCGTAATTCTGATTCACAAGCCTTCCGGCTTCATCATTTACAATCATCAATTCGGCGTTTCACCGAGAACTCACTTATGCATCGTTGGTCAGAACTGTTTATTCCTACCCTGCGCGAGGCGCCGGCCGATGCCGAAGTCGCCAGCCACAAGTTTCTGGTGCGGGCGGGCTACATTCGCCAGCTCGCCGCCGGAATCTACTCATATCTCTTCCTCGGCAACCGGTCGTTCAACAAGATCATGGCCATTGTCCGCGAGGAAATGGACAAGATCGGCCAGGAATTTTACCTGCCGGCTCTGCATCCGCGGGAAGTGTGGGAAGCGAGCGGCCGCTGGGCAACGATGGGCGAGAACCTGTTTCGCTTGAAAGACCGCAAGGGCGCCGACATGGCGCTGGGCATGACCGAAGAAGAGGTCATGACCTCGATTGCGCTGAAAGATCTGCGCAGCTACAAGCAACTGCCGCAAATCTGGTATCAGATTGCGCCCAAGTTTCGCGACGAGCCGCGGCCGAGGTCCGGCCTGCTGCGCGTGCGCCAGTTCATGATGAAGGACTCGTATTCGTTCGACACGGACGCCGCCGGTCTGGACGTTTCCTACAAGAAGCATTACGACGCATACTGCCGGATCTTCGATCGGTGTGGACTGAAGTACATGGTGGTCGAAGCCGACTCCGGCGCGATGGGCGGCAAAGAGTCGCACGAGTTCATGGTGCGCACGCGGGCGGGCGAAGATCAGATTGTGAGCTGTGACGGCTGCAACTACGCGGCGAATATGGAAAAGGCCACATCGAAGCTCGACGCAGTGGAAGATCTGAAGCCGCAAGGCGACGGCAAGCCTCTCGAAGTGCACACTCCGGGGCAGAAGACGATTGAAGATGTCGCGAAATTTCTCGGCGTGTCACCGAAGAACAAGATCAAGACGCTGGCCTATATGGCCGAGTCGACCGACAGATCGGGCAAGAAGAGGCTGCGCCCGATTGTGGTGCTGATGCGTGGCGATCATCAGCTGAACGAAGCCAAGTTCAATGCCACTATCGCGACGCCGTGGCGGCCGATGGAGGAGACGGAAATTGAGGCGCTGTTCAATTCCCCGGCGGGATATCTGGGGCCGATTGGAATCGAGTGGGCGGCAAAGCTCGACAAAGACGGCGACAAGCCCGTGCTTTTGGTCGACAAGGCTCTGGGAGGCCGAACGAACCTGATCGCCGGTGCGAACAAGAAGGACTATCACCTGAAAAATCTCACGCCGGGCAAGGACTTTCAACCGACAGCCTATGCCGATCTGCGCTCGGTGACTGCCGGTGAGGCCTGCCCGAATTGCGGCAAGGCGCTGCGCATCGATACGGCGGTCGAGATCGGCCATATCTTCAAGCTCGGTTACAAGTATTCGGAGTCGATGGGCGCGGGCGTGCTCGACAAGAATGGCAAGGAAGTCACGCCCATCATGGGCAGCTATGGCATCGGCATCGAGCGCATCCTGACGGCTGCGGTCGAGCAGGGAAACGACGAGAACGGTTTCTGGCTGCCGCCGGCGATTGCGCCGTTCGAGATCGTGGTTTTGCCGGTCAACATGAAGGACGACGCCGTCCGCACGGCTGCCGAAGATATCGCAAAACGCCTGGAAGCGGCCGGGTTCGATGTCATCCTCGACGATCGCGACGAGCGCCCGGGCGTCAAGTTCAAAGACGCCGATCTGGTCGGTATCCCCTTCAGAATCACTGTGGGAAAGAAGGTTACCGAAGGCACTGTAGAGGTCGTTATTCGGTCGACCCATGAAGTACGCGATGCTACGATCACGAGGGTTGTCGAATATTTTCAGGAGTTGCTCGGCCGGACGGAATGAATTGCCGGGACAGGGTTGCCGGGATGGGTTTTCCCGGATAAAGCCGTTCCCGGCTTCGCCGATTGCCCCGAGCTGGGCGGAGTGAGACATGGGAACAGTTAAAGCGATTGTCGGGTTTCTGGCCATCATCTTCGTCATCTATGCCGGGTTCCAGGTCGTGCCGCCGGAGCTGAACAACTATTCGTTCCAGGACGATCTGCGCAATATCGCCCTGACCGGCGGGGCCAACCCGCACGAAACCGACCAGGACCTGCTGGACTCTGCCCTGAGAAAGGCACGGGAACACGGCATTGCGCTGACTCCCGAGCAGATCACCGTGCAGCGCATCGGAACCCCGGGCGCGCCGGCGGTCTATGTGGCGGCGGACTACACCGTTCCGATCAGTTTGCCGGGATATTCCTTCACCCTGCACTTCACTCCTTCGAGCGGAAATAAGGGCTTGTAACGCGCGGTCGTCGCGCCGCGGCGGCTTCGCATCGCGGAGAAAGTCCCCACTGGGATTCGCTTTTTCCTTTTCCTGCTCTCAACTTGCGGCCTGGGCTCCTCTCCCCTGTTTCGCAAAACCGGCCAGATACGGGCCCCCTCTTTGTGGCGCAGTTCCGTTCGATTCCCGCGATCTTTGGGGTTCATTTGGCCGAGGGCCGCATCCTGAGTCATCGTGAGCGAAGCCGCTCTTCAAGGCATGGCGGCAGAGGCGTGCTGGGACGTCATCCCGAAGGCCCGCGCCTTCACCGGCGGGCCGAGGGATCTAGCGCGGACCATCGGTGCGCTTCCCGCGAAATCCCTCGCTCCGCCGGAAGAACGGCTGCGCTCGGGATGACGCCGACGAATGACAGGCAATGGGACTGAGCGTAACTCGCCGCTTCGGCGAAATGCCCCAAAACTAAAATGCAGCCCGCGGAGAGGCTGCATTTTAGATCAGAAGAATTTGAATTGCGGAACGGGAGCGCCGAGGACTACGACGGGCCGCAGCCGCCGCTGGGCGCATCGCTCTCGGCGATACCCATGCCAACGCCTATGGGCTGCGACGTGAACCCTCTGTACGTCGCGGTGGTCTGATAGTAGCCCGTGTACATCCACACGGCCGGGTTGTCATACGTAATTGTGACCACGCCGTTCGAGGTCGTGGTGGTGTAGTCGTCTGCCCAGGTACAGATTCCCGCAATGCCGGTCATCAGGCCGTTCGGGCTGATCGTAACGGTGTTGGGACCAGGAGCCGGTAGCGGGCCGCCGGCAGGATACGTGGAATCGGCGGTGCTGAAGATCGTCCCAGTCGGCACCATCGTGAATGTGGAGTTGTTGGTTACATTGATCATTTTCCCGCTGTGATAGACGGCCATGACCTGCAGCTGCAGGGTCCCATCCACGCCGGCCAAGTTGTAGAAGCCGCCAGCCGTGGCGCCTGTAGTACTGAGCTGGAGCGATTGCAGATAGTCTGAGGTGCCGCAGCTCGACGACAGGAGCGCAATGGCAACGAGAATCAACGTCACAAACGATATACGTTTCACAGGGAAAACCCTCCGCGAGATTTCACTTTGCATGGTGTCAGGTCGGGTAATCAGGCGCAAGGAACGGACGTGCACGTCCGATGGTCACCAGACGACGGAATCTGCCTCGTTTTGAGTGGGCATGAACCGCATAAACACTGCATAAAACGAGTATCGTCTGAATCGGCCCGCGCTGTAGGGCAGCAAGGTGCTGCCGTCATTACCTTCGGAATCGAGCCTTCGGTAGGAGTTGAGTTGGCCTTCGATTGGCGTCATCCCGAAGGCCCGCGTTCCTGCCAGTGGGCCGAGGGATCTGGCGCGCAGCTGTCCGGAGCTTCACGCAAGATCCCTCGCTCCGCGGAGAAAAGCGCTGCGCTCGGGATGACGCAGTCCAGCCGGCTGAGTATGAGCCAGATGAAGTGTCTGTGTCTTGGCACCAGCGGCCCCGCTGTGACCCGCGCTCAGGACAATGACATTCGTAACGTTGCCATCCCATTACCTGCCTCCTAACATCGCGAAAGGAGAGACCTTCCTTCCCGCCCTCGCGGTGTGTGTGGCCGCGCGGCGTCCGCACGGCAAGGCTCAGGTGGAGGCAGTTCATGAAGAATCTGTATCGAGTGCTCGTGAGTTTGCTGGTGGCGCTGGCCACGCTGTTGCTGGCTAACTGCAGCGGCGCGCCGGGATGTACGCAGGTCACGTTTGGCAGCAGCTCAACTTGCTCGGGCTCCAATTCTGGCGGTGGGAGCTTCGGCGGCGGCGGTGGCGGCGGTGGCGGCGGTGGTGGCGGCGGCGGTGGCGGGATCCCAACCCCCACCGCGTTTGTGTATGCCGTCGACACGATCGGTGGTCCGAGTGGCTCAGGTGCGAACGGCACCGTCGATGGCTACGATCTGAGCACCAGCAAATCGTCGTTTGCTGCAATTCCCAATTACAGTGCGCCCCAGATTCTGGCCAGCGATCAGGGCGAGGGGATGGTCGTGGTCAACAAGAAGTTCGTATACCTGATTATCGAATTGACCGACGACATCTACGGTTGGTCGATCGACTCCAGCACGGGCGCGCTGACCGCGTTGAGCGGGTTTCCCTTCGAACCCGCCCCGCCTGCGTCACTGAACCTGCCGGTCGATGGGGTCGGACAGTTCCAGATGACGACGGATCCGGGAGGCAACTTTCTGTTCATCAGTTCCAGCGGGGCGAATCAGATCATCGTCTATTCCATTAACAGCAGTACGGGCGCGCTGACGGAAGTGCCGGGATCTCCGTTTACAACTCCGATTGAGCCCGGCAATATTACGACCGACGGGCTGGGCCGGTTCCTTTATGTCTGCGGTGCGGGCACGCACGAGGGGTCGGTTTTCGTGGGTTACAGCATTGCGAACAATGGCGCGCTGACTGCAATCCCAGGTGGCCTGTTCGGCGTCAATATCTGGCAATTGCAGGGTGAAGCCAGCGGGAGATATCTGATCGGGACGAGCGGAAGTGCGATGGCCGTGAGCGGTTCGGACAACGATTTCCTGTATGTGTACAGCATTAACCAAACCACCGGCGTGCCGACGCAGGTGGGGTCGCCTGTGGCGACGCAGTTCTCGCCTTTCACGATTGCGGTGCAGCCGCCATCGAGCAACGGTGAGATTGTCTACTCGTTCAGCCTCAACGACACCGGTACGGGCTACAACGGCATCGAGGCGTACCAGATCAATACAAGCACCGGTGCGCTGACCAAGGTTACGGGGTCGCCCTTCACCAACGTCTTCCTCGGCAGTTTTGGCCAGTTCGACCAGTCGGGCACGAACCTGCTGGTTTACAGCAGCGTGTTCAGCAATGGCCAAACAGTAGCCCAGATTGGAGCCCTCGAAGTCAGCTCTAGCGGCGCCCTTACGCAACCGCTTTCGCCTATCACCCTGGTAACGCCAGGATACTGGGTGGTGACCGATCCGTAGAATCGGTCACAAGCCTGTTGATCTGGTAGAGACCCGCATGAACTGCGGGTCTCTTTTCGTCTGTGTGCCGGAGCGTACAATGAAAGTACCTCTTCGCCCACTTTAGCGCGCCGAGTTGTTGGTTGGATTGTCGATCCGGCGCGCGGACAGGGCGGGGTCGACAAACCTTTTTGCGGCAGCGTTCGTCTTAGAAAGACGGATCTGAGAAAGCAGCGTCTGCTAGTTCAGACTCTGATAGATCAGTGTCCGAAGCACAGCAGAAACCGTGACCATCAGGATCAAGATTCCGAAGGCAAACGGCCAGCAGAAGAGAATCCGCGGACTGCCGCGCGATCCGGTGCTGCGGGCGGCGGTGGTGGTGTTTTTGATCCTGGCCGTCTCGTTCACGGTGGTGTTTTCCTACAACTACGTCAAGTACGACCGGATCATCGAGCGCCGGTTCCGTACGCCGGTGTTCAGCAATTCAGCCAAGATCTACGCATTGCCGCGCACCGTGCACGATGGCGAGAAGATCGAGGCCAAGGAGATTGCCGTCGATCTGCGCCGCGCCAGCTACTCCGACGCCGCGCACACAGATAAGGACGCGCAGTCTCCTTTGGGCAGTTTCCGGCTGGTCAGCGACGGCATCGACGTCACGCCCGGACCCGAGTCCTACCATAGCCCGGAATCGGCGCACATCAGCGTTCAGGATGGCGTCGTCAGCCACATCACCAGCAAGGGCAACGATCTTTCCGGCTACGAACTGGAGCCGCAACTGGTGACGGCGCTGTTTGACGCCGAGCAGCGCTCGAAGCGGCAACTGGTGAAGTACAACGACATCCCCCCGGTCATGGTGCAGGCGGTGCTGGCCATTGAAGACCGCCGCTTCTTTGAGCACAGCGGGGTGAATTTCTTTCGCATGGCGGAAGCTGCGTGGATTGACCTGGTCCGCGGGCGGCACGAGCAGGGCGGATCGACCATCACCATGCAGCTGTCGCGCGGATTCTTTCTCTCTCCCGAAAAAACGGTCAAGCGCAAGCTGGTCGAGATGCTGATTGCCGAAGAACTCGAGCAGAAGTTCACGAAGCAGCAGATTTTTGAGTTCTATGCGAACTGGGTGGACCTGGGGCAGCGCGGATCGTTTGCCATCAGCGGCTTTGCCGAGGCGTCGAAGGCCTATTTCAATAAGGACCTGAAAGACATCACTCTGCCGGAAGCCGCGCTGCTGGCGGGATTGATTCAGCGGCCGAGTTACCTCTCGCCGTATAGGCATCCGGAGCGCGCGCTGGAACGGCGGAATGTCGTGCTCGAAGCTATGGTCGACACTCACGCCATCACGCGCGAGCAGGCCGAGAAAGCCAAGGCTACGCCGTTGAAGCTGGCACCTCCGAACGTCGAGGCCAGCGACGCCCCCTATTTCGTCGACATGGTGCGCGATCAACTCATCGGCAGGTTCAATGAGCAGGAACTGAACGGCGAGTCCTACCGCATCTACACCACGCTCGACCCGGACCTGCAGAAGGCCGCGGCGCAGTCGGTCGAGATGGGTATCAAGCTGGTGGATGAGCAGGTCAAGAAACTGCGCACCAAGAAAGTGAAGGTCGGCAAGAAAATCGAGACACAGGTCGAACCGGGCCCACAGGCGCAGGTTGCGCTGGTAGCGCTCGATCCGCACACCGGCGCGGTGCTGGCGCTGGTGGGAGGACGCGACTACGGCTGGAGCCAGCTGAATCACGCCGTCGCCAAGCGGCCCACCGGATCGATTTTCAAGCCCTTCGTCTATGCCGCGGCGATGAACACCGCGATCGATGGCTCAACGGCCGTCATCACTCCGGCGTCCACCGTGACGGACGAGCCTTCGAGCTTCGCCTACGGCGATCAGATCTACGAGCCGCGCAACTACAAAGAGGAATACCACGGCGAAGTGACGCTGCGATACGCGTTGGCCATGTCTCTGAACAACGCGACGGTGAAGGTCGCAGAAGAAGTTGGCTACGACAAAGTCGCCGACGTGGCGCGCTCGGCGGGAATCATCTCGGTGAAAGCCACGCCCGCGATGGCGCTCGGTTCCTATGACGCCTCGCCCGTCGATATGGCGGGAGCCTACACTTCGTTCGCCAACAATGGCGTGCGGCTGTCGCCGATCCTTTTGCGCTCGGTGCGCAACGCCAAGGGCGATGTGCTGGCGAATTACTCCACCGACCAGCGGCAGGTACTCGATCCGCGCATCGCCTACGTCATGACCAACATGATGGAGGGCGTCATCAACAACGGCCTGGGATACACAGCCGTACGGCTGCGCGGATTTACTCAGCCGGCAGCGGGCAAGACAGGCAGCTCGCATGACGGCTGGTTCGCTGGATATACTTCGAACCTGTTGTGCATCGTTTGGGTTGGCTATGACGACTACAGCGATTTACGCCTGAGTGGCGCCATGACCGCCGCGCCCATCTGGACGGAGTTCATGAAGAAAGCCGCTGACCTGCCGCAGTACGCCGACATGCATGAATTCTCGCAGCCTTCGGGCGTGGTCGACGTGCAGCTCGACAAAATCACCAATCGCCTAGCAACTCCGGCCTGCCCCGACGATTACACGTCCGCTTTTATCGCCGGGACCGAGCCGCACGAAACCTGCGACGAGCAGACTGGCGTTCGCGGGTTCTTCTCTCATCTGTTTAACGGCGGGGAGAAGGCCCCCATGCCCATCAACGGCGACCCCAACGCGCAGAAAAAGAAGGGTTTTTTCGGCAAGGTGGCCGGCCTGTTCAAGGACGACAAGACGACGCAGCCCGCCGCAAAACCGCCTGACAACACGCAGTCGGCGCCCCACTAGCCCATTCGCAAATAGCCTTTTACCGGCCAATTTGGGAAGGAATGACCATTTTTCGTGATGAAAGCACTCGACTTGAGGTAACTGTCCTTAAATTCTTCGCCGCCCTGCGAAAACTGTGCCAGAATGTGGGCAACTGAGCTACTTTGGGGGTGGCTTATGTCCTGCCCGAGGCTGTGGCTCGTTTCCGTCTCTTTTCTGGCCTTCTTCGTCTGCGTCGTGGCCGTTGCTTCCCCGGCGCAGACTTCCGAACAAGTGCAGATCAAACCACCGGCGATGCGCGCGGTCGATCCTCCCGCGCCCGATGCCACCGCCGCGGATCTGGAAGCGCGTGCCGATGAATTGCATGTGCAGAAGCTATACCTGGACGCGATCGACTACTATCGCGCTGCCCTGGCGAAGTCGCCGCGCAATGCGAAGATCCTGAACAAAGTTTGCCGCACGCAGCTGATGATGGCGCATTGGCGTGACGCGCAGAAAAGCTGTGAGCAATCGATCAAGGCGGATCCTCATTTTGCCGATCCGCACAATAATCTCGGCGTTGCGCTCTATGGGGAAGCCAAGTTCAATGCCGCCATCCGTCAGTACCGCAAGGCGATCGAAATTGACAACGCATCCGCGTCGTTCTTCAGCAATCTGGGTGCTGCCTATTTTGCCCGCAAGGAATTCCAGCTGGCCGTGGCGGCGTACCAGCACGCTCTCGAACTCGATCCCGAAGTCTTTGAGCGCAGCTCTCGCGGCGGCGTACAGGCGCAGTTGCCCAGCCCCGAGGACCGTGCACGCTACGACTACACCGTGGCCAAGCTCTACGCCAAGATGGGATTCTCCGATCGCTCGCTCGAGTACCTGAGAAAGGCGATGGAGGAGGGATACAAAGACTTCAAGAACGTATACCGCGACTCCGAATTTGCCGAACTGCGCAAGGACAAACGCTTTGTCGAACTGATGGCCTCGCGGACGACGGTGCTTCCTGAATAGGCGCAGCTGGCCGCGATCCAATGCGGCAGGCGAAAATTCGTGAAAGTCTGTGTAACAGAATCGCCGCAAGGAAATTACAACTCTTTACAAAACTAGACGAAACTTCTTCCCGTTCCGGGGTTTAATTGGAGCAATACTCCTGAAAACAACAGGGTGAGTAAGGAGAAACGGTAGCCCGCCGGATGCTGACCCGAGCACGCCCCAAGCAAGCGTCCGGCGGGTTTTTTACTTCCTGCAATAGATACCTTTCTAAGTTGTCATTCCGGATCGCTTCAGCGGTCAGGCATCTGCTTTTCCGGTGCGTGGACGAACGCAAGGTCTGGGTTTCGGCGGATAGAGCAATCTGCCAATCGCTGAATGCTAGTTCCCGTGACTTCCGCTCTTTCCGCTGATGTAATCTTCGACGGCCTGCTTCCATTTTCCTTGTGCTTTCAGAATGAATTCCACGGTGTCGCGTAGGGCGCCGTCGCCGCCGACGCGCGACGTAACGTAGTGCGCTTGCTTCTTTACCTCGGCGCGGGCGTTTTTCACGGCAACGGCCAGTCCCGCGGCGCGCATTGCAGGAACATCGATCACGTCATCGCCCACGAAAGCAGCTTCCTCAGGTTTCAGCCCCGCCTCTTTTACGATTGCCTCAAGGGCTGCGCCCTTGTTCTGAATTCCCTGCCGCACGAATTCAATTTTCAAATCGCGGGCGCGAAGTGCAACGGTTTCCGAGTAACGCTTGGTGATGAGTCCACTTTTGAGTCCCGCAAGGCGGGCAAGCGAAATCGCGACTCCATCGTGGGCGTGGAAGCCTTTGAATTCGATCGAGTCCTGTGCCGACAATGCCGGGCTATCGGCTCGCGACCCCGCGTCGAATCCGCGGGGAAGAAAGAACAGTTTGCCGTCGGTCAGAACGCCATCGACATCGAAAAGCAGCAGCTTGATCTTGCGGGCGCGGGCTAGCGCGGAGAGTCGCTTGGGCATTCGCGCAATTCTAGCATCCGCATTTTTCGCTTTGCCCCGATCCCCGATACGCCGCAGAAGATTGGGGTGAGCGCGACTGTGCAAGTGCGCGTTTCAGATTCAGTGACACCGGGCGGGAAAACACTGGACGCCGGATGCGCCTAGTCCGGCGTCATTCCCAGCATCTCCTCGTGTCCCTCGAACACCTTGGCCAGCTGCGTGATTCGGAAAAGCTGCTTCAGACGCTCATTCAGGTTAATCAGCTTCAGTTCGCATTCCTGCCGCCGCGCGGAAACGTAGATGCCGACTAGGGCTCCCAGGCCGGAGCTGTCAAGATAGTTCACGTCGGTCAAATCCAGCACCAGGCGCTGGGTCTGCGGGATGAGCGTGCGCACCGTGGTGGTCAGCGTGGCCGAGGTGGCCGATGTGATTCTTCCGGTGCAACGCACCAGAGTTTCTTCGGGACTGCGAACGGTTTCGAGGCTCAGTTCTGAAATTGGAATGGGATTTGCGGCCATGGTGGCCTCCTTCAGTCGGACATTTCAACTGAACTTCTGGCGAAAATTCGCTCGTCGGGAGCGAACCCCAGGGACCCGTGCTGCCGAGGCAGGCCGGGGACTTGGCCTGAATTCGGTTCGCACTACGATACTCCCGGCAATAGCAAAGTCAAGCCGGACGTAGCGGATCCCACACAGCCTTGGGCTGATACTCCAATCCTGAGGGCGCCGGAAACGCGGCAAGACGAATGCTTGGCGAAAACCACGAATTCCGACCAGGATACCTGAATAGTCGTCGCCTCGTCTTTGGCTTGGGCTCGCCGGTGTTGTCCTAACAGTGCGTTGACGATTCAGAATCAGTGCCTTTGCTGGGAATGGGCCTGGAAGATGTTTTCAAGGATGTTCCTCAGCCGCTCAACTGACTGTGCTTCTAGTTCCTGCTCAGGCGTTAGAAAGTAATCGCCGCAAACCGAACAAGTCCCACACATGGTTATTTTGATGTTTTTCAGTGCTGCCTTACCGTTCAAAGTATTACTGCTCTCCTTCGCAGTGGTTGCAACCACTGCACACTTATAAAGAAGGGGTAGTCGGCCACAGGCTACGAGCCACGCCCCTTGAGGGGAACTCAACGTGGCGCATACCCAACCGCTTTCCCCCTCTACTATTAGATGCCGTAGCGATTCCATTCGGTGCCGTGGTCCCGGGAGCGCGTTGCTCACTGTCAGTGTTGCTGAGCGCAACATCAAAAAAGGAGCCGTTATTCGGCTCCTTCTGGTTTCAGTTCGCTGGATTCTACAGCTTAGGGCAAGACCGGGCTTACCCTTTCATCGCGGAGTGGTTTGTCGGACGCTTTGGCACGCCCACCGAGCCACAGGCGGCTTCTCTGACCGCTAAAGTCGCCTTGCGCGTTGCCGATAAGAGATTCGATGTGGAATGCATTTAAGGGCCGGGGTAGAACTTCCAGACATCACGTAAGACGGCTCGTATGCGAACTATTGACGACGTGGTCGTTGTTCGTTTCAGCTTCTGTCGGTCAGCAAGTGATGACGCTGGTAGGCTCTGGCTCGACCACTCAGGCGCCGCTCTTCAAGCACTGGGCCGAGGAATTCAACCGCAGAAATCCCAGCATCCATGTCCAATACTTCACCACCCGGTCCGCGGAGGGTATCCGCGCGATCGGGCACGGCGAGGGGGATTTCGCCAGTGGGGAGATATCGCTTGGAAACCCGCAGAGGCTGGCGCAAATTCCCGTCGCCCTGGTCTGCGTGGTGCCAGTCTACAACGTGCCAGGTGTTGGGCAATTGCGCTTTAGTGGAGACTTACTGGCGCAGATCTACATGCGAAGCATCTCCCGATGGGACGATCGACGCATTGCAGTCCTGAATCCGGATATTTCGCTTCCCAGTCTTCCGATCACAGTCGTTAGCCGCCCACAAGGCAGCGGCACGAGGCAGATCTTTATTGATTTTCTCTGCAGGAACAACCCCAAATTCTGCGGCTGGAGTGAGCAGCCGCATCCTGAGGTGCAGGAGTTGATTTTTGGCGGAAGCGAAGGAGTGGCCCGGAAAGTGGCAAGAACCCCTGGCGCAATCGGATATGTAGATCGAAGTCTGGCCCTGGCCTATCGCTTGACCGTCGGCAGCGTGCGAAATTCTGCGGGCCGGTTCGTCATTGCCGATCGTGGCACGATCTATGCTGCCTGTGCGGCCAAACAAAACCAGATATTGACCAACCCCGCTTCTCTGGTCGACGCTCCTGAAGACGATGCTTACCCCATGGTCGCCTTTAGCTGGGTTTACTTCCCACTGCACAGCGGCACGTCGGATCGCATACGCGCGCTGCGCCAGTTCCTCCACTGGTGCTTAGGAGAGGGCCAGACACTGGTAGGGCCAGACCGGGTGCCCTTGCCCGCGAGTGTTGCTGTAAGCGCGCAAGCCAGGTTGGATGTGATACTGCGTTGATTGCCCGAGGCGAACAGTTGGCGAAACCATTGATTCGAGCTAAAATGACTCAATGTCCTCTCTCCCGGCCTCGCTGACATGGGCTCATCCTCTCGTCGCGGAGTGGTTTGCGCGGCGCTTCGGCACGCCCACCGAGCCCCAGGAGCAGGGCTGGCCGCACATTCTGGCCGGAAGGACCACACTGATTTCCGCGCCTACCGGCTCGGGCAAGACTCTTGCCGCATTTCTCGCCTGCATTGACCGGCTGGTGCGCAAGGCGCTCGCCGGCGATCTTGCGAATCGAACAGAAGTTCTCTACGTCTCGCCGCTCAAGGCGTTGGGGAACGACATCCAGAAAAATCTCGAAGTGCCGCTGGGAGAAATTCTCGCCCTCGCGGGAGAGCGCGGACTGCTGATGCCTGAAATTCGCACCGCCGTGCGCACTGGCGACTCGCTTCAGCCCGAGCGGCGTGCCATGCTGAAACGGCCGCCCCACATTCTGGTGACCACGCCCGAGTCGCTCTACATTCTGCTCACTGCCGAGAGCAGTCGCGCCATTTTGCGCGACGTCGAGACGGTGATCGTTGACGAAATTCACGCCGTGGCTGACGACAAGCGCGGCGCGCATCTGGCGATATCGCTGGAACGGCTAGACGCCTTGACACGTCAGCGGCCGGTGCGCATTGGACTCTCGGCCACGCAAAAGCCAATCGAAGAAGTCGCGCACTTCCTGACTGGAACAGGAAGGGCTGATCCCGTCATCGTCAACATTGGTCACAAGCGCACGCTTGATCTCGGCATTGAAGTTCCTCCCATGCCTTTGGGTCCCATCGCGACGAACGAGATGTGGGACACGATTTACGACCGCCTGGTCGCGCTCGTCAATGAGCATCGCTCCACGCTCGTGTTCGTGAATACTCGCCGCATGGCTGAGCGGCTTGCGCATCAACTGGGCGAGCGCATGGGCGAGGAGAACGTCGCCGCGCATCACGGCAGCCTGTCGCGCAAGCTGCGCCTCGCGGCCGAGAAGAAACTGAAAGAAGGTCAGGTGCGGGTGCTCGTCGCCACGGCCTCGCTCGAACTGGGAATTGATGTGGGGACGGTCGATCTGGTCGTGCAGATCAATTCTCCGCGGGCCATCGCCGTCGCGCTGCAGCGCGTGGGCCGGTCGGGACACTGGCGTGGCGCAGTGCCAAAGGGACGTTTTTTCGCCACGACCCGAGACGATCTGATCGAATGCGCCGCACTCACGCGGGCCATCAAGCACGGGGACCTCGACCGGCTGATCATTCCCGAATCTCCTCTCGATGTTCTGGCGCAGCAGATCGTCGCTGCGTGTTCGGCCGGGGAATGGGGCGAAGATGAGATGTTTGCACTGGCGCAGCGGGCCTACCCCTATCGCGATTTGAAGCGACAGACCTTTGACGCCATTCTCGAAATGCTGGCCGAGGGGATCGCGGCGCGGCGCGGGCGGTACGGAGCTTATATCCATCGCGACAAAGTGAACGGCAAGTTGCGGGCGCGGCGTGGAGCGCGCCTGGCCGCGATCACCAGTGGCGGTGCGATTCCCGACAACTCGCTCTACACCGTGGTCGCCGAGCCGGATCAGGTGGTCGTAGGCACGGTGGATGAAGATTTTGCCGTGGAGAGCAACCGCGGCGACATCATGCTACTCGGCAACACGTCGTGGATGATTCACCGCATTGAAACCAACGCCGGCCGCATGCTCGTGCAGGATGCCCATGGTGCGCCGCCCAGCGTGCCGTTCTGGCGCGGCGAAGCTCCAGCGCGCACGCAGGAACTATCGGCGCACGTGGGCGAGTTGCGGGAAAAGATCAGCGAGATGCTGCCGCGTACTTCGCCCGTCGGATTCTCGGCTACTCAGCCGGAAGTGGCTCAGGCCGTCAGCTGGCTGAAAGAAGAATGTGGCCTCGACGACTCGGGCGCCGAGCAGGCGATTGAGTACGTTCTCGAAGGCCGCGCCGTGCTGGGCGTGGTGCCGACGCAGACCACCGTCATCGCAGAAAGATTCTTCGACGAAGGCGGCGGCATGCAGTTGGTGATTCACGCGCCGTTCGGCGGCCGCATCAACAAGGCCTGGGGACTCTCGCTGCGCAAGCGCTTTTGCCGCGGCTTCAACTTCGAACTGCAGGCCGCGGCTACCGACAACGGCCTGAACATCGCTCTGGCCGAGCAGCATAGCTTCCCTCTGGGCGACGTGTTTCATTTCCTGCAGGCCGATACCGTGCAGCCGATTCTGGAGCAGGCGGCGCTCGACTCTCCCATCTTTGGCACGCGCTGGCGCTGGGACGCGAACCGCGCTCTCGCCCTTCTGCGTTTTCAGGGCGGCAAGAAAGTTCCGCCGCAGATTCAGCGCATGCGCTCCGATGATCTGCTGGCGTCAGTTTTTCCCGACGCCGCGGCGTGTTTCGAAAACATCGAAGGTGACCGGCAGATTCCCGACCATCCTCTGGTTGCCGAGGTCATGAAAGATGTGCTCACCGAAGCGATGGACGTCGAGGGCCTGAAGACGCTGCTGCGCGGCATGGCCTCCGGCGAAATTCGTGTGCTCGCCGTGGATACGCCAGTGCCCTCGCAGTTTTCGCACGAAATTTTGAACGCGAATCCGTATGCGTATCTCGACGATGCGCCGTTGGAAGAGCGCCGTGCTCGGGCCGTCGAAATGCGGCGTGTTCTGCCTGAGTCCGTGCTGGAGGAAGTCGGTAAGCTCGATCCCGAGGCAATTGCGCAGGTGCGCGAGGAAGCATGGCCGGATGTCCGCGATGCCGATGAGTTGCATGATGTGCTGCACACGCTGGTGGCGCTGCCGGAGGGAATGGGCGCGGCTTGGAGCTTCCATTTTGAAAACCTCGTGAGGGCTGGGCGTGCGGGGATCGCAGTCTTGAACGGCCGGCACTACTGGGTTGCCGCTGAACGTGCGCGAAGTTTTCTTGCGCTCTTCCCGGGAGCGGAATTTGAGCAGACGCTAGCCGATGTCGAGTCGGCCACAGTCACGCGAGATGACGCTGCGCTCACGCTCGTCATGGGATGGATGTCGCACCTTGGTCCAACGACGTCGTCACAGCTGGGCACGACACTCGGGCTTTCCGCTGTGGAGATCGAAAAAGCTCTGCTGCGCATGGAGGCCAGCGGAACGGTTCTGCGGGGAAAGTTTGCGGGAACTGTTCCAGAAGAAACCGAATGGTGCGAGCGGAGGCTGCTGGCCCGCATTCACCGCCTGACCGTCGGCAGGCTGCGCAAGCAGATTGAGCCGGTCACGGCAGCGCAGTTCATGCGCTGGCTCATGCGCTGGCAGCGTGTCGCTCCCGGAACGCAGGTCTCGGGCGAACGCGGCACGCTCGAAGTGTTGCAGCAGTTGCAGGGTTTTGAAATTCCGGCGAACGCCTGGGAGCGCCAGGTGCTCGCGCGCCGGATCACCGATTACGATCCGCAGTGGCTCGACCACCTCTGCCTGACAGGCGCGGTGGGATGGGGAAGGTTGTCGCCGCATCCTGCGACGCTCGATTCGGGTGGGAGCAAGCCGGGCGAGTCTGAGACGGCGTCCCGTCAGAGGCGCGTCATCCCGACCAGCGTCGCTCCAATCACGTTTTTTGTGCGCGAAGAGGCGGACTGGATGGCGATCAGACAAAACCCCCACTTCTCCCAAAAACCGGCAGAAGTGGGGCACCCGGGCCGTGGCCTCAGCCACGGGGCGCGACTCGTTCTCGAGTTCCTGCGGCAGCGCGGCGCATCGTTCTTCGCCGACATCGTGCGCGGAACGGGCAAACTGAAGGCGGAGATCGAAACCGCACTTTGGGAACTGGTCGCGGCGGGCCTGGTCACGGCCGACGGTTTCGACAACCTGCGCTCGCTGATCGATCCCAAGCGGCGCGCCGGGCAGGGAAGCGGGCGCACCACGCGCCCTCGGCATAGCGCGGGGCGGTGGGCACTGCTTCATGCCGATGTGGCGGCGGAACGTCCTCGCGCCGTCGAGGCCGCCTGCTGGATGCTCCTGCGTCGCTATGGAATTGTCATTCGCGACCTGCTCGCGCGCGAATCGAATCTGCCCTCGTGGCGCGAGTTGCTCACAGGATTCCGGCGCCTCGAAGATCGCGGCGAAATTCGCGGCGGTCGTTTCGTCGACGGATTCCTGGGCGAGCAGTTCGCGCTGCCGATCGCGGTCGAATCGGTGCGCGCCATGCGCAACCTTCCCCTCAGCGGCGAAACCATCACGCTCTCAGCCGCTGATCCGCTGAACCTAGTTGGAATTCTCGTGCCGGGTGAAAGGACTCCCGCGATCTCGGGCAAGTCCGTCAGTTATCGGGATGGAATTGCCGTGTCAGACGCTGCCCAGATTCAGTCTAAGGACGTTGCCCCGAGAGAGGCTGCTGTATAAGGCCGGGTTCGGCTTGCTTAGCAGAGAACTAAACAAAAAAGCCAGGAGCCCGATGAGGGGGTCCCTCGGACTCCTGACTTGGCGATCCCGGCGGAAACTGATTGAAAGCGCTTCCCCCATCGCTTTTTGCCGAGCATTCGCAACCTACACCCGTGCATGCTGGTTTCCAAAATGCGGAGCGCGACGCCGGATTCTCCTTTCGGCATGCAAACCCCCTTTCCTTCATCCACTTAGCAACATTCTTGCAGCTTCCAAAAGGTTCCTCGCCAAAGACTCCCGGGCGGCCGAGCTATCCGATCGGATAGTCCCACTAGCTGTTCGGATATTCGAAACCCGCCACACCGGGCATGCATTTCCTCGAAAGCTGTGATAAGAAGGTCTGGCGGAATGGGAGACCCCTGCTTGCGACCCAGGTTATTGGCTACTGCCGGCCCCCTCAAAGACTCGACCATTCCGTTGCCCGACGGAGAAGTCACACTCGGGCGCGAGCCCTCGAATGCGGTTCCGGTGATCGATCCCTCGGTTTCGCGCAAGCACTGCCTTGTGCGCCGCGAAGAGGACGGCCGTTTCCAGATCCGCGACTTGGCCAGCCGCAATGGCACTCTGGTGAACGGTTCGGCCGTGAAAGAGCACTGGCTGCATCACGGCGACGAGATCGCCGTCGGCGATTCGGTGTTCCTGTTTCTTCTAGACGACGATGGCGCCCCGCCCGCCGGTGGCCGCGTGGAGTTCGACGACGCCCAACCTCCGGCCGAAACCAAGGTCATTCATCCGAAGGAAGTTCTCTATTTGCAGCCAGACCGCCTGCTGCGCGAGTTGCCCGCGAGTTCGCCCGTGGCTCGCAATCTGAGCGCGCTACTCAAAATCAGCCGCGTGGTCCACGCGATTCGCGACCTTGAGGAACTGCAGGCGCAATTGCTCGACTTGATCTTTGAAGTCGTGCCCGCAGGCCGTGGCGCGATTCTTCTGGCTGAAGCCGGCGGGCAGGAGTTCAGTTCGCTTTATGCTCGCACCCGCACAGCCGGCCAGCCGCAACTGGTGCGGGTTAGCCGCACGGTCGCCCGCCAGGCGATGAAAGAGAATGTCGCCATCCTCAGCGTGGATGTTCCGGCCAGCGGCCAACTGCGCAACGTTGAGAGTTTGGCGACGTCGGAAGTGCGTTCGCTGCTGTGCGTTCCTTTGACCGTGTTTCAGCGCGTGATCGGATGCATTTATCTCGACAGCACTAAGCCTGGCACACGCCTGCAGGAGGATCACCTGCAGCTCATGGCCGCGATCGCCGGAATCTCCGCCGTGGCGCTCGACAATGCGCGCCGACTGCAGTGGCTGGAGCAGGAAAACGAACGGCTAACGCTCGAGGCCAGTCAGGATCAAAGCCTGGTCGGTGAAGGCGCGCGCATGAAAGAGATCTTCCAATTAATCGGAAAAGTCGCGCCAACGAATTCGACCGTTCTCATTGAAGGCGAGAGCGGAACCGGCAAGGAACTCGCCGCCCGAGCCCTCCACCGCAACAGCCCGCGCAGCGGCAAGCCTTTTGTGGCGATCAACTGTGCCGCGATTCCCGAATCGTTGCTCGAAAGCGACTTGTTTGGGCACGAGCGCGGCGCATTCACCGGCGCAGTCAGCCAGAAAAAAGGCCGGCTCGAGGTGGCCGACGGCGGCGTGGTGTTTCTGGATGAGATCGGCGAACTGGCCCCGGCGCTGCAGGTGAAACTGTTGCGCGTGCTACAGGAGCGCGAATTCGAGCGCGTGGGCGGCACGCACCCAATTCAGGTGGATATCCGCCTGATCGCGGCCACCAATCGCGACTTGAACGAAGCCGTGCGCAAGGGCGAGTTTCGCCAGGATTTGTACTATCGGCTGGCAGTAGTGACGCTCACCATGCCGGCGTTGCGCGAGCGCAAGGAAGACATTCCTATGCTCACCCGGCATTTTGTGCAGAAATATGCCAAGCGCTGCAAGGTGAAGGCGAAGCCGGTGTCGCGCGAAGCCATGGCCGCGCTGGTGAACTACGACTGGCCCGGCAACGTGCGCGAACTGGAAAATGCCATCGAGCGGGCGCTCGTGCTGGGATCGTCCGACACGCTGCTGCCCGAGGACCTGCCGGAATCGCTGCTGGAGCACGCGCCAGCAGAAGAAATGACGGAAGGGAAGTATCACGCCAGCGTGAAGGAACTGAAGAAGCAGTTGATTTTGAACGCCGTGGAGCAGACGCAGGGCAACTACGTGGAGGCGGCCGCCATTCTAGGTGTGCATCCGAACTACCTCCACCGGCTCATTCGCAACCTCGAGCTCAAGGATCTTCTGCAGGAAACGCTGCGCGGACGCGCCAAGGAAGTTCCGCGAGGAAAACTGGCCGTGTGAGGAGCAAGGAATCGTACACGCAGCAGCGAAGCTTTCACCGGCTCCACGTCTCTTTATGGCAGCGCCAACTGCATCAGCCGCGCGGGGTCGAGATAAGTCCCTTGCCAGCGCACTGCGACGTGAAGATGCGGACCGGTCGCGCGTCCCGTGCCTCCGCTCAGTCCGATAATGTCGCCGCGCTTCACCACATCGCCTTCCTTCACCTTGAACTCCGACAAATGCAAATACAGCGTGAGCAACCCCTGGCCGTGGTCAAGCACGACGAACTCGCCTTCAAAATACAACGGGCGCGCCAGCAGGACCGTGCCGCTGTTCATCGCGGCAACCGGCGTGCCAGTCGGCACGCGGAAATCGAGCCCCAGGTGCGGGCTCTGCGCGACGCCGTTGAAAATGCGCTGCGAACCGAACACGTCCGAGATGTCAGCCTCAGCCGGCGCGTCGAACTTGCCCGACCACTCCCGGTCCGGGGTCAAGCGGTTCAGGTAGTCCTGCTTGATCTTCTGCCCTTCGGCGATTTGCTCCTGCTGCTCGGGCGTGGGCTCGGTGAATTTCTTCTCGACGCTGAGTTCGACTTTGATCTTCGGATATTTTGCCGCTGCAACCGGAAACGTGCGCGTGAACGTTACGGGACTGTGGTTGTCCGCCCGCTCACCGGTGAGTTCCAGCGCATATTTGCCGGGCGTGGTTTCCAGGCTCACACCCGCGAGAGCAAACCAGGTTTTCGTGGAAGTGTCGTAGCTGAAAATGAGCTGATGACCGAGCCAGCTGGCAGTCAGCGCATCAAGCTTGGCCGGTGCCTTCACGCGAAACAGCAGCGGTCCGCCGTTGACCATTCGTGCCGGCTGAGAGCGAACGGTCCAACTTGCGGCGGAAGCCGAAGGAAGACCGCCGATGAGAGCAAGTCCGAGAGCTACGAGACCCACCAACGTGGATTGCGCTCGCGGCAGAAAGTAACGCGGAGGACTCATTTCACCAGCCTAGCATTCCCTCTCACGCTCGCGTCTAGAGATTCCTGTTCATTCTGATCGCTACGGATAACGTTCTAAGTTAGTCGCTTGGTTCCGCAGGGCTCCGTGCGAACGAACATTGTGAACTTTAGTGCCTTGGCTCATTCTCAATCGCCCGATCGGGCCACATCGTCTTGACCTTGCGCTGATTTTAGCTGAGCTGCGGTCGGCAGTTGAGAGGCATTCCAGCCTCCTCCGAGGGCTTTGATGAGAAGCACGGTAGCATCCATGCGGCGCCTCAAAATATCGACGTCGTTCCGCTCGTTCTGCAGGGCGATGGTCTGCGCGGTCAGCACCTGAAGATAGGGGTCGGCGCCGCCAATGTAGCGGTCGGTGAAAATCTGCAACGACTCCTGCGCGGACGTGGTTGCCTGCTGTTGCTGTCGTGCCTCCTGATCGAGGATGCGAAGTGCGGCGAGGTTGTCCTCGACCTGCTGGAGAGCGGTCAGCGCGGTCTGACGATAGCTCGCCACCGTTGCGTCGTAATTCGCAAGAGCAGCTTGAGAAGCCGCATGACGGCGCCCGGCATCGAATAACGTTTCCAATGCGGCCGGGCCGACGGCCCAGAAACGGCTCGGCCAGGTGAACCAGTTTGTGATCGAGTCGCCCTCGAATCCGCCGGTCGCACTCAGGACGATGGTCGGAAAATATGCCACGCGCGCAATTCCGATTTGCTCGTTTGCCTCGGCCACGCGACGTTCGGCCGCCGCGATGTCTGGGCGGCGCTCGAGCAGCTGCGAAGGAAGGCCTGGGGCGATATCCGGCGGCTGCACGTGCAGCGGAGACGGCGCAAGACTGAACGAGGCCGGTGGCTTACCCAGGAGAACGGCAATCGCGTGCTCGAATTGTGCCCTTTGGACGGCAACATCTGTATCCTGAACCATTGTGGCCTGTAATTGCGTTTGTGCCTGCGCCACATCGGACTTCGGAGCGGCCCCGCCCTCAAAGCGGTTGACGGTGAGCTGCAGCGCATCCTGATAGTCCTTCACGGTGCCGTCCAGAAGCTGCTTCTGCGCGTCCGCGCTGCGCAGTTCGAGGTAGTCGAAGGCGAGTTCCGCATGCAGGCTCAAACTTACAGTTTCAAGATCGGCAGCCGTCGCTTGCGCTTCTTCGCGGGAAGCGGCGACGGTGCGGCGCACTCTTCCCCATACGTCGACTTCATAGGAGAGATCGAAAGGCAGAATGAATTCGCCCGTGGTGCTGGTGGTTGGAAGATAGGGCTGGTGGCCGGAATCGCGGATTGACTCAATACCGGGAGCAGTCGAAATAGTTGGAAATTCGGCGGCGCGATTGAATCGAACAATCGCGCGCGCCTCACGAAAACGCGCCTCTGCCAGCTTCAAGTCCTGGTTGGAGACAGTGAGCTCGGCTTCGAGGTCGTTCAGTTGCGGATCGCCAAAAAGCTCCCACCACGGCCCGCGTTGCAGTTGATCGCTGGGCTGCGCCGTCTTCCAGCCGTCCAATTCTTTGAACGTGTCCGTGGGTGCCGCTGGTACTGCAGGACGCGTGTATTTCGGTCCGACCGTGCACCCGGCCAACCACAGCCCGAGGAATGCAATCAACGTGGAAGTGAACGGTTTCATTCTCTGACGCCTCCTGCCGTCGAACTCGCGACCTGAACTGGCGTGCCGCTCATCAATGAATCCGAGGGGCTGAGAATGACATCATCGTCGGGTCGCAGCCCGGCAAGAATTTCCATTGTGTCGCCGTAGTCGCGTCCAGGCGTCACCGGCACAAGATTCGCTTTCCCGTCTCGCACCACAGCTACCTGCAGCCCTTGGCGGCGGAAAATCAACGCGCTGGAGGGAACGGTCAGCGAGTGCGCGTCCGCCGGAAGCTGGAAGTGGACCTGAAAGTAAGCGCCCGGCTTCAGTCGGTCCGAGCTGTTATCCACGTCTACTTCGACCAGCAGAGTGCGTGACGACGCGTCAATCGCGTTGGAGTTTCTCACCAGAATTCCGTGAAAAGTCTCGCCCGGATACTCATCGGCGGTGAGGTCGGCGGGCGCTCCGGCAATCGCGACGCGGGAATACACTTCCGGAACCGCTACGTAAACCCGCAGTTTGCCAATGGCAGCAATGTGGAACAATTCTTTCGGAGCGTTCGCGCCAGCATCGATCAGCGCACCCACGTCCGTACTCCGCGCAGTAATGACGCCATCGAACGGCGCATAAACCTTCTCGAACGATTGCAATTGCTCCAGCCGGGCAACGTTGGCCTGGTTCGAATCGACGGTCGCCTTGTTGGCAGCGTATGCGTTCACGGCATTGTCCCGTTCCTGGGTTGAGACCGAATGCGTTTTCAGCAGATTCTGATCGCGCTCGGCAGTAATTTGCGAGAGATTGAGATTCGCTTCTGCCGTTGCCAGCTCCGCCCGCGCCTGCCGCAACTGCTGGTCGAGCTCTGGAGTTTCGATCTCTGCCAGTAACTGACCCTGCCGCACACGTGCGCCAATATCGATATACCAGCGCTTGAGATACCCGTTGGTGCGGGCATAGATGGGCGAGTCGATGAAGGCCTGCGTGTTGCCGGGCAACACCAGATCCTGGGCCCGCGACGAGGACTGCGGATGAACCACGTTGACGCTGGGAATTGCGGCTTCATTCGTGGTCCGCGCAAGACGCCCTGCGGCAGCGACGCGGGAATGAATCCCGAAGACCACGACAACCGCGAGCGCCATCGCCGCCGCGGCAAGAAACAGAGCCAGGCTGCGCGGAAGCGTGCGCACCGACGCTTGCTTAGGGCCTGCTTTAACGAGGTTCGCCGGAACGATATTCGTCTCAGACGGATGCGTCTCAGCCACGACTGGTCCCGTTGTCTTCGTGTCTGTAACGGCTTCCGAAACTTTCATGGCGCTCGTTTCCACAGATTCCCTGACACTGTAATCAGACATAGCTTGGTTCTCCCTCCTCACGCTTGATGCGACCTTATTCGATTCGCTTTGAAGTTCTTCCGACCGGCCGCGATGCATCACGCTGAACACGGACGGAACGAAGATGAGTGTTGCAACTGTGGCAAAGAGCAAGCCACCGATCACGGCGCGGCCCAGAGGCGCATTCTGTTCACCGCCGTCTCCCAGCCCCATCGCCATCGGGACCATGCCAATGATCATGGCGAGTGCCGTCATCACGACCGGCCGGAAGCGAGTGTATCCGGCTTCAATTGCGGCTTCGATCGCATCTCCGGTGTGCAGCAGGCGTTCTTTGGCGAAGGAAACTACGAGAATGCTGTTGGCTGTTGCCACGCCCATGCACATGATGGCGCCCATCAGCGCCGGCACGCTCAGCGTCGTGCGGGTAATGAACAGGAACACGACGATGCCCGCAAGAGCCGCGGGAAGTGCGGTGATGATGATGAACGGATCGAGCCACGATTGGAAATTGACCACGATCAGCAGGTATACCAGAATAATCGAGAAGACCAGCCCGCCCAATAGGCCTGTAAAGGATGAGTTCATGGTTTCGATCTGGCCGCGTTCGACGACCTGCGCGCCGCGCGGCAGGTCCTTCGCGCTGGCCTTGAGGATCGGGCTAATTTCCCGGGCCACACTGCCCAGATCGCGGCCGTCCACGGCACC
>JASHPH010000035.1 GCA_030038255.1 Candidatus Sulfotelmatobacter sp. | reverse complement strand
CACGTCGGATTCCTGTTTGCCGCTGGTCTGGTTAAGAAGGTCCGCACCTCCTTTGAACGGGCAGTCGAACTGGATCCCAAGAACTGGGAGGCACGCACCGATCTCGCTGAGTTCTATCTGGAGGCTCCGGGGATCGTCGGCGGCGGCAAGGAGAAAGCCCGGGCTCAGTCCGACGCTTTAATGGCCCTGAATCCGGGCATGGCGCACTGGGTCGCGGCCCGCATTGCAGAAAAGAGTAAAGACGCCGTTACGGCCGAACGCGAACTTCGCGCCGCCATTGTGACCAGCCACTCGGGCGCACGCGCCTGGTTTGACCTGGCCAGCTTTCTGCGCCACGCCGGCCGCTTTGACGAAATGGAAGAGGCCCTGCGCAACTTGGAATCGAGTCCCATCGACCACCCGCCCGCTTTGCTGGATGGCGCAAATATGCTTCGCCGCACAGGCCGCGACCTTCCACTCGCAGTACGACTTGTGCGCCGCTACTTTTCCAACGGCCCGGTCGAAGAAGCGCCTGCTTTCTGGGCTCACACTCTGCTCGGCGAATTGCTTGCAAAGCAGGGTGACCGTAAGTCCGCCGCCGAGGAATTCCGCGCTGCTCTGGCGCTCGCTCATAGCTACACCCGCGCCCAGGAAGATTTGAAGCGGATCGAACGCTGAAACACTGGCGGGGCGTCAGAGTGCGCCCGGTCGTTGCGCAGTTCCGGCCGGAATCCGTTCTGCCACTCCTGTCCGAGATTTAGAATCCCGCTGCATCCAATTGTTCATAAAATCTTTAGAGATCACTTTGGAAGGATTGCGATGACAAACTTGTGCCCCGGCAGGCGCCGTGCCCAATGGATTCTGGCGGTTCTTTTCTTTCCGCTTTCGCTGCTGGCTGAGCCGCTACCTCTCAAGCGTGTGGTCGAACTCGCACTGGCCCACGCTACTGGTGTCGCCATTGCGGCGGCCGACGTGCAACACGCCTCAGCCGGTTATCGCGAAGCGCGCGACAACTACATCCCACAAGTCACGGTGGGCGCCGGCCTTGGTCCACCTTCTTATGGCTTCCCGCTCACACTCGCCGGGCAGCCCCCTTCCCTGTTCGACATCAACATGCAGTCCGCGCTGCTGAACTTTTCGTTGCGCGATTCCATGCGCGCCGCCCGAGCCGACACTACCGTGGCTTCTCTCAAGACCAAGGATGCGCGCGATCAGATTATCCAGGACACGGTTCTCAGCTACGCCGAACTCAATAAATGGGAGCAGCGCCTCGCTCATCTTCAGGAGACTGCAGCGGACGCCGACAAGATGCAAACAGCAGTTGCCGAACGCGTCAAGGAAGGCGTTGACAGCGAACTCGACGGAACTCGGGCACGCCTATCGGTCGCGCGTGTCCACCTACGCATCGCCGAGGCGCAAGGCGCGGCCGACGTGCTCCGCGAACATCTTTCCAAGCTGACCGGCCTTCCCGCCGCCAACATCCAGACCGAACACGATGCTCTGCCCGATTTTCCGGACTTGCCCCAAGACGCCTCCGTCCCGGCGCAAGCCGCGGAGTCCAGTCCCGCAGCTAAGGCCGCAGTTGAACATGCCCGCGCCCAGTACTTTCGCGCCGAAGCCGAGCATCGCGCGTTGTGGCCCACGTTCGATCTGGCTGGGCAGTACGCGTTGCTTTCCAAGTTCAACAACTTTCAGAACTACTACATCCCCGAAAAGACCTGCACGACTTCGCTCGGAACCTTCCTCTGCCCCACTGGTGGATTCCGCCAGAACAACGCCACAATCGGGATCTCGATCCGCCTGCCGCTATTCAACGCGTCGCAGCGTGCCCGCGCTCAGGCGGCCGACGCGGACGCGTTGAAAGCAACCAAGCAGGCCGACGCCGCTCGCAATCAGGTTTCAGAAGAAACTCTTCGCCTTGAGCGCACGGTGGCTCAAATGCAAGCCGCGTGCGATGTTGCTGAGCTGGAGTATGAAATTGCTGAGAAGAATCTCGCCGCCATTCCTGCGCGCATGGATGCAGGTACAGCGACGCTGCGCGATCTCGATGATGCTCGCACGCGCGCCAGCGAGCGCTTCATCGCCTTGCAGGACGTGACCTTCGAGCTCCAGCGCGCGCAATTGGGCCTGCTGCGCTCCACTGGAGATCTGGAAAAGTGGGCGCTGCGGCGGTGACGGCTACCGCTTGAGGGAGCGTTATTCCCATGTCTCGCAAAAGCAGTGAGACATGTGGCGCTCCTATCGACAAAACAAAGGTATCGGGAACATTCGCGTACAGGCATCCGTATTCCCCTTCGACTGACTCGCCAGAGGCACCACCATGCCAGCAGCCCTCAGTCAGAACGGAGCAACAATGAGATTCCTGTCTAATCCACGCTTTCTCGCGGTGTATTCGGGTGCACTGACCATCATCTTTGCCGCTGTTGTGCTGGGCGGCGCTGCGATGGGCCGCAACCAAGCCTTTGGAATCATTACCGCGCGCAGGATCAACATCGTCGAACCTGACGGTACAGTTCGCTTGACTATTTCCAATCGAGCGGATTTTCCCGGTGCTTGGAATCGGAAGAAGGAGTACCCGCGTCCGGATCGCAGAGTTGCAGCCGGTATGCTGTTTATGAGCGAGGAAGGATCGGAGCAAGGAGGCTTCCTCTGGGGTGCGAGTCAATTGCCCGATGGAAGCATTCAAAACCACGCCCACCTCAGTTTCGACCAGTACGAGGAGAATGAGGTCTTCGCTATCGATGCCGGACAGGAAGGGAGAGACAAGTTTTCTCGCATAACCATGGTGGACCAAGGAGACTTTCCCATTGAGGAGAAGAGAAAAGCCAATGACGAGATAGACAAACTACCTGCTAAAGACCAGGACGCCGCATGGGAGCGATTCTTTGCAACTCATCGACATGACGTGCAAAGACTGCCTCTGGGACGTTCGCCCAATGGTTCCGTAGGTCTCGAACTGCGAGATACAAGCGGACGGGTGCGGGTCGTCCTTACGGTGCAAGCCAGTGGAGATCCCGTGCTGCAATTCCTGAACGAAAATGGGAAGGTTGTACGTGAGTTGGCCGGTAAGTAGCAGGTGACTGGGGATTGTGGCCTCGAAGCTGCCTGTTTTTCGCCAATCAAAGATGCGCACTGGTCGTGATTGGCGAAGAATCTGGAATAAATTCTTTGCTTCTACAACTTCCCACGCAGCGTTTTGACTACCTGCCGGATGGCTTTCTCATTCCGCCGATAGCGGCGCCAAAGGCCTTGTTTGGTCGCCTCCACCAGCCCGGCCTTCGTCAGGATGGCCATGTGATGCGAAATGGTCGGCTGCGACAGCTGCATGCGCGCTTCAATATCTCCCGCGCATAAGCAGCCAGGCGTTCCGGCTGCTTTCGCATTCTCACGCAGTTCGCGCAGGATTCGTCGCCGCGTGGGATCGGCAATGGCATGCAGTGCGCGGTCGAGCGAATCGTCGGCAGGCATGGTCAATAGAAATTGCTACTTCTTCACGATCGGGTTATACCCGTCGCCGATCAACCGCGTGCGCATGGCTTCGGCATCCTTGATGTCGGCAAACGGACCGACCTGCACGCGCAATAACTTATCCGCAATCGCCGGCGCCACAAATGCCGGGTAATCTTTTTTCTTCAGCGCATCCACCAGCGCGTCGGCATCCTCCTGCTTGCTGACCGCGGCGACCTGCACAAAGTATCCCGATGTGGGCACCAGGCCAACCGGCTCGGTGGGCTGCGCCGGAGCAGCTTGCGCAGGGGCCGTCGCGGTGCCGGCCGGATTCGCCTGCGCAGTTGTCGAATCCGTCTTTGCATCCGTGGGCGGGGGTGTTAGTTGCGGGCTGGCTTCTTTCTGCTCGACCGACTTATAGAACGTCATCGGCTGTGTCGCCGGGGCCGCTGTCGAGGTGACTTTCCCGGGAGCGGGCTGCGAGGGGATGGCTGCACTGGCAGAAGCAATCGCCGGTTCTGACTTGCGTCCCAGCGAGTAGCCGAGGGCGAAGAACACCGCGCAAACCGCTACCAGCCCAAAGAACAATACCAGTAGCTTGCCTGTCCCCAGTGTAATTTCAGTATCTTCAGACGAAGCCATGATTCAACTCCCCACGTCTCATTCCAACTTCAGCGCGCAACTGCCCTCACCGGAGTAAACTACGCCGTCTTCCCTGCCGGTGCCGCCGGCGCACTGTCCCCAGCTTTCGCCAATATCTTCTGAATTCCCGAGAAGAAGTCCACCGGCACAGGAAAGACCACAGTCGTATTTTTCTCCACGCCAATCTCAGTCAGTGTCTGCAAATAACGCAACTGCACGCTCACCGGCTCGCCCGAGAGCAGATGCGCTGCGTCCACCAGCCGCTGCGCCGCCGAGAATTCGCCTTCTGCGTGAATGATCTTCGACCGCTTCTCGCGCTCCGCCTCGGCTTGCTTGGCCATGGCGCGCAACATCGACTCCGGCAGATCCACCTGCTTGACCTCGACGTTCGTCACCTTCACGCCCCACGGCGACGTGTGCGTATCCAGAATGCTCTGCAGCCGCAGATTGATCTTGTCGCGATGCGCCAGCAGTTCGTCGAGCTCCTGCTCGCCCAGAACCGAGCGCAGCGTCGTCTGTGCGAACTGCGAAGTCTGATACACGTAATTCGAAACCTGTACCACTGCCTGCCGCGGCTCAATCACGCGCAGAAAGATCACCGCGTTCACCTTCAGCGTCACGTTATCGCGCGTGATGATGTCTTGCGGCGGCACCTCCAGCGCCTCCTGCCGCAGCGACACCCGCACCATGCGGTCGACCGGCGCGAACACCAGAATGATTCCCGGCCCCTTGGCCACAGGCAGCAACCGGCCAAGGCGAAAGATGACTCCGCGCTCGTACTCCGCCAGAATCTTGATGGAGCTCAGCAGGTAGATGGCGACAACGATGATGACAATAGTGCCAAAGCCGAACCCGAATGCTTCCACGGCAGCCTCCGCTTCGCAACGAAAAAGACCGGAGCGACCAGCACACTCCTACCGCGGATTGTATAGCAGCGGCGAGAAAGCAGCGCGCTTTTCGCATGCCACAAGTTGCTTGGCTTGATGCGCCGACTTCAAAAGAGGAAGCGCTGCGTCCGGTCGGGATCAATCGCCTGATCCATATAGATCCATAGCACCCGTGCCATCCAGGTCAGAACCGGCGCCAGCGGCAGAAACAACACAATTCCTGCCACGGTACTCCTAATCACAAGCCACCTGATGACTTCCCTTACCACCGCCGCCAGCACTGCAATCGTAACCACACCTAGCCCGTAGCCGATGTACATCGCACCCAGGAAATATCCCGGCTCGCGCTCAAATTTCAGGTTGCAGAACGGACACTGCTCATACATCGGAGGAAATAACCAGACCCATCTATGGAAGATATTCCCCGTGCGGCAGCGAGGACACAGCGCCAATAAAATCCCCTGCCACGCAGAAACGCCGGTGCGCTGCATGGAAGGGAGTCTAACAGGCGCGAGTCCTGAAGCAGTTGTGCAGAGTTAAGCTGTGGAATTCAAAGTCAGGGAAGCCTACGACCCTGCCTTCGCCATCTGAATCCGGCTGGCATCGACGACGACGTCGCGCTGAATCTCCATCTCAATCGACGTGCCCACATCCAGCTTCACGTCCGGACCATGCTTCAGCAACGCCCACGCCACTCCAGCCGCCAGTCCTGCTGCGCCGCCGATGCGCGCACCGTTCAATCCCCCAGCCGCTGCCCCGGCAATGCCGCCGGCCGTGCCGGCAACTGCCGCGTCCTTCACGGAATCCTCCACTCGCTGGCCGGTATCCTTGTCCTGCTGAATCGTTCCTTCCGAATCCTTCACGCCCTTGTCGTCTGCACCCGGCGTCCTCTCAACTGACCCCGGCAGCATCACCGTGTACCCGGTCGGATAAATCATCGACGTAAAGTGAATCAGAATTTCCGCCCGTTTTTTCGAGCGCCCCGCGGGCTCGCTGTGCATGATGTTGCCCTGAATGTAGGTCCCCGCCGGAATCAGGATGCGCTCGTTCAGCACGAACGGAAACACCGTCTCGGCGTACACCGCATCCCCCTCGCGCGCGTTCTTGGTCGAGATCGCCTGCTTCAGCGACAGCGGAATCTTCGACCCGGCAGGAATCACCAGCGCATTCGGATCACGCGCCGCGGCCTCCGGGTGCGCCAATTTTGGCTTTTGGGAGACATTGGCGTCTTGAGACTCGCCCGACCGATCAGAACCTTGCGGTTTAGTGGCGTCGGCAGTCTGCCCCCACGCCATCCCGGAAACCAGTAGCAAGGTCAAAAGCATGCGCATCCAGCACCTCCAGAATCTCTCCCACCCGACGTTGTCGCCCCCGGAAGGGCACGGCTTCAAGTTGAGCCTGCCCTGAGCGATCCCGTGCAGCAGCGCGGGATAGTCGAAGGGTGCCCCAAGAAGCCTTCCCAAGGGAGCTGAGCTTTAGCCCCTCAGGTTCCTCCAAGCTTACTACGACTTAGGCGCTAGGATGCAGGGCACACCGCGGAAGTTATCCCGGAGGCCAGGAGCGCCCACCTCGGCCCGGTTCGCGCGCATTCGGGTCTGACGAAGAGTCTTCCCGTTCAGAGAGAAGTGGCCGTGTGCGGTCTACACCGGCTCATTGCTGTCTTCGTTGTCCTCGGTGCAAGCGCAGGTCACTTGACCGCG
>JASHPH010000392.1 GCA_030038255.1 Candidatus Sulfotelmatobacter sp. | reverse complement strand
AGCGGCACACCCCCTGCAATCGGCGTAAGGGTTGTTGTGGATCGGGATCGGTCAAATGCCCACTCCCCCGCCACAACAATTTCATCCGAGACCACAGTCTGATCGACTCGGAATTTCTCAAAAGCAGCGAGCAGGTCCGCCCGATTCGCAACAGGGCCGATCACCGCGGGACGATTTGGGTGCATCATGACCACATCATCGGCCAGCAAGCTGACCAAGCGGTCCACGTCTTTCGCTCTAAGAGCATCCGCCCAGGCGTCTCTGACCTTGATGATTTCGCGAACAGCATCCTCGTCGCCGCGTGCTGTTGTCATGCCCGGTCCGTGCTAAGAACCCGCCAGCTGCTTCAGAATCTCTTTCCCCAGCTTCTGCGCTTCGCCGAACAGCTTCTGATACTCCACGAATTTCCGGTTCAGCTCGAGCGCCCGGTCGGCCGAGGGATGCTTGCGCAGAATCATGTCGCGCACATGCACGGGATTGGGCAGGGTTGCGTCTTCAGTCAGTTCTTCCAGCGCCGTATTGGGATCGTAATGGTACATGGAATTTAGTCATTGAGAGATTGAGTCATTCAGTCATCAAAAAACCAACGACTCGACTCTCAAGCTCCTTTGTGATGTTTCGCCGTGCGAAGCGACGCAGCGCAAATCGCCAGCAGTTCGTTTCCCTCTTTAATGAGTAGTGTGAGCTTCTCCGCAGCCAAGATTTCTGTGTCGACAAGAAATTCGAGCCAAAAGACCGTCTCGTCCGCTTCTTCAACGACTACGTTCATCTTGGAGATAAACTCGGCGTGGGATCGCGACCGGCACACAGCCCGGTAGTTTGCCGCCACAGCAGTGCCCGAACGAAGCAACTGTCTCCCGATAATATCTGCCTCCCGAGTCCGCGGCAGCGACCGCACGACAGAGACGATCCGAACGGCGAACTGCCGGGTCCGCAACTTCATTGCGTCGGCTTTGTCCAAAGTGCCCAAGAATTTGAATGACTCAATGACTAAATGACTGAATGACTAAATGACTAAATCAAATCAGTTCCGTGCTCCACAAATCGTGCAGGTGCACAATGCCCTCGAGCTTGCCGCTACCGTTCACCACCATCAGAGACGTAATGTGCTTCTCTTCCATGATCGCGAGTGCAGTCGCGGCAAACTCGCGAGCGGCGATCGTTTTCGGAGTGCGCGTCATGGCTTCGCCGGCTGTCAGGTCCATGACATCCTTGCCGCGTTTTTCCAGCAGGCGCCGCAGATCACCGTCGCTGATGATCCCGACCAGTTTCTCGCCTTCCACCACCGCAGTCACGCCCAGTTTCTTGCGCGACATCTCGTAGATCACATCCGCCATGGGCGTCCGCGGCGAGACCCGTGGTAACGCGTCGCCCGTGTGCATCAGAGACCCCACGCGCGCCAGCCGCTTTCCCAGTTTTCCGCCGGGATGCAGGTTGGCAAAATCCTCTTCCCTGAAACCGCGCCGTTCGCTCAGGGTGACGGCCAGCGCGTCGCCCAACGCGAGCATGGTCGTAGTCGAGGCGGTTGGCGCCAGGCCGAGGGCGCACGCCTCCTGTGCGATGGAACAGTCGAGCGCGACATCGGCGGCCGACGCCAAAGTCGAAATCTTTCCGGACGGGAGGGGCACGGCTTTAGCCGTGCCGTTCAGCGAGCCGGAGAACGATGGCTTTAGCCCCTGAGGACCGCAAATCTCATCCCCCGTCATGGTGATCAACGGAACCTGCAGGCGCTTGATGGTGGCCAGCAGCGCGAGAATTTCTTCGGTTTCTCCGCTCGCCGAAAGCGCCAGAACAACGTCGCCGCGAACCACCATGCCCAGATCGCCGTGCAGGGCCTCGACTGGATGCAGGTAAAGAGCTGGAGTCCCGGTGGAGCTTAGGGTCGCCGCGATCTTGCGCGCGATGAGCCCGCTCTTGCCCATCCCGGTGACCACCACGCGCCCGGTGCAGCCGAACATCAGATCGACAGCGCGCTGAAATGCCGCTGCCATCGGCCCGCCAATGCGGTCGGCCAGCGCGCGCAGCGCCGCGGCCTCAATGCGCACCACGTTTTCGCCCGTGTGTTTCATCCCGCTTACAGTGGAAAGGAAATGGTAACAAAACCACGCCGCCGAAAGATTCGGCTAAGAGTTCGCTCTAAAACGGCTGCGACCTTAGAAGTGGTCCGCATCCACACCGGGTGCTGGCGTCCGCGGCTTCTGGCCCAGGACAGCCAAGCCTTTCGCCTGAATCATGCGATCCCACGGTCCGGCCTGCCAGTTGTCGCGCACCTTCTCGGCGTGTCTCCAGGCCGGGAGGGTCATCATCAGGTTTCGCGCGGTCGAATGTACGTATGGCTCGTACATCGAGCGCAATTTCGTCAGTTTCGCGCGCGCCCCTTCGTCGCTTTTCAGGTTCAAGCCCGCCGAGGCCAGGACCTGACGCAACACTTCGAACTCGGCATCGGGCAGCCGGTCGGGCGCCATGGGATCGAATCGTGCGTTCACGACTTGCGCCAGATCCACCGCCGCGTGCCGCGCCATGGCAAACGTCAATTTGGCTTGACCGGGATGCACGCCTTCAATTCCGGTCAGCACCAGCGAGGTCACATCGAGCACCGTGGCCAGCGCCGCCACCCACGACTGGTTGCTGTGCTGCGAGCGAAAAAATGTGAGGACCGGATACGAAATCTGGCTCTCCAGCAGCTCCGCCGACCATACCTCCCAGTGGCGCAGGACCTCGTCGAGAATCTTCTGATTGATTCCCGGATCCTCCGACCGGCCGGCCAGCCGCACCAGCAATTCTGCCGCCGACGGCGGCGAGCCAGCACGCGCGTCCATAATGGAGATCTGAATCTCGCGGCGGGAAAACGACGAATACACCACTGGTATGTAGCCGATCACCACGCCCAGGAAGGCGAAGCCCATGCCCGCCTCGATGACTGACAGTGCGCGTGCCCCGCCCGACGTGGGCACAATGTCGCCGTAGCCGAGCGTGAAAAATGTTTCGCCGCTATGGTAGACGATCTTGCCGAAGGTGAGCGGTTCTCCGCTGAGCTGTTCGTGCCCGCCAATGCCGTATTGAATCAGCGCGAAGCCAAGAATCAGCCCCGTCGCCCAGAAGCCCAGCAGAAGAATCAGCGAGAGCGGGCCGAAGTAGCCGAGAAAATTCTGCTGCCGCGAAGCGGTCTTGATGCGGCCGGCGATCCTGCGCCAGGGGATCCAGGTGCGGCGGTAGAACCATGCCGTCAACTTGAAGTGGCGCGTAACCCGCCGCGGCAAAACCACCGTTTCAAAGGCATCAAGCAGCACCGCAACGATGATGACGATGCCGAAGATCACCGCGCTAATGTGGCCGTGCGAAGGCATGGCTATGGCTGAAGATGAACACGAAAGCGAGATGTAGATGCGGTGGGAAGGGTAACAGATTCGGCGGCTACTGTGGCTTCGCGGTCTGCTGCGACGCGGGCGGCGTCTGGGGCTGGGTCTGCCCGGCCGCAGGTTTGGCGGTCGAGGGCGTAGTGGTCGAAGGTTTCGGAGCCGGCTTCTTCTTGACTGCCGGCTTCTTGGGCGGTTCGTTGTCGTCCACCACGACTTTCTTCGGTGGCGTGGCCGGAACTGCCGCCTGTGCCGTTTTCAGCTCCGCGCGCAACCGGACGATCTCAGCTTCCTTGGCCGAAGAAAGATTTTCAATACGCCCGGCAAACTGCTTGCGCGCACTTTCAAAGTTGTTCAGATCATTGGAGAGAGACTGAAAATCGTCTTTCGACCCGAAGGCGCCGGCCGATTCCACCACGCTCCCCAGCACGTCGTAGAGGGCGTCGAGATTGCGGTAGAGCTTGAACGTAGCGGGCACATCCTCGGGAGCGGCACGCAGCTGCTTCATGATCTCGGGCAGCGCGCCCTGCAGGTTGCGCTGGATCGAATCGACATTCGTCAACGCCTGCTTCTTGTACGCCGTGTCGGTTTTCCAGCGCTCAATGCGCAGCTTCACCAGATCCGCCTGCGTGTCTTTCGACGCCGCTTCGAGTTGCGCCAGGATGCCGTTCAACTCCGTCACCGAGGCGTAGGAAACCGGAGTGGCGGCCGCCGGTTGCCCCTGCACGGAATAACGCTGGGTCTCAGCGGCGGGGACGGGTAAGTCCTTGTTCGTGTCTTGCTGCGTGGCTTGTGGGGTGTTTTGTGGCGTCTCTGAAGACTGGCCTAACGCGGGCATGCTCGCGAAAGCCGCGCAAGCCACCAGCGCCGCTAATAGGAAAGACACCGACAGGATGGAGGTCTGTTTCATGGATCGAGACGTTTGCGGGTGCTGCGGTCGCCCGCACGAACACAGCATACTACCACGGCAACCGGCGTGGGGCTCGGTTAAAGGCCCTGAACGAGGCCCCTCCGGCTAGTTCGCCGGCAGGAGAGAAGTGCGTGCAATCACAGTCCCATTCACAAAAACCGTGTCAATCGCGTCGTAGGCAGCAATCGTTTTCAGCGGATCGGCGCGCAAAAGCAGCAGGTCGGCCCGCTTTCCGACTTCGATGGTGCCGAGATCCTTAGCCAGCCCGAAGGCGACGGCATTGTCGAGCGTGGCGGCGCGCAGGATGCGCGGAAGCGGCACGCCGGCTTCGGCCCAGTGCCCCATTTCCATGCGGCCATTCAGGCCCGGAGGATTTCCGATGCCCTCCCCAGCCGGCGTATCGGTGCCGAAAAGAAGCTTGACGTTATCGGCCAGCATAAGGCGAAGCGTCGCGGTGACGCGCGCGGGCCCGATCGACATCGCTGTCGCCGGATCGACTGACGGGCCGAGGACTTTCGCAAACGCCTGCCGGTATTCGTCCGCCATGGCGCGACGCACGGCTTGCCCTTCGCTGCCTTTGAGGTAGGCAATTACCGAGCGCGGCAGCGATTCTGCCAGGCGCGGATCGTCGAGCAAAGACGCATCGAAAATCGATCCCTCGCCATAGATCACCTGCAAAGTCGGCTGAACCCAGATGCCGGCTCGAACCGCGGCAGCAATCGTGTCGCGCGCTTCGGCCGGAGGCGTCGCGCTCATGCGATCTCCCGGCCAATGCCAAAGCCCGTGCGCGATCACGTCGGCATGAGCGCCGATCGCAGCCTGCCAGCTTTCGACCGCATTGGCGTGAATCACGAAAACAAGTCCCCGGCGGCGAGTCTCAGCGCGCAAGGCATCAAGCGTCTCCGCGGTGGGAACCGGCCAGTGAAACACGCCGCCGAATCCGGGCTCTACGAAAGTTTTCAGGCAGATGCCGCCAGCTGCGACCACGCGATCCGCAGCGCGCGCCGGTGTGTAATCCCGAGGGTCGAGGGCCGCGGGCCAGTCCTTCGCCTGCGACGATTGATAAACGATGTTGATCCGATTGGCCGCGGCTGCATCCTTGGGGATTCGTTGCGCGGTATATCCGCCAATCACGCGCACGGCCGGCCCGCAATGGTAGAGCGTGGGATGGACCGGCGCACGATTGAACCACGAGAGAGTGTCCGGGGCGAGATTGAGGTCCACCAGCGTGGTGAAGCCAAATGCCAGAAAGGCCCGTGGAAGCTGCGCGCGGTAGGCCTCGAGAAGGTCGGGATGCGCGGCGATCGCGTCGTCGTCAAGCGGAGCAACGTCGCCGACATGCACGTGCGTGTCAATCAGGCCGGGGATCAGAAAACGATGTCGCCCGTCGATGCGCTGCGCATGCGGCCCTGCCACGAGACTGGTTCCGATTTCGGCAATCTTTCCGTTGCGAATTACGACGGCGGCGTGGGGCAGGGGAGCCGGGCGCTCAGGGGAGATCAGGGTCACATCTTCGATCACGATCCCGTCATCTACCACCTTCGCTGCATCCGGCCGTGCCTGCGCTCCGGCGAACGCCAAGCAACACGCCAGTCCTGCAGCACACAAAAGACATCGTGTTATTTGCATCATTGCAGCCAACCTCCTGGTGCGGCGGCGCAATCGTACAATGGAGTCATGAGGAGTCGCCGCCGATTCACCGCCGCGCTGTTCGCAGCAGTCCTGCTGTTGACCGGGATCATTCCGGTCGCGGCTCAGGAACTATCGCGCCGGCTCATCCTCAAAGACGGCTCCTACCAGTTAGTAACTAAATACGAAATCAAGGGCGACCGGGTTCACTATTTCAGTTCCGAGCGGGAGGAATGGGAGGATTTACCCTATGCGCTCGTGGACTGGCCGGCTACCGAAAAGTATGAGAAAGACCGGGCCGCTGGCGCGTCGGTTCCCGAGGCGGTGCAACTCGACAAAGAAATTGAAGAGGAACAGGAGAAAGAGGAAGCGGCCCAGCCCGAAGTTGCTCGCGGGCTCCGCCTGCCGTCGGATTCCGGCGTATTTCTCCTCGACACTTTCCAGGGCGAGCCCCAGATTGTGGAGATTCAACAGAACTCCGGCGACGTAGCCCACAGCAGCAAGGCCAACATTCTGCGCGCGGCTATCCCGGGAGCGGGAGTGAAACAAAGCATCGAGATCGAGGGAGCGCACGCCGCCGTGCAGTCGCACGTGGACGTTCCCACGCTTTACATCAATCTCGAGGAACCTCCGGACCAGACGAGCCAGCTTGTCGTCCACACGGATTCCCCGCGTGCTTCACAAAGCTCCGGACAGACACAACAACCTCAACAGCCCCAGCAGCCGCAACAACCGGAGCAGCCACGGGTGCCGTTCGATCGCTTCCGCATTGTGCGCATCGAGATCAAAGGCGACCGCCGCATCGTGGGCGACGTGAAGCGCCAGGTCACCGGCAAGATTAGCGAGGAGCAGCACATCATCAAGTCGACCATCAGTGAGGTCAAAGGAGGCTGGCTGAAACTCACCCCCACCGAGAGCCTGCAGCCGGGAGAGTACGCCGTGGTCGAAATGCTGAACAAGGACGCGATGAATCTCTATCTCTGGGACTTCGGCGTGAACCCCAAGGCCCCCGCCAACGCGAAAGCGGTCAAGCCGGAAGCCGTCAAACCCGAAACGAAGGCCACGACCGCGGCCCCGCCCAAGTCGGACAAGTAGCGCCAAGCCTTGACTTAGTCGCTAGTGGCTGGGAGCATGCAGTTGGCCAACGACCAAGGACGAACGACCAACGACCGGTTTACCGCAGCACGCCGCGTTGCGCGATGCCGATGTTGTCGCGGGTCGAGTTCTTCACCATGTACATCATGCCGTCGGCCTGGCGGATCACGTCATGAGCGGTGCGGGCATCGTGAGGATAGGTCGCGAGGCCGATCGAGGCGCGAATGTTCAGATTCAATCCTTCCTCGCGGCAAAAGCTGCTGGTGCGCAGCGCTTCCTGCAGGCGCTTGGCCACGACCAACGCCTGATCTTTTCCCGTCTGCGGCAGCATCACCACAAACTCGTCGCCGCCATAGCGAAAAGCGAAGTCGATCAGCCGCAGCTGCGCCTTCACCAGGTAGCCAATTTCCGCCAGCAGTTTGCTGCCGATCAGGTGGCCGTGCGTGTCGTTGACAGCCTTGAAGTGATCCAGATCGATGAACAAAATGCTGAACTCGTAGCCGAAGCGCGACGACCGGTATACCTCGGTGTCGAGCGTCTTATAGAGATGGCGCGCGTTATAGAGGCCGGTGCAGTCGTCCGTGATCGTCAATTCCTGGATCTTCTCGACCCAGCGCGCGTTCTCAATCGCGATGGCGGCGTAGTCGCACAGTGACTGCAGGAAGAACAACTCGCCTTCCTTAAACCGCGTCATGTCGACGTTGACCAGTTGGATCACGCCCAGCACGCGCAACTTCGAGCGCAGGGGTACGCAGATCACCGACCGCGTCTCCCACTTGGTGGTGTCGTCGACACGGCTGGCAAAGTACGGATCGGAGCGCACATCGGGCACCACGCGCGCCTCGCCGTTCTTCGCCACCCATCCCGCAATGCCCTCGCCCAGCTTCAACCGCACGTTCTTCAAGGCTTCCGCCTTATCGCCGACGGCGATGGCGAAATAGAGCTCATCGTGCGCCTCGTCCACCATGAGCAACGACCACGTGTCGGGGCGGAAGTATTCCGCCATTTTGTCCATGATGGTCTGCAGAATGGAGTCGAGGTCCAGCGACGACGTCAGCGCCTTGGCCACATCGTGAAAAATCGTCAGTTCCTGGCTGTGGCGCGTCAATTGAGTGCCGGCCTCAGGCATGCAGAAAATCCGTTGTTCCTCGCTGTACGGGGTTGACAGTTCCAAAAATTATATTCGGCACTTTCGTGAAGGGG
>JASHPH010000391.1 GCA_030038255.1 Candidatus Sulfotelmatobacter sp. | reverse complement strand
CCGACCATCTACCAGGCCAACTACCACAACCAGATCACGATCGCCAATGGCGCGACCACCAACAACCCGCTGCTCAATACCCAGGGCCTGATCGATGCCATCAGCGTGCTGACCAACATGCGCGACTCGGGCGGCGACCCGATCATGATCACCGGGCGCCTCAAGCTGTTCTACGGACCGGCCTACGAAGGCACCGTGCAGAACGTCATGAACGCGCTCTCGGTGTTCGTCCAGAACCAGGGCGGTATCGGCAACACCCAGGGCTTCCCGGTTCAGTTCCTGCAGATGCAGCCCTGGCTTGTGCAGCGCATGGATCCGGTGATGCTGCCCTACATGCCGATCATCAACACCAGCAGCTCGTCGAAGACAGCTTGGGGCATTGTGGTGGACCCGCAAGCCCAAGAGCGTCCTACGGTCGAGTTCGGCTGGCTCAACGGCTTTGAAGTGCCGCAGATTTTCTCGAAGGTCCCGAACACGATGCGCCTGGGCGGTGGAGTTGATCCGACAATGGGCGACTTCTACTCGATGGATCAAGACATGAAGATCGTGACCGTCATGGGCGGCGTGGTCATTGACGGTCGTTCGACGGTTGGATCGACCGGACTGCAGCAATAGCTTCTCCTATGGAAAGGGCGGCCAAGTGTGTACTCGGGGGAGGCAACCTGGCCGCCCTGCTTTTCCTTATGAGCTTCTCCTACGGACCTACATCCAGCCCGCCGACGATCAACCCGCAGATCGATTACATCCGCGGCCTTGTTTTTGACACGCAGGAGTACAACGCTGCCGGCCAGCAGATCTACGTCTGGGAAGACCAAGAGATCTTGATGTACGAGCAGCTCCAGACCCAGACCTTCCAGAGCTCGATGTTTTACTCAGGGCCGGCCGGCCAGTTCATTCCGCCAGTCCCGATCGACTACTATCGTGTGGCCGGCATCATGCTGCTCGCGCTCGCCTCGAACAAAGCCAAGCTGGCCTCGATCGAAAAGATTCTGGATGTCCAGGTCGATAGCTCGAAAGCTGCGGCGGCACTGAAAGAACAGGGCCAGGCTTACCTCGATTTATCCGATAATTCGGGCGCATTTGCCATTATTGAGCAGGTCAACGATTACTGGAGCTTCTCGGATCGCTTCTGGAAGCAAGTCCAAAGGCAGCAGGGAGTCTAGATGGCACAACAAGGATTTGCTATCGAGATCGCCGAGCTGATGCCGACCGCCTTGGAATCGGGCTTCTTCAACTCGCTGTGCACGGTGCAGCAGCGAACTGGCGCCGTGAGCGCCACCGGGCAGCCCGACCTGACCGATTGGGTCGATATCCCCGAATTCACAGATCTGGTGTGCATGGTCTCGATCGACCGGCCGACGCTACCAGACATGGCAGCTGTGGTGCGCAAGCCCCAGGAGCTCGACACCATGACGCTCATCCATGTTCTGCTGGCCGGTTACTACCCAGGGATCCTGCAGCAGAACCAGTTGGTCGTGACGACGGGATCTTACGCAGGATCCTACGAGATCATGGCGGTCGAGCCCGATTCGCAAGAGACCCAGACCCGCCTTGCGGTGAGGGTGTGGACGCAATAATGCTCACGGCAACGCTCGTCAACAATTCGCAAGCCAAGATCCAGGCCTGGATCAATGCCGCGAGGGCGGGCTTGAAGACTGGCGTCGAGGCCGGCGCCGCGCTGTTTGAAGGTCAGGCCAAAGACAACGCCCCTGTGCTGACCGGCCGGCTGCGCGATGGGATCCACACCGACGTACTGGTCGACACTGACACCCAGCAGCAGCGCGGCGTCACCCCGGTCGTTCCGGCCGGCAACAAGTATGGATTTGAGCCGCCTTACGCGCGGCGCATTGAGTTCGGATTCATCGGCGTCGATTCACTGGGGCGCCATTATCATCAGCTGCCGCACGCCTACATGCGGCCGGCGTTTGACACTGAGCAAGAAGCTGCGGCCGAGGCGGTCAAGGACGGCGTCACACAGGCGCTGGAAGGAGTGGCTTGAGTGTATCGGTTGAACAGCTTCTTTACCAGGGCCTCATCGCTACCCCTGCTTTCACTAGCCTGCTCGGTATCGATGCTGGCGGGAACTTCGCTTTCTACGACAAGCAGCTTCCCCAGCAGAACTTCAACGCTGGCACCCAGGTTTACCCAGCCGGCGTCTATCAGCGCATCACGTCGCCGCGCCTGTTCTACATGGGGCCAGGCTCAAACCAGGCGACCATGGGGCGCGCGCGCTTCCAGCTCACCTTTTGGTCGAACGCTCCCAACGGAACCGTCCTGCTCGATCAGATCGACCGGGCTGTCAAGAGCTTCTTCCAGACTTTCGATGCGATCTATCCGCCTGGGTCGCCGCCTACTTTCATTCAGGCTGGCTTCACGAGCTACGACTCTCGGACCGAGATCGAGCCACAGACGCAGCCTACGCTGCAGAAGCTTGTCATCAACGTCATTTTTTGGTTTTCGGACCGGTAAGGAGACACCATGGGTTTTCAGCCTATAGCGCTACCCGCAATTGACACCCAGATTCAGATCGGCAACGGCTTGTCGCCAGAGACCTTTACCACGATCGCGTTTGTCAGCTCGATCACGGGCCCAACGCTCGAAGGCCAGGTGGTCGACGTGACCAGCATGTCGACTGGAAACGCCTGGCGCCAGAAGGTCGTGACTCTGCTTGAAGGCGGCGATGTGTCCTTCAACG
>JASHPH010000390.1 GCA_030038255.1 Candidatus Sulfotelmatobacter sp. | reverse complement strand
ACCGCGCATTTCGGCGGTCCGATTCCCTGGATGGCGCCGCTGATGTTTATTATCGAAATCATCAGTACTCTGGCGCGGCCGCTCTCGCTCTCCATTCGACTTTTTGCCAATATGTTCGCCGGCGAGCAAGTCACTTTGGTGTTCATGAGCCTGACCTACCTGATTGTTCCCGCTGTGTTTATGGGCCTGCACGTTTTTGTCGGATTACTTCAGGCCTACGTCTTCATGATTCTGACGGTCATGTACGTAGCCGGCGCCGTCGCCGAAGAGCACTAGGGTTTTAAGCGGAAAGCGGACGGCGGATGGCGGTTTAGCGATTTTAAAGTTTTAGCTGATAGCTGATAGCTGATAGCTGATAGCTGACAGCCCGCAGCTGACAGCGTCCTCCGCGTGAGGCACCGGCCCCCAGGCCGGAATGCAACCACCTCCGGAAGACGAATTCAAACTGAAGGAGCAACAAATGACGAAGAAGCTCGTAATGCTTTTCATCGCGCTGATGTTCTGCGCGATCCCCATGTTTGCCCAGGGCGGCGCCGCGGCCGCAGGCGGTACCAACAGCCTGGTCCCGCTGACCGCCGGTTTCGCCATCGCCATCGCCTCGGGTCTGGGCGCGATTGGTATGGGCCGCGCTGTGGGCGGCGCTGTCGAAGGCCTCGCACGTAATCCGGGAGCCGCGAAAGTGATTCAGGCCAACATGATTCTCGGTCTGGTTTTCATGGAGTCACTCGTGCTTTACGTGATCGTTATCATCTTCGTGAAAGTGCAGTAGCACTTCAGAAAATCCGACCATTCCGGGCCGGAGCGGCGTTACCGCTCCGGTTTTCCCTTTAGGCGGAACCGTCATCGCTGGTCACGTCCCAACAAATTTTAACTTCCTTTTGGAATCTGTAGCTTCGCGCTGCAGCGCCGGCTCAGCCCACTTTCAGTGGTGTATGCCTGAGGCGTGCAGCGAAATATTTCTGCCGAGACCGAGGAGCGCCTTCTCCGTCTCATCGCGCCCCGCCGCGGGCGCGCCATTGAACTCCGCGTCCACTACGAAGTCAGCCACCTGGATGAATGTACCGTTTATCGAATTATTACGATTGACGAACCGTGTGAAAGTACCATTACCGATTGATTTAATCGCCGAATACAACTAGAGTTAATTCCATTGGAACAGAGGCGCAGTCAACGCTATAAGCTGCAGCTGCCGCTCCAGATCATCGGGTTGGACGGCCGGAAGGTGAATCGCACGGAACGAACCCGCGATATCAGCTCGGGCGGCGTCTGTTTCGTTTCCCCAACCGGTGTCGAGGTTGGCGGCCGCATTGAGTATCTCATCACTTTATCCGGCGACAACCCACCGGTGATGATTCGTTGTCTCGGTAAAGTACTCCGCAGTCAACAACCCGCCTCAACCTCCGGTCAGTACGAAGTGGCCTGCACTATGGAGCGCTATCAGTTCGTACGTCCGGAGGATCTTTCGCTCACAGCCCGTGAAGTCTGAAATGGCAGAATCGCCTCCCGACGCCGAAGCGTTCAATCTGCGTAAGTTCAGTACTTCAATTTCGCTGACAAGTGTTTCCGTCGATTGCGCCGTTCGCCTGCCTCGCGCGATAATGTGATTTCGGTTAAAGGGGGCGCTCCGTTTGAAGCGTGCTGGGTCGGACGATACACTTCGTTGTTCCTTCTGCCACAAAAGCCAGGATGTAGTCGGCAAGCTCATATCCTCCCCCAGCGATTACCCCCGCGCCTACATCTGCGATGAATGCATTGCCGTCTGCAACTCCATCCTTGAAGACGACAAGCCCGAGCCCGCCGCTGCCAGTCCCCACAAGATTCCCAAGCCGCTTGAAATCAAGGATTTCCTCGATCAATACGTAATCGGCCAGGAGCCCACCAAGCGCAAGCTCGCCGTCGCCGTTTACAACCACTCCAAGCGCATTCACATGAACCGGATGCGCAATTCCGACATCGAGCTCGCCAAGTCGAATATCCTGCTCATCGGCCCCACGGGCACGGGCAAGACCCTGATGGCGCAAACTCTGGCGCGCATTCTTGACGTGCCATTCGCCATCGTCGATGCCACCACTCTGACCGAAGCCGGTTACGTGGGTGAAGACGTCGAGAACATCATCCTCAAGCTCCTGCAGGCCGCCGACGGAGATGTCCAGCGCTGCCAGCAGGGCATCATCTACATCGACGAGATCGACAAAATCTGCCGCAAGGACGAAAATCCCTCCATCACCCGCGACGTTTCCGGCGAAGGCGTCCAGCAGGCTCTGCTCAAGATTCTCGAAGGCACGGTTGCGAACGTTCCTCCGCAGGGCGGGCGCAAGCATCCGCACCAGGAATTCACGCCGATCGACACCACGAATATCCTCTTCATCTGCGGCGGCGCCTTTGTCGGTCTGGAAAAAATCGTGGCGCGGCGCGTGGGCAAAAAATCCATCGGCTTCCACACCGACGAAGGAAAAAAATCCGAAGAAGCCAAACCCATCGAGCCGCCCAAGACTGTTGGCATCGGCGATCGCCGCGATCTCGATCTTCTCCGTCATCTGCAGCCGCAGGATCTGATCCGCTACGGTTTCATTCCGGAGTTTATCGGCCGCATGCCGGTGGTCGCGACGCTCGAAGATCTCGACAAATCCGCGCTCATCCAGATCCTGACGCGCCCGAAGAACGCCATCATCAAGCAGTATCAGCGTCTCTTCGAATACGAAAATGTGCGCCTGCGCTTTTCCGACGACGCCCTCGACGCCATCGCCGCTCTCGCTCTGGAGCGCAAGGTTGGCGCCCGCGGTCTGCGCATGATTCTCGAAGACCTCATGCTCGACCTGATGTACTTCCTGCCTTCCTACAAGAAGGTGAAGGAATTCCAGGTCACCCGCGAGATGGTCCTGTCGCAGAAGATCAGCGTCCAGCTCCTGGAAAAAGCCGGCTGATTCATACGCTCGACGCCCAGTCGTGTTTCTCTCTTTGTGGGGTGGGTTGTCAAACCTACGGCGGTTTTGTCAAACCCACCTCCGCGGGAACATACCCAGAGGCCACGGTGTCCGACCCTTCATGCGGGCACTTATTCTCAGCCTCGTATCTTCCTGCTGCATCGCCCAAACCGCCTTCGATGTCGCCTCCATTAAGCCTAACCTTTCCGGCGCCGAAGGAGGCAGCATCAGGCTCACCCCAGGCGGGAGGCTGGTGGCGCAAAACGCATCGCTTCGGCAACTGATCACGGCCGCCTGGGACGTCCGCGACTTTCAGTTGTTCGGCGGCCCGCCGTGGATGGCTTCCGGTCGCTTTGATATCGAAGCCAGGGCTGGCGGCAATCCTGCGCCGGAGCAGATGTCGCAGATGCTGCAGACGGTCCTGGCCGACCGCTTCCAGCTGAAGGTTCATCGCGAGAAAAAAGATCTTTCGATTTATCGCCTGACGTTTGCCAAAGGAGGCAGCAAGCTTCAGCCTGCGAAGGCGGAGTGCACCCCCATGATCCCTCCTCCAACCACCTTTGATCCCGCGACACTCCGGCCCTGCGGTGGCTTCAACAGCAACATTGGGATGATGTTGGGCGGGGCGGTGTCGACCGCGAAATTTGCGGCCACGCTGTCACGAATTCTCGGCCGAACGGTCGTCGACGAGACCGCTCTTGACGGAAGCTACGACATCAGCCTTCACTGGACTCCGGACGACGCGCCGTCGCCCGCCAACTCCGCGGACCCCTCCTTCTTCACCGCGCTCCAGGAGCAGCTCGGATTACGCCTGGAGTCAGGCAGGGGACCGGTTGAAGTGCTGGTTGTGGATCAGGCCGAAAAACCTTCGGAAAACTAGACAGCCGCTGCAACCCAACTTGAATCGCCCCTGCCCCAATTGCTCATGGCCCACTCAGTGGGGCCAGGAATTCGTGCCTGTCGCCGGGCTTCTGCCCGGCGCGGA
>JASHPH010000389.1 GCA_030038255.1 Candidatus Sulfotelmatobacter sp. | reverse complement strand
AGGCTGTAGATTTCGAAGCCCCAGGGGAGTTCGAGCACGTCCTTCAGGCTGCGCGTTTCCACCTGCGGGATGTCGACCGGGTCCTGCTTCTGAAACACGCAGGATTTCATGCAGTCGTTGCAGATGCGATGGCCGGTGGCGGCGCACATCGGGTTGTCGACGGTGACGATCGCCAGCGCGCCGATGGGATTGCCGTTCTCCTTGACCACATTCATCTCGGAGATTTTTTCGTCGAGCGGGCAGCCGGCGAGCTTCACGCCGAAGACGCTGGCGCGGAATGCGCCATCCCTCTCTTTGAGGCCGGTGGAGCAGCTATCCTTGCCCTGGTTGTGGCATTTGATGCAGTAGTGGGCGTTATCGAGGGCGCCGACAAGGTCCATGCCGGGATCGGTGAGCTGAAAGCCCTCGCGATGACGCCAGTGGCCGCTTGAAAACCGCAGCTGCACGAGACCATCGGCGCCGACAGATTCGGCCGGGACGAGATGGTGCATGTCGAGCTTGTGCGGCGTTTTGAAGAGAATGCCGGAGCGGTGTTCGGCTTTGCCTTCGGGAGTGAGAGTTGCCCAGGCGGCGTAAAGCGCTGCGAGGCGCAGAGGCTCGGCGTGATCGGCTTCCGATTGCAGCCAGCGATCGACGTGGTTGGCGAAGCTGCGCTCCGTAAGGGGTTCGAGGAGGAAGGCTTCGAGTTCGGCGCGGACGGCAAACCCATCGATGGCGGCGGCTTTCTCCGGCGTCTGGCCGGTGAGGGCTTTGCGCTGGACGAATTTGCGTTTGACCGAATAGAGCGGCGCGAGGTCGTGATGGCGGGCCTGGGCGTCGCGCAGGGCGGATTCGATGCCGAACAGCGTGCCGATGAAATCTTCGAGATACGGGGCGATTTCGATGATCAGCTCAGACGCGGGTTTGGCTGCCAGAGCGGTCGGATCGCGGCGGGCGTCGAGGAGGCGCAGGCGGAGCGCGGGCGACGACTCGGCGAGCTGTTTCAGGAAGATGGCATCGATTCTGGCGAGGCCTTCGCGGTCATGGAGATCCTCGAAAGCGAGGCCAAACGACAGGGTTAAAGTCTTCACTCTATTCTAATGATGAGAAGCAGTCCGGATCGGTGGCAAAGTGCCACGAGCCAGTGATACCAGTTTGCCAGATGGGTGTTGATAGATCATCGGTCATCAGTTTTCGGATATCAGTTTTTGTGAGGTGGGCGGCTGCGCCGCCGGCTTGACAGGCCACAGACTGCGACGGCCTGTCCCACATCTGTATTTGTCCGAGTTGGTCTCGTGTTTGCCTGCATTTTTGAAAGTCTGCCCCCGCCTGGGAAGCCCTGTGTTTCCAGGGGCCTTGGGTTCGTTTGGCAGAAACGGGGACCCGCGGTGGCCGGGAAGGCGTCCGTAGTTTTCCGGTCCTGGGTTCAATTCGTTTGGAGAAATCAGGCTGCGTGGGCCGTTGCAATGCGGTTTCTGCCACGGATGAAAACGGATGATGTTGGAAACCTTCACGGCTACGGTATACCACGCGAAATCGGAGATGATGGGCGTGTTTTGTGCAAATGGCTGGAAAAAGGCGGCGAATAGTTTTGAAAACTTGTGACTGGCCGATCACAAACAATAAAAAATTATTTTCAATTATTTTTCAGTAATTTGCTCTGAGCAGGAGCTGGTAGCCGCACTACATCGTGCCAGTATGCAGGCATGAAAAGAAATTTCTGCCGGAAACTGACGGCACTTCTCATCCCTGCTGCAATCGCGGGACTTCGCATCGCATCGGCACAGACTCAGATCAACCTGGCGGCGCAGGGCAAATCGCCTGATTTTTCGAATATGGGACAGACGAAACCGTTTCAGACGGGAACCTCTCTTCTCGCGACCTGTGCCGTCGGCGCAGTTTATTTTCTGACGACCGCACCGGCGGGCTCCAATCTGCAATTGTGCACGGCGCCCGGAACATGGACTCCGGTGAACTCGGCCGCGCCGGGTGGCAGCCTGTCAGGTACCCGCGTCAGCGCGGCGGCGACCGATGCGCTGAGTACCAGCGATAACGGCGTCAACGTCGTTTACGACGGGTCTGGCTCTGTCGCAGTAACCCTGCCGCAGGCGGGCAGCACGGGAGGCCCCGGCGCCCTGTGGACCGCGTTCGTCTTTAACGGAACCGCAGCCGGGAACGTGACGATTACGCCCGTCGTGTCCAACATAGACGGATCGGCGTCGCTCGTCATACCGCCGCTCGAAGGCGTTTCGCTCTGGAGCGACGGAACCAACTACCACACAAACGGCACTCTCATCACACCGGGAACGGGCGTGATCATCGCCAATCGCCAGGTTTCGGCAGACCCCTCAGTCATGCTTTCAATCGAGGATTACCAAACGGCGCAGCCGCTGGAGTGTTTTCCCACGGCTGGGCAATCGGTGAACTACACCTGCTCCACGCCCACCGTGTTTTCCGCATACGCCAACGGCATGCGAATCAACTGGCAGCCCGATGTCGCCTGCACGGGGAACCCGACGATCTCGGTGAATGGCCTTCCTCCGATGCCGATCCGCGAAGCGGGTGGCGGACTGGTTGTGCCGGGCGACTGCGACACGCCGCACAAGAACCTGACGCTGGCATACAATTCGCTCATTGCCGGCGGTCCCTATTGGGAAATCCTCGGCGGCGGCGCGGGAACGGGTATCGGATCGGCTTCGCTTCCACCGACCGTCGTGGAGACGAACCAGAGCAACAAATTCACCACGGGAACCCAGGATTTCTCGAGTGTGCAGCATTCGCTGCCGGCGCCGACGGGGCTGACTGCAGCCATGCCAACCACCTGCTCAGTGGGCGAGGAGTATTTTGCCTCGGATGCGACGGCGGGCCAGAATCTCTATATCTGTACCGCATCGGGAGTCTGGACCCAGTTGCAGGGATCCGGATCCGGCGGCGCTTCCGCAGCTGCGGCCGCGGCTCCTTATATTCAGATCGGATCCAATTACTATCTCCCGTTCGGATTTGCCGCGACCATACCGCCGGCAACCGGTTGGACAGGCGTCAACATGAACGGATCGGGGTTTACGACGAGCGGTCTCGGCGGTGCGCTTAGTCTTTCCGCGACAGCTTACAGCCAGGCGGCTAATTCAGTTGCCGCTCAGTACCGAAGCCTCGGCGGAACCTCCACACTCACAGCCGCGGTGACTGCCGGAGAGGTGTTAACTGGTCAGTATCAGTTTTGCGGTGTCGGAGTTCTGCTCTCGTCCAACAAACACGGAAACGGAATTTTTCAGCTCCTGAACGGCTCAGGATGGCTTGAAGAAACTCAGTGGACGGGGGCCAATGGCGTCGCCGGCGGCAAAGATTTCGATGGAAACAGCGGCGCCGGCGGCGCTCAGGGAATGGTGTTTTTCAAGCTGCATCTTTCCGGCTCCGTTCTGACCCTCTACTACAGCACCGAAGGACTGGTCTGGACGCAGATGAACACCCGCTACCTCGGTTATACGCCCGACTCCTGGATGTTCGCGGCCTCCGGACTGAACGGCCAGCCAGTGAACTGCCAGCTGCTGAGTTGGACCGTCCAATAACACTTCACTCCCGCCGACAAATGCGGTAGAAACCAGCAATCCGAATGAAAATAAAAGACTTGAATGGAGTTTTGAGGCCTTATGCTATTTTTTAACCTTCGGGATGCATACAATTCCCAGCCATCTTTGTATCGTGGAGAAGATTCCAAAAGCACCACAAAGATGAGAAAACCCACGCCACGCCGGAACCTGTGTTGCGCGGGTCTCTTATTTCTTTTTGGAGCTTTCGGCCCCGTCGCCGACGCACAGGTGCCGACGATTACGTCCGTTACGTTCGACACCTCCGCGACGGACAACACTTCGTTTCGCGTTTTCGTCAACACCGCGCAGGCCAGCTGGATCGCAGTGCAATATGGCACTTCCAGTGGCACATATCCTTACAACACAAAGTCGCTGGAGGGGACCGCCGTTTCGCTGACGGTGGCCGGACTGACGCCGGGGACCACCTACTATGTGCTGGCCACGGCGCGTCCGGATTCGGGCGATAACAACAACCTCTGCGCCACGCCGGCATGTGGAGCGGTGGAGCAGACCATCACCACAGGCACGAACCAACAGCTGGAGCCACCCGCGCTGCCCGCCGCATGGAATCCTTCGCACCCGGACACATCGGCGTACACGATTATTCCGATAGGAGTGCCCGGCGGCGCCATGGGTGAATGCGTCGCACTCCAGGCGGTCAGCAGCCCCGATGGCTGGAGCGTCAATTCGGGCGACACAATTACGACGATACTGAACGAAATCGGCTACGGCTCGGTGCTGGAGTTCGCCCAGGGCTCCACTTGTGTGGTTCCTTATCAGAGCACATATAACTACATGGGCTACATTCTGCCGTACAAAGGTCTGGATCCGCAGGCGGGAGGCAACATCAATTCCCCTGCGCACCGATACATTGTCTTCCGGACGAAATCGGTGTCGTCGGCGGATTTCCCTCCTTTCGGTGTGCGCGTTACTCCTGCGTGGTCGTCCAAAATGGCGAAGCTGTATATGCAGCAGCCGACGCCGAGGCAGGTGGGCGCGGGCCAGGTGTTCGATGCGGAACAGGGCACGCCGGGCGTGCATCACTTCTGGTTCGAAACGCTGGAGATGACGCCTTCGCCGGCTTATACGAATCCGACCGATGCCGTTGACCCGACGGCGTTCACTTATTTTTTCCGCGTCGGTTCGCAGTATCAGAACACCAACAACGCTTACCTGGTTCTGGACCGGCTGTATATGCACGGTGGCCAGCCGCCCTTAAGGCAGGGGCAGGCTCTTGAAATCGGCGGGAACTACCAGGCGGTGGTCAACTGTTATATTTCGCAGGTCCAAACGTGGCGATTAACGGCCTGGCCGCTGTACACCGGGACCCTTAATTCCAACGGCTCCGTCATGACGATGCCTGCCAATAATTACCGCTTTCAGGCATCGACTCCGATGCTCGGAATGACTGGGCCCGCCACAGCCACCTTGAGCACAACCGGTAATTATTCGGGAAGCGTAGTGGGCAATCTGTACAAAGATCACTTCGAAATTCAGTACGCCACCAGCACATCCGGGTCGGCTTCCATCGCGTGTTCCGGTTGCACGGCCGTCCAGACCCCGGGGCCAGGAACTCCCGGCAACGCTCTCCAGCTGTTTTCCGGCCAGATTTCCAACGGCGGCTTCAATGGCCTGAGCTGGAACACCAACTGTGAGACCTGCACCAGCGGTTACGTTATGGCCGCGGGAATCCAGTTCACCGATCCCAGGGGCGAAGGCGGGCCCTATGTTTTTGACAATAATTACATGGACGGCGTGGGAGAAGGCTTCTACGTCGATGCACTATATTCCAACTACGCCAACGACGATGTGACCTATACGCATAACCACAACATCTGGCCCAAAAATTATTTCACGGGCGATCCGAACTGGGTCGGCTGGCGCTTCGATGTCCGGCAGCATTTTGAGATGAAGCGTGGCCATCGTTATAACCTGACCGGAAATGTGTTCTCTTATTCATGGTCTTTTCAGAACGACGATCCGGCGATTTTTGTTTCGGGGCGACCGCAGTATCTGCCTGAGTCTCTGAGTTCAGGAATTACCGACGTGACAATTCGCAGCAACATCATCCGCCACGGCCGCGAAGGCGTTAACTGCATGGGGATCTCGCCCTCGGACAACGGACTGGGCGACCTCGACCCGCAGATCACGTCCAGGGTCTCCATTACCAACAACCTCATGTATGATCTGGGGCGGTCGCTTTACTGCGATTACATCAGCTGCCCGGGATTTCAGTCTCCCTACTTCGTCATTCGTCCCGGCTGCCAGAATGTGACGATCCGGAACAACACCGGAGGCATCATGAAGGGCGATATGCCGGTCTGGTTTTATATCGGCGGGGGCACCGCACTGGGGAGTCTTCTCGACTTCGAAGACAACATTTTGTACCTCTCGGCCGGGGCGTCCACCGGCAGCCCGAATGTCTACTGGGGCGGTGTTGTGGGTGACTGGCCGCTTACCGGGTACACGGGTCACGAGGTGACCCCCGGCGCTTCCTACTCGATCGACTTCGACCCGACCTTCACAACCGTCCCGAATTTCAAAGGCTTCATGGATGAAACATTCGTGAACATCGGCGCCAGCGTGACGCAGGGAGCTTACACCTGGAAAAACAACCTTGTGGTCGGCGGGTATGGAGGGGCGTACGGGATGTCCACGGACCTGACGCAGGCCCAGGTTCAGTCCATGGCCGCGAAGATGCCGCCCGGTGACACCTACATTCCGGGAAACACGATTGCCGCGCGGGAGGCCGCCATCGGCTTCGCCAATCCCGCCGCGTGGAACTATCAGATCCTGACGCCGAACGCATACACGGCCGGCGGCCAGGGTGTCGATTACACGCAGTTATACAGCGATGCCGGGTATGTCACCGGAGTTCAGCCTTTGCTCCTGATGCCTGGCGCGGTCCAGTTTGTCTACACGGCTCCGGATTCAAAGACTTGCTCGGTTGACGTGAGTCCGGATGGCGTGAACTGGTCTCGTTCAACCGATTCCGGAGGGCTCAGAGCCCGTACGCTCGTTGTATCCGGGCTGACAGCCCGCGCCGTCTATCAGTACCGGATCCTTTGCTATTTCGAGCAGGTGAACGACGGAGTGCTCTATACCGAGTACACGCCCGATCAGATCACTGACGGCAGCTTTACCACCCTCTCCAATGGAGTGGGGCGAATTTTTCTTCAGTTTCGGGCGTCTGCTGTGCCCAACGCGAGCACGGTGGGAGTGGTGCTGCAACCGGTCTCCGGAGCGCCGATCACCCAGACCTGCACGAATTCCCCCTGCGGATTTTCGGCGCCCGTCGGCGATTACGCGATGACGCTGACATACTACGATGCCACCGGAAAGTCGCTTTCCAGAGGGCGGCCGTTGACCGTCAGCGTGCGCGAGTAAGGCAGATTCGCCGGGTCCCGCATGCGCACGGAAACTGAGCGACTCACTTTCGCGGGGATCTTCACCGGGCTGCGCGCGTGGGCGTTTGGCTCAAGCCGGTCGATACCGGGTCTCGACGGTCTTCGGGCCATTTCGGTTGGCCTCGTGATCGTCGCGCACCTGGCCGAAACTCATCCGTCGAGGCTGGCGGCGGGAGTGTCCCGCCTCGACCTGGGGATTCTGGGCGTGCGTGTTTTCTTTGTCATTTCCGGGTATCTGATCACGACGATACTCATGAAAGAGCTGAGCGCCACAGGAACGATTTCGCTGGGGCATTTTTACTTTCGCAGAGGTCTCAGGCTTTTTCCGGCAGCTTATCTCTTCATCACGGTGTGCGCCTTGCTCGGCTTAGCCGGCCTGGTTCAGCTCCACCAATACGATCTTCCTCTTGCATATCTGTACGGCATGAATTACTACTACGGGCGATCGTATGCGCTCGGGCATCTGTGGTCGCTGGCCGTGGAAGAGCAGTTCTATCTCCTATGGCCCCTGACGCTCAGACTTCTGGGCAAGGGGCGAGCCGTAAAAGCTCTCATCGGTGTGCTGATTGCCGTTCCATTTCTGCGGCTGGCGTCGGCCGCAGCCGGGTCTTCGATGGAATTCGTGATCTATACGGATATCCTCGGCACCGGATGTCTGCTGGCGTTGATGGCGAAGGAACTGGAGCAGAATCCGATTTACCGCCGCTTCCTTGATTCGCGCTGGCCCGCTTTGCTGCCCCTGATAATCCTGCTCGCCAATAACATTCCGTCAACCAAGCTGGAATGGGTAGTGGGCCAGCCGATCGAAAACCTGGCTATCGCCGCCCTCGTGCACTGGACCATTCTGCACCCCGCCGGCCGAACGGGACGACTGCTGAATCTGCCCGCAGCAGCGTTTGTGGGAATACTGAGCTATTCGCTGTACCTGTGGCAGCAGCTTTTCACTTACGGCCTGCACAATGTGCTGTCGGCATTTCCGCTCAACCTGGTCATGATGTTCGGCGCAGCGCTCGCTTCGTATCTTCTGGTCGAAGGGCCCTGCCTCAGGTTACGCGCGCGCCTCGAGCGCAGATTCCTAAGGAAGCAAACAGCAGGAGTGACCTGATATCCCGCGGCTGTCACTGCCGCGGGATCGTTCCATGCGTGAGCAGATTGGTGCGGTCGGAAGGAAAGGAAAACCACGGACCGTTCTGGTCGTAATAGCAGAGAATGCGGTACTGATGGTCGCCGGCATTCAATCCGGAGATAACAACCCGGCGTGCCCGATCGCCACCGGAATCCTTCACTCTGCGCCAGGCCGTACCTTGCGCGCTCTGATTCGATATATCGACCGAACAGGCGCGCGCATCCGGCGCGAGGTACTGAAAGCGCGCCGAGCCTTCAGCGAAGGATGTCCTGACATCGGAAACGATGCCCATAGCCGCCTCCAGTTCCGGCAGAGATGCTCCGGCGCTGGTGGAATTCTGAGCCGTTCGCGTAACGGTATAGTCGTTGTCAACCACGCTCAGCAACCCGGCCTCGTGCTCTCGCTCAGCCATGGTCTTGCCTTTGATCCAGATGTCGGAACCGGGCATCTGGGAGGAGAATTCGTTGAGGTCGCGGGTGGACATGTCCGACCAGGGATCCTTGCCGTTATTGATTTTGCCCGCGATAGCGACGTTGCCGCTCCAGGTGTATGCAGGTACCAGTTGATTGGATTTTGCGGAAGTGTAGCCGACGAACGAATTCCAGATTTCCTTATATGGACCGGAGG
>JASHPH010000388.1 GCA_030038255.1 Candidatus Sulfotelmatobacter sp. | reverse complement strand
GCCGGCACCGTTGGTCTCGCTGCCGCGTGCGTAGACGGCGGTGCGCCCGTCGGGCGTCAGCTTGAGCGCGGCGATGGGCATGCCGTCGTCGCCGGTGTAGTGCGTCACTTGCCGGGCTTCGAAGTTGGCGGCATCCGCGACCCAGACGTTGCGATCTCCCTTAAACGAAAAGATCCAGGCGATTCGGCCCGCCTGTGGTGCAGCGACGAGATTTGAGGGGAAGGGCGAGCTCAAGATTTGTTGCAAGGAAAAACTGGTGGAGGAGTTCTGTGCGCAGCAGACGGTCGCAATGCAGATCAGGCACAAAGCCCCCAAAAACTCACGCAGACGCGAGGCTGGGATTCGCGAGACAAGAAAGGCACGATTTTTCATGCGGGCAAGCCTACGTGAAAGAGTCTGGATTGACAACGGGGTCCGGAGGCTGGCGCTAGGGGTTTGCCCGAACGAAAGAACTATGCGGAGCCACGCTGTCAACTTGTCGGCTGAAAGGCAATCCTTCTACACTCGTGCGTTGCGGTCGCGAAGTTCGAGGCCGCGGGAGCTCATGAACTGGTTCTTCATCTTCTTCTTTGTTTCAGGATTTTGCAGCGTACTGTACGAGTTGGTGTGGTTGCGGCTCTCCATGGCCCAGTTCGGAGTCACCACGGCCATGGTCTCAATCGTGCTCTCGGTGTTCATGGCCGGCCTGGGTCTGGGCTCGTGGGCGAGTGGACGATGGCTTCGCGAGCGCCACAGGAGCCGAAGATTTTCCGCCCTCCGTCTCTACGCGCTCATCGAGTTGCTGATCGGCGTGTCGGGCATTCTCGTGCAGTTGATACTGCTTTGGGGCCGGCGAGTTCTGGAAGCCTCCCTGCTCTCTTCCTCGCTCATCTACTACTTCGTGGCGGGCCTATGGATCACGTTCACGCTGCTTCCGTGGTGTGCGTTGATGGGAGCTACGGTACCGGTGGCGATGAGCGCCATCGGGCAGACATTTCCGCAGGAAACGCGACGCTCGTTCAGCTATCTCTACATGGCGAACGTTGGAGGCGCAGTCGCGGGAACGACGATCCCTCTGTTTCTAATCGAGCTGTTCGGATTTCGCGGAACGCTGCGAGTAGGCTCGGCATGCAATACCCTGATTGCGATCTCTGCCCTTGCCCTGTCCTGGTATCTGCCGCAACGCGAGCCGGCTGCTGAAGAAACGGCGATTTCGTCCGAACCGTCATCGACGAATGCGGCGATCCTGGCGCTCCTGTTTCTGAGCGGCCTTACCAGCATGGCCATGGAAGTGATCTGGGTACGCAATTACACACCTTACTTCGGCACAATGGTTTACGCCTTCGCGTCGATCCTGGGAGTTTATCTGCTGGCCACGTTCATCGGCTCCGTGGTCTATCGCCGGTGGAGTGAGCGGCGAACGCAGGAAAGTCCAGCGATATGGAGTTTGCTGGCGGCGTGCGCACTGCTTCCGCTGGTCGTAGCGGGCCCGGGAATTCAAATCACACGCTTACCGCGGTTACTCATCGGGGTTGCACCGTTCACCGGGCTGCTCGGCTTCATCACGCCCATGCTGGTGGATCGCTTTTCCGGGGGCAATCCGGCCAAGGCTGGCGCAGCTTACGCGACCAACATTGTCGGTTGCATTCTCGGTCCGTTGCTGGCCGGATTTGGATTGCTCCCGATCGTCAGCGAGCGATGGGCGCTGGTCCTGCTGACTTTGCCCTGGCTCGTGATCGGGCTGGCGCCGCTGCGCAGAGCAGATCTGCGACTCGCTTCGCGTGTCGCCATCAGTGGCTGCATGGGGATTGCATTCGGGCTGATCATCGCAGGCAAAGGCTATGAGGAAGCGTTCCCGGAGAGGCGCGTCCTGCGTGATCCCACAGCCACTGTGATTGCGACCGGAACTGGCATGGGAAAGCAACTTCTGGTCAACGGCTACGGCATGACGCTCCTTACGCCGATCACCAAAATAATGGCGCATGTTCCGCTGGCCGAGTTAGACCGGCCGCCGCAGAATGCGTTAGCGATTTGTTTTGGCATGGGCACAACCTTCCGCTCGCTGCGCTCGTGGGGCATCCCAGTCACGGCAGCCGAACTGGTGCCCAGCGTGCCACGCATGTTCAGCTACTACCACGATGACGGGGACCAGGTTCTGGCTTCGCCCCTGTCGCACGTGGTCATCGACGACGGCCGCCGCTTCCTGGAGCGCACAACAGAGCAATACGACGTAATTACAATTGACCCTCCACCGCCGCTCCAGGCTGCAGGATCAAGCCTGCTCTATTCGGAAGAGTTCTACCGCGCAGCGCGCCGCAGGCTGCGTCCGGGAGGGATTCTGCAGCAGTGGTTGCCGACCCGGCCGCAGGATGACCCGGTCGATGTGACGGCGGTCGCACGTTCGTTGCGCAATTCCTTTCCCTACATGCGGGCTTTTCTGGATGAATTCGGGATTCATTTTCTGTGCAGCGATCAACCGATTCCCAAGCGCAGCGCCGCTGAGTTACTGCAGCGGATGCCTGCGAAGGCAATCACTGATCTGGCCGAGTGGGAATCGCCGAATGACGATGCAGTCGCAGCCGACAATCTTCAACTCACGACGCTTCTCGCCAACGAGTTGCCGATTGAGCAGCTGACCTCACTATCCCCCGACACTCCGCCACTTACCGACGACCGGCCGATCAATGAGTATTACGCGCTGCGCAAGCGATTCCATCCGCGGCGAGTTGAGTCGGTGTCATTGACTCCGTAAACAGAGCGTTCCGTGGGCGTGTTCTGCAGAACGGCTTGCATTGTTACCTTGAGCAACCGGCCGATTCTTCACTCACCGGATTGCCGGCAATTTCCCATTGACGCCGGTAGTACGTGCGTCCAGTCACAGCCCGTAGACATCGAGATTTTCTATTCTTTGACTGAGGAAATGTGTGTCCGTCCAGCCATTAGCGCCGGAAGTTCTTGCTCCTGCTGTCGTGCATACGTTTGCCGCTCGTCGTTTCGTCCCGCCTCGTCCGCGGTTCCGCATTCAGCGCCAGCTCGAAGTTGGCGCTGACGTTATTCGCCAAGTCGCCCGCTCACTGTGGGCGCACAAAATGCGCTCCGTGCTGACCATGTTTGGCATCGCCTGGGGTGTGGCTTCGCTGCTGCTGCTGGTTGGCATGGGGGAGGGTTTTCGTTCCCGCAATCAGCGCGAACTGGACGAGTTGGGCCGGGATCTTATGTTCCTCTATCCGGCCCGCGCTCCGGCAGTGCAGGGCAGCCTGCGATCGGGCCGCATGTACCTACTCACCTACCAGGACTATCTGGACGCAAGCCACGCACCATACGTCAGAATCGCAGTGCCCGTGCTGGTCCGCGACGATGCCCGCGCCGTCAGCGAATTCGCCAGCGCTAACGGGCAGATCACAGGAGTAGAACCACAGTATGGCGAGTTACGCTATTTGCCCATCGAGCAAGGCCGCTGGCTCAACTGGAGCGACGAGCAACAAAAACGGAATGTCATCGTGCTCGGCGACGAACTCAAGAAGCACCTCTTTCCCGGCCAGCCACCCATCGATGCGCGTGTGATTCTCAATGACGTTCCTTTCACTGTCATCGGGACGCTGAAGCGCGTGGGCCATGGCGACAACAATGCCACAAACATGCGCGCGTACATTCCATTCCGCACCATGTCAACTTTTTTCGCGATGCCAGGCGAGAACCGGCGAGGATGCATCTCGTTTTTGAACTATAGTCCACGCACGCGCGATGAATACAAACTGGCAGAGCTCGAGGTTCACAAGGTAATCGCGCACAATCATTCCTTTGATTACCGCGACAAGGATGCGTTCGACGGATGGGACACGATTCAGCAGTCGAAGATGATAGGCAAAGTGCTCGACTTGATGGACGCGTTTCTGGGCAGCGTGGGTCTGGTGACGCTGGCCTTGGGCGCGATTGGCGTGATCAACATCATGCTCGTCTCCGTAGGTGAACGCACACCGGAAATCGGCCTGCGAAAAGCAGTAGGTGCGACAAGGCGAAGCATACTGGTGCAGTTCTTTCTTGAGGGCCTGACCATCACTGGGTTCAGCGGCGGCATCGGGGTGGCGGCAGCGGCCGGCCTGATCGCGGTGCTGCAGAGCATGCCTGCCAATGCGGAAGGATTTGATCCGCCCTGCATCGTTCTATCTTCCGCTTTGATTGCGATCGGAAGTTTGGCTTTGGCAGGGATTGCCGCCGGACTTTATCCGGCCTACAAGGCGGCGAACCTTCAACCAGTAGAAGCGCTGAGGCGTGAGCAATGATCGGCGCATTCCTGCACGAATCCTGGGATGCCATGCGCTATAACCGCAGGCGGACGGTGCTCACCATCGTCGGAATGGCGTGGGGGATCGCAACCTTCGTTTTACTGCTCGCCTATGGCAACGGATTTGGAAATGCCATCAACGCGATTTTCGCCAGCTTCGGCATGAAGACGATGATCATCTTTCCGGGCCGGACCTCCGTGCAAGCAGGCGGACAGAAGGCGGGCTTTCCCGTGCGGCTTACGCTCGATGACGTGGATTTGCTAAGCGGCATTCCCCAAATCACGCGAATTGCACCGGAAGCCTCCATCCGGCCCCTGATTCAGTACGGCAACCGCACATTTGAATTCGTGACGCTCGGAACCACGCCGAATGCGGTCGAAATCAAGGTCCTGGAGATCGACGAGGGCCGCTTCTACGACGCTGGCGATGAATTACAGCTGGCTCGCGTGGCCGTGCTCGGATGGGAAGCCAAAGACAAGCTGTTCTCAGGGAGAAATGCCATCGGAGAGAATATCCGTCTGAATGGAGTCAGCTTCGACGTCATCGGCGTGCTCAAACCGAAAATGCAGGAGGGAGACAATGAAGTGAATCGTGTCGTGTATGTCCCCTTCAAGACTCTTCGCACCCTCACCGACACGAAATACTTAAATGCCATTTGGATTGGCTACGAAACTGAGGACTACAACCAGCTGGAAACGACGATTCGCTCCACGCTGGCCGAACAGCACAAATTTGATCCCTCGGACCGGCGCGCCGTCAACATCTTCAGCCTCATGGTGCAAGTGCATCAATTCCGGGTTCTGACGCTCGGCTTGCGCATTTTGCTGGGATTTATCGGCGCTCTGACACTCGGCATTGGCGGAGTGGGGTTGATGAATATCATGCTGGTTTCGGTGACGCATCGCACGCGCGAAATCGGCACGTTGATGGCGCTCGGCGCAAAACGCAGACACGTCTTCTTTGAATTTCTGGCGGAAGCGCTAGCCATCAGTTTTATCGGCGGCATCCTTGGGATGGCACTGGCATATTCGCTCGCGTTGTGCGCAGGCAGGCTAACGTTTTACAGTGCGATGGCATCGCACGGGGAAGGCGGAGACATCGAGCTGGTCATTCGCCCCGCGACGGTGCTGATTGCCATCGCGGTGCTTACCCTGGTAGGGCTGGTCAGTGGAATGCTGCCAGCCGTCCGTGCTGCGAGCCTGGAACCCATCGAATCGCTCAGATATGAGTAGGTCGATAGGAGGCGCAGGTGATTCGTATGCGGGGCTTCCCGCCATTGCCCAAACCGCTCCTTACTGCGTTGGCAACTGTGTTTGCGGTCGCGGCCTTCCTCTATGCCGGATTGTGGACCGTGTACGGCACCCGGGGAGTACTCGTCGAACTGGGCTTTGAGAACCATTACGTCCCCGAGGATAACAGTCAGTTCATTGAGAGCGTACGACCACAGAGTCCGGCCGATCGAGCAGGCCTGAGGCCTGGCGACCGCATCATTGCCTTGGACGGCAATCCCCTCGAGGGTCCGGACGGAATCACGCGGGTTTGGGCACGGCACAAACCCGGAGATCACATCGAGTTGACCATCCGGAGGCGGGGAGATTCGACGCCCCTTGTGCTTCACGCCACCTTTCGTTCGAGTGAAGCCGGTGCTGCAGAAGCTGGAGTCATGCGCAGCGTCGGTGAGCAGATCATGCACTTGTATCCATTCGTGTTTTTGACGGTGGGTTTTGCTGTTTTGTTTCTCCGCGTGGGGGATCCGAATGCCTGGCTCCTGGCTCTGATATTTGGCGGGTTTATCACCATTCCAGACTTTGCCGGCTCATTTGGCACAGTGCCCGGTTTTTTGCGGCCAATCGCCATCGCGTACCACGAGATCTTCAGCAGCATGGTCACAGCGTTTTTTTATTTCTTCTTCGCTGTGTTTCCGGCAAAGTCCCCGATTGACCGCCGTCTGCCATGGCTGAAATGGGCTGCGTTGCTGATCACAGCGATCTTAGCTGTGCCCGGATTTTTCTTGAAGGAGACTGGCAGGGCTGTGGCCCCGGCATGGTTCTCGACTCCGACGGCGGGCCACGTCGTCTCGTCTCTCCATTACCTGCTGGTCGTGTTAGGCCTCGTTTCCCTCATCTGTAATGCCGTCGTGCTCACCTCCACTGATGCGCGGCGCAAGATTCAAGTCATTCTGTGGGGGACTCTGGTCGGAGTCCTCCCTGCTGCGGTTGCATTCTTTGCAGCTGAATTCTTCGGTTTGC
>JASHPH010000387.1 GCA_030038255.1 Candidatus Sulfotelmatobacter sp. | reverse complement strand
TGTTATTTGCCGAGCCATCCAGCGTCTCGGTGCTTTGATAAGTCGCCGAGAGGAACGTGTAATCGAACCCCCACGTCACGGGTCCGATACGCCCGTCGAGGTCGGCATCGACCCCTTCACGCAGTGTCTTCGCGAAATTCTGAAAATAGCCGGTTCCCAGCAGGACCGACGACACGAACAGGATGTCGTTGTGATTCTCGCCGCGGAATGCGCCGACGTTCCAGTTCAGATTGTGTACGAAACCAGCATTCTCCGGTTTGCCGCGCAGTCCGGCCTCCAATGTGTCGGTCACAACCTGCTGCAGCGGCGGATCCGATGACAGCGCGTTGGGCAGCGCGCAGGGATTCGCCGGGTCCGCGCAGCCCAGTTCGATCGAAGTCGGCGCGCGGCTGCCCTGCGAAAAACGCGCGTAGGCGTTCACCTCTGAGAACGGGCTCCAGGTCAGCCCAACCGCCGGGTTGAAGCGCTGGAAAACATAATCTCCGGTGAGGGATCCCGGCCCGGGAATGGGAATCAGCCGATCCAGGTTGTTCACAGTGTCGCGGTTGTAGCGGCCCGACACCGTCAGGTTCAGATTCTTCCGCAACGTCAGAGTGTCGCTGAAATAGAGACTCCAGTTCGGTGTCACGCCGTGAAGGTTCACCTGCGAAACCACCGGATTGCCGTTGTCGTCGAGCGTCGAGCCGTCCTGCCACGCGGGTACGTTCGTGATCGAGAAGTTCGGATTTATGTAGCCATAGACCGAGTTCTGCGTATAGTCGATGCTGCCGTGATCCCACAGCCCGCCGGCGCTCAGCTGGTTACGCCCTGCCCGGGAGGAGGTGATCCAGGTGAACTGGCCCGAAAACCCGACATCGTTCTGCACTTCTTTCGAATAGACTGTCAGTCCGTCGCACACCGCATCGGGATCGCCCAGGGTGAGCGCTTCAGCGATGCACGGGTATGACGGAAACGGCGTGTTGGCGATGTCGGCGCCGCTGGCCGGGAAACCCGTGATTCCCGCAGCGCTGAGTGTAGCCTGCTCCGCCGCGCTCGGCTGATAGATTTCGTTCCCGAAAACGTCCGTATTGAAATTCGGATTGATCTCCGAAGTGCGGATGTTCCGGAACCACGCATTGCCTGAAAATGTGAGGTTTTCAGTGAAGGTATGGCGCGCCACAAAGTTGAACAGAGGGGCTCGATTGGCGATCACGTCACCGGGCGTGTACGTGCTTGTATAGTTCTCATCCAGGAGCCGGTAATCCTGAATGCCGTTGCCGCCCAGCGTGTTGTATGCATAAGTTGTCGTGAGCGCGAGATCGGTTTTGTCCGTTCTCCAGCCCAGCCGCACATATCCCTGCTTCACATCGGAGACCGAAGCGTAGCGCCAGCCCGATTCGTGGAATCCGGTTCCCGCCAGGAACCAGTTGAATCCCGTCGCCTTTCCGCCGCCCCACGTGCCGTCGACTTCCTTGCGTCCGCTGCTGCCGTAGAGCGCCCGTCCTGTAAAACCCGGATAGCTTACGCCATCCTTCGTTTGCACCGATACCGCGCCGCCCAGCGTATTGAGTCCGAATAACGGATCCGATCCGGGCACAAGGGACACCTCGGCGATGGCTCCCCTGGGAATCAGGTCCCAGGCGACCACATCTCCAAATGGCTGATTCTGTCGCACACCGTCGACATAAACGGAGAGGCCTTCAGGCGTCCCGAGCAATGGCGAAGCGGTATAACCGCGGAAATTGATATCAGGCTGGAACGGGTTCTCTTCGTTCTCGTTCACGTATACGCCGTTCAGTCGCCGATTGAGAAAATCGGAAAGATCCAGGGCCCCGCTTTCCTCGATGTCGGCGGCCGTCGCCGTTTGCACAGGCGCAGCGATCTGATCCTTGGCAAGGTTGGCCCCGGCCAGCGGAGTCGTATCCACCACGTCCACGCTGCTGGCCGTACCCGCCAGTTGGAGCTTCACCGTTTGGTCCGCGACACCGCCGGTCCCGATCTCGACCGACACCACCTGGGCTGCAAAACCATTCTTCGAAACGCGCAGATTGTGCCGTCCGGGAGCGAGATTGCGGAAATCGTACTGACCCTGTGCGTCAGTCTGAAATGCATGGTCGTCCAACGTTCCGGAGGCCTGCATGCCGGCGCCCGACGAATCCTGAACCGTCAGACGAAGCTCGCCGGATGGCTGCTGACCGAGCATGATTCCGACAGATGCGGCGAAGAGAAGGAAAAGGACAGGCTGGTGACGACGTGGCATTCGCAGGAAGTCCATATACAGTACATTCCGGTGCGAGCCGGTTTGTTCATCCTTTTTGTGCAGACGCCACGCCCGCGCCTTCCTGCTCCATTCCATTCAGCACGGGCAAACCCTGTAAATGCGCCGACTGGCTGGTTGGGCCGACAGCGGCACCGAATTCTATTTCTTCGCCGGCAGCGCGAACACCACGTAGGCGTTTTCACCCGGCGGCGGGAGATTGCGCGGGGCCATCGTGCCGTTGCCGCCCGCGACGCAGAAAGCGATGTATTCGCGACCGTTGACTTCGTA
>JASHPH010000386.1 GCA_030038255.1 Candidatus Sulfotelmatobacter sp. | reverse complement strand
GTAGCCTTCGACGCCGCAAATCTGACCCGCGAAAAACACCCGCGGGTGCATCTTCATCTGCAGCGTCTCGCATAGCAGCGCGGGCGCATTGATGTAGGTGTTGCGGTGAATCTGGCCGTAGCGCAGGAAACGCGCGTTCTCGAGCCCCGGGATCAGCCGCAGTACCCGCGCCTGCTCGCCAAATTTCAGGTGATTTTGAAAGCCGACCAGGTTGTATGCATCGGCCCGCAGATTTTCCTGACGTAGCTGCACGACCGCATACGGCATTTTGCCGGTCCGCGGATCTTTGAGCCCCACCGGCTTCATCGGGCCGAAGCGTAGCGTGTCGCGTCCGCGGCGGGCGATCTCCTCAATCGGCAGGCAGCCTTCGAAGTAATTTAACTTTTCCCAGTCACGCTGTTCCACGGACTGTGCCGCCAGCAGTGCGTCGTAGAAGCGGTCGTACTCCTCATGGCTCATCGGGCAGTTGATGTAATCCGCCGATCCCTTGTCATATCGCGCCGCCAGGTAAACGCGCGTGATGTCGATCGAATCCGCTTCAACAATCGGGCTGATGGAATCGTAGAAGTAAAGGTTTGGAGTCGGTGGAGCGGGCACTCCTGCCTGCTGCTCTGATTTCTCTTCAGTCACGCTCAACCGCGCAATTTCCGCGGCCAAACCGTCTGATGTCAGCGGACCTGTGGCGATAACGGTGACGTCGTCGTCCTCGCTGATACTTGTTGCCTGTTCCCGTCGAACCGTGATCCTCGGCTCACGCAAAATCGCTTCCGTCACTGTTGCCGCAAAAGTCACGCGATCCACGGCCAGCGCATGTCCCGCGGGAACCGCGCACGTCTGCGCGATCTCCATCAGCAACGAACCGGCCCGCCGCATCTCTTCCTTCAGCAGCCACGGCGCGGTGAATTCGCTGTCCGACTTCAGCGAATTCGAGCACACGAGTTCCGCAAAATTGCCAGTCTGATGCGCCGGAGTCGTCTTCGCTGGCCGCATCTCAACCAGTTCGACCTCGACGCCTCGCCGCGCACACTGCCACGCCGCCTCGGAACCAGCCAGCCCCGCACCGATGATTCGAACGAGCGTTCTCACGACCTCCTCCTATTTTCCCTACAACTCGAAAAGTCGACCTACAAAATCTCGCGAGCGTCGCCCACCCGGCGGGTCACGCGCTCACGGTCTAGAAATTCGAGCAGCGGGATGGCATACTTGCGGCTGACGCCGGTCAGTTCTTTGAATAGCGCCACATCCATCTTCGGAGTTTTTGACTTCTGCGCGACGACGAGCTTGCGCAGATCTTCCAGGGCACCGCGGTGAAACACCATTTCGTCAGAAATCTTGACCAGCACCCGCTCGCGCAACAGCAACGTGACAATCTTCTGGGCCCGCGCCTTGTCAATTTTCAGCCCGGCCAGCACTTCATACAGTGCGGGCACCTTCAAACCAGCCGTCGCAAATGCTTCTTCGATTTTCTTTTTCGACTCGGCTTCTTCATCCTTCATCACCGCGCCGTGTCCCGGCAGGCGAATGAGATCGCCGGAAGTCTCGAGTTTCTTCTCCTTGGCCAGGGATGAAAGAGCCTCATCAAACAACTCCTGCGCCATCGCGAAAGCGCGGGTCATGTCTTCCAACAGTTCGCCTCGGGCCATGCCGGGCCGGAGCGGATCCTTCTTGTGAAAGGTTGTGACTGCGTCGAGGAGACTGTTCTGTGCGAGTTTCACTTCATGCTCGGCGAAGAGTCGATTCTGAACCCGAATCAGCACACCTTCTTGCGCATCAGACGCGGTCAGTTCCGCAATTTCGTCTCTGCGCCAACCCGTTTCAGCAACCGCTTCGGTTAGCGAGAGTCCTCGCTTGCCGCGCCGGGCCACGCGATTTGTAAGGATGGCCCCTCGCCGCTCAAAAGCTTCAAGAATTTTCAGCGATTCAGAAACCGCAGCGTTTGTTGCACTCGCTGTTCTTTCAGTCTTCCTGATTTCCTTCGGCCCCATCACCGGAGTCGCGTCCAGTACCACGCCGCCACCAATCGTCACCACGGGCGAGAATTGGCGGAGAATGAAACGATCCCCGGGCAAGAGCAGCATGGGCTCCGCTAGAACAAGCCGCACAAACGCTCTTTCCCCCGGTTTGATTTCCTTGTTGCCATAAATCTCGATCTGGGCGATGGTCTCTGCGCTGTAACAATGAAAATGTACGCGTGCCCGATTCTTCAGTGGCCGTGGTGCCGAGCGCAGAAGACTCAGCCGCACGTCCGCCTGTTCAGTCGTCACGAAAGTCTCTGGCGGCGCCAGAGTCATGCCACGCGCGAGTTCCTCAATGCTCGCCCCTGCGAGATTCAATGCCGTGCGCTGGCCTGCCATCGCTACCTCAGCAGCTTGTCCGTGCACCTGCACGCCGCGCACGCGCACCCTGCGGCCGCCAGGGAAAACTTCCAATTCTTCCTCTTTGCGGATCGTTCCCGAGATTAGTGTTCCCGTCACCACAGTCCCGAAGCCCTTCATGGTGAAGACGCGGTCGATTGGCAGCCGCGCCAGAGCGCGCGAGTCGCGCGGCTCGGCCTCCGCTGCAACGGCAACGATAGTGCCCTTCAAATCGTCGAGTCCTGCGCCGGTCAGCGAGCTGACAGCGACCACCCGCGACTTCGGCGTATCCAGAAACGTGCCGCGCAAGAAGTCTTCGACCTCCAGGCGCACGACGTCGAGCGTCTCCGCATCCACAGCATCCGACTTAGTGAGCACGGTAATGCCGCGCTGCACGCCTAACAACTGCAGAATGTCGAAGTGCTCGCGGGTTTGCGGCTTGATCGACTCGTCGGCAGCAATCACCAGCAGCACCAGATCAATTCCGCCCACGCCAGCCAGCATATTGCGAACGAAACGCTCGTGGCCGGGAACGTCGACGAATCCCAGGCGCAGCGTTTCGCCGTCGGCACCGGTCAGGTCCATGTGGGCGAAGCCCAGGTCAATGGTGATGCCGCGACGCTTCTCCTCCTCCAGTCGGTCGGCGTCAATGCCGGTGAGCGCCTTCACCAGCGCGGTTTTTCCGTGGTCGATGTGACCGGCGGTGCCGATGATGATCGATTTCATGCACAAGAATCGTAGCAGGAGCGACCCGGAAACCGCCCGCCGTAGGCCGTAATCACCCTATCTTCGCGGCGCGCGAAATGCGACAATAGAAATTCCTCTCATGGCGACTTCTTTGACATCTACCTTTTCTCCGGACACCATCCGGCAACACGGCCTCACGCCCGATGAGTACGAGAAGATCAAGCAGCTTCTCGGCGGCCGCGAGCCGACATTCACCGAACTCGGCATTTTCAGCGTCATGTGGAGCGAGCACTGCTCCTACAAATCGTCGCGCGTGCATCTGAAGCGCCTGCCCACGCGCAGTAAGCGAGTGGTGCAGGGGCCGGGGGAAAATGCCGGCATCATCGACATCGGCGACGGCTGGGCATGCGCTTTCAAGATCGAGTCGCACAACCACCCGTCGTTCATCGAACCATTTCAGGGCGCAACCACCGGTGTGGGCGGGATTCTCCGGGACATCTTTACCATGGGCGCACGGCCGGTCGCCGTGATGGACTCGCTTCGCTTCGGCCCGATCACTCCATCGGGGGAAATTTCTCAAAAGGAGCTGCACAGAAATCATTCCATCCTGGACGGCGTGGTCAGTGGTATTGCCTCCTACGGGAACTGTTTCGGCGTGCCCAACCTCGGCGGTGAGACCAAGTTCGAGCCTTGCTACTCGAGCAATCCGTTGGTGAACGCGTTCGCGCTCGGCCTGGTGCGCAAGAACGAAATCTTCTATGCGCGCGCGTCGGGCGAGGGCAATCCCGTCATTTATGTCGGCGCCAAGACCGGACGCGATGGCATTCACGGCGCCACCATGGCGAGCGAAGAATTCAGTGAAGCTTCCGAGGCGAAGCGACCGAACGTGCAGGTAGGCGACCCGTTCCTCGAAAAACTTCTGCTCGAAGCGTGTCTCGAAGCCATGCAAACCGGGGCGATCGTCGGCATTCAGGACATGGGCGCCGCCGGCCTGACGTGCTCCACCTGCGAGATGGGCGCCCGCGGCCGCGTCGGCATTGAGGTGGAGCTCGACCGCGTGCCGCAGCGCGAAACCGGCATGACGCCTTACGAAATCATGCTCAGCGAATCGCAGGAGCGCATGCTGCTAGTCGCGCAGAAGGGACGCGAGCAGGAAGTATTTCGCGTGTTTGAAAAGTGGGGACTCGATGCCGTCGAAGTCGGCAAAGTCACCGCCGACAACAAACTGCGCGTGCTCGAGCACGGAAAAGTCATGGCCGAAATTCCCAACCAGGCGCTCACCGACGACGCGCCCGTGTACAGGCGCCCGTTTGCGCGCTGGGAGCCTCCGGTGCCGCGCGAGATGCCGCAGCAGATCAAACTCGGCGGCTTTTCTGATTTGACGGCCAACCTGAAGCGGCTGCTCTCCAGCCCGAACATCTGCGGCAAGCGCTGGGTGTGGCAGCAATACGATCACATGGTGCAGACCAACACAGTCGCCGCGCCAGGAGCGGGAGATGCGGGCGTGATCCGCATCAAGGGCTCCGATCGCGGGCTCGCCATGTCGCTCGATGGGAACGGGCGCTGGTGTTATCTCGATCCGCGCGTCGGCGCAATGCACGCCGTCGCCGAAGCTGCGCGCAAAGTGGCTTGCTCGGGCGCAACCCCGGTCGGTGCAACCAATTGCCTGAACTTTGGCAATCCGGAAAAGCCGCACATCATGTGGCAGTTCTCGCAAACCATCGATGGCATGACCAAAGCATGCGAAGAACTTGAGGTCCCGATCACCGGCGGCAACGTCAGCTTCTACAACGAGACTCTGGGCGAAGGCATCTATCCCACGCCGGTCCTCGGAGTCGTAGGAATTCTCGACGACGTGCACAAGGCCACCAAAATGCATTTCGCCGAAGCCGGACGCACGATCGTGCTATTGCGCACCGGGGAAGCAGGCGATATCACCGATGCAGAGAGTGAGTTCGGGTCGTCGGAATACGCAAAGGAGATTCTAGGCACGTTGTGGGGATACCCACCGGAACTCGACTTGGAGAAAGAAGCCGGGCTGCAGAAGGCGATCATTGAAATGATTCAGCAGAGACTCGTCGATTCGGCGCACGACTGCTCCGATGGCGGCGTAGCCATTGCGGTGGCGGAAAAGGCGTTCCCGGGTAACGTAGGCGCGCGCTTGGATCTCCCTTCCCATGGGCTTCCGACCGAGTTTTCTCTTTTCGGCGAAGACGCGAGCCGGATTCTGGTCTCGTGCGACCCGGCCAATGTTCCGCGAATCCAAGAAGTAGCGGCTAAGTGCGGCGTTGCCGCCGACGTGATCGGAGAAACGATTCCGGACCAACTGGAAATCTCGCTCGACGGGCGAGTAGTCGTCTCAGCACCCGTTTCTGAGTTGGCTAAGGCTTACGAAGGAGCTCTGGAGTCCATGCTGCGGATGGATCCGGAGTTGATCGCCGCAGACTGAGAATGAGTTTGCAATCGCGTCTGAGTGCAGACTGAAGAATTACGAATCGCTGTAGCTAAGGGCTAATTGCTAAATGTTTCCTCTCGACAAATTTCATGACGAGTGCGGGGTCGTGGCGATCTTCGCTCACCCCGAGGCGGAGAAACTCGCTTACCTCGGGCTGCATGCGCTGCAGCATCGCGGGCAGGAATCGGCGGGAATCGTCAGTTCCGACGGACTGAACCTGCATCAGCACAAGGCGATGGGCCTGGTGGCCGACATCTTCACCGAGGACGTACTCACCCAGTTGCACGGTTCGCTCGCCATCGGCCACACCCGCTATTCGACCGCCGGCGACTCGGCACTTCTAAACGCGCAACCGATTCTGGTGCAATCGAACAAGGGCCCCATCGCGCTGGCGCACAACGGCAATTTGGTGAACGCCACCCAGATTCGCCAGCGGTTGGAACATCAGGGATCAATCTTTCAGACCAACAGCGACACCGAAGTCATCGTTCATCTGATCGCGCTTTCCCGCGAGCACACTCTTCCCGAGGCCATGGCCGACGCGCTGCGCCGCGTGGAAGGCGCATTTTCACTGGTCATGCTGAGCGCCGACCGCATCTTCGCCGCCCGCGATCCGCGCGGCTTTCGGCCCCTGGCCATGGGCCGCATTCGCGCCGTGGAGGGCCACAAGCGCGACACGATCGTCTTCGCATCTGAAACCTGCGCCTTCGACCTGATCGGCGCCGAGTACGAACGCGACATCAAGCCCGGCGAACTCGTCGTGGTAGGGCCGGACGAAATTACCTCGCGCTTTTATTCCACCAGCGCGCCACAATCGAGCTGCATCTTCGAGCACGTTTATTTTTCCCGCCCCGACAGCATGGTGTTTGGCCGCGCCGTGCAAACCAGCCGCGAAAATCTTGGCCGGCAACTGGCGCAGGAAGCTCCCGTGGAAGCCGATCTGGTCGTGCCTGTACCCGACTCCGGCGTCACCGCTGCGGTGGGTTACGCCGCCGAAAGCGGCATACCGTTCCGCTTCGGTCTGATCCGCAACCATTATGTCGGGCGCACGTTCATCGAGCCGCAGCAAAGCGTGCGCGATTTCGGCGTGAAGTTGAAACTGAATCCGGTACGCTCTTTGCTGGAAGGTAAGCGCGTGGTGCTCATTGACGATTCCATTGTGCGGGGCACGACCAGCAAAAAAATTGTACGCATGATTCGCAACGCCGGCGCGCGCGAAGTGCACATGCGCATTTCCTGTCCCCCGACGGTTTCACCATGCTTCTACGGAGTCGATACGCCTTCCAAGAAGCAGCTCATCGCCGCCAACAAGTCTGTGGAAGAAATTCGCGAGTACATCGGCGCCGATTCGCTCGCCTATCTTTCGCTGCAGGGATTGAAAAAGGCTTGTGGCGAGAGTCCGACGATGTCCTATTGCTCGGCCTGCTACACAGGGAATTATCCCACCGACATTATCGACGTCGAGGAGATTCAGCCGGCGTCGGTGCGGCGCTAGCGCACTTGTCCTCGAAGACGCTCTCGAGACGCACTTTCCTGAAGTCAGAGACATCAAGCCGGCTTGCGTGCCCGCGCGACGCGCGGGATCGATTGCAGATCCGGCGTGATGCTCACCTCATCCCAGCCTTTGAGCAGTTGCCGCACCGAGTCCACGATCGTGCCGCTGATTTCGAAGACAAGCCATCCCCCCGGACGAAGCGCCGTATGCGCTTGCGGAATCAGCCTCGCGATCACCTCGGTTCCCGTGGGCCCGGCAAACACCGCATTGCGCGGCTCGAACTTCCGAACCTCCAACTGAACCTGATCAGCCTCCGACTCGCCGACATAAGGAGGGTTCGACACGACGAGATCGAAACCTCCGCCGAGGCCCTGAAGCAGATCTCCCTCATGAAAGTGAACGCGCTTCTCGAGTTGATGGCGGGTGGCATTAGCGCGTGCAATTTCGAGGGCCGCAGACGAAATATCAGTCGCGTGGATTTCTGCATTCGGCAGCTCTTTGGCGAGAGCCAAGGCGATGCATCCCGAGCCGGTACCGACATCAACGATGCGAACCTTGTGGGGTGGGCGCTCCTGCCCGCCCACATGCCGAGCCAATTCCAGCACCGTTTCGATTACATGCTCAGTTTCGGGGCGTGGAATCAGGACTGCAGAACTGACAATGAGATCCATCCCCCAGAATTCCTGGTGTCCGGTGATGTATTGCGCGGGCACACCACGGGCGCGCTCGCTGAGGGCAGCGTCGTAGCGGCCTGACTCATCTGGCGTCAATTCGCGCTCGGGATGCGCGTAGAGATAGGCGCGATCGCAGCTCAACGTGAACATGAGCAGAAGCTCGGCGTTCATGCGCGGAGATGGAACCTGCTCCGCGGTCAGGCGTGCGGCGGCCGAGCTGAGGACAGCTTTTAGTTGCACGGAGTTATTTCACCACAGCAGCAGTTAGAACAATGGCTTGAATCCCCGTTTAGCTTGCTGCCTGCCGCCGAACTTCGTTCACCAGATAGACCATCTGACCGATGTGATGCTGCATGTGAGCGGCGCATCGCAGGACCGCGTCTAAGCGATTGGCCGAGTCAATGCCGGCAGCCGAGTACGACTTCGCCCAATCATCGGACGACTGCGAGTGAATCGTCTCGATCACCATCGCAACCGCATCTCCGAAACGCTTGAGCGTTTCCTCTTTTGAAGGCGGTTTCGATTCGGTGAACTCACGCGGACGATCACGGACGTATTCGGTATCGGCGATGTGCGCGCCAATGTAGTAATTGAGGTTCCCGGTCAAGTGCAGAACGAGATGGCCGAAGCTGTTTCCGAAGTGAAATGGCTTGGTCCAAAACTGCGCGGCGGTAAGAGGCGAAGCCAGCTCGCGGATGCGTGCGAGATTCGCGGCGTAACACTCTGCCAGGACCGATGCCAGGGTGGCGTTGAGTTCAGTCATGCTCTCCCGCTTCGCGGGCAGGGGCGCCCACGTTTTTCTCTAAACTACACTCGCCGTTTCCTGTTTCAACTTCTCCGCCTGATAATGAGTCACGAGCGCTTCGATTAATGGCTGGATCTTCCCGTCCATGACCGAGTCGAGTTGGTGGATGGTGAAGCCGATGCGGTGGTCGGTGAGCCGGTTCTGCGGAAAATTGTAGGTGCGGATCTTGTCGCTGCGATCGCCCGACTTCACCATGGCTTTGCGCTCTTTCGCCAGCGCTTCCTGCTGCTTCTCCATCTCGATTTCGTAGAGCCGCGCGCGCAGCACGCGCATGCCTTTTTCGCGGTTCTTGATCTGCGACTTCTCATCCTGGCAACTCACGACGGTGTTGGTGGGAATGTGCGTGATGCGCACAGCGGAATACGTCGTGTTCACCGACTGGCCACCCGGACCCGACGAGCAAAACGTGTCAATGCGCAGGTCCTTCGCTTCGATCTTGATGTCCACTTCTTCCGCTTCAGGCAGCACGGCAACCGTCACCGCCGAAGTGTGCACGCGCCCTTGCTGCTCCGTGGCCGGCACTCGCTGCACGCGATGCACGCCGCTTTCATACTTCAGCTGCGAATAGACGCGATTGCCTTCGATAATCGCGATGACTTCCTTCAGCCCGCCCACCGACGACTCAGAACTCGACAGCACTTCCACCTTCCAGCGTTGCGACTCGGCGTAGCGGGTGTACATGCGGAAAATTTCCGCGGCAAACAGCGTAGCTTCGTCTCCGCCGGTGCCGGCCCGAACTTCGAGGATCACGTTCTTTTCGTCGTTGGGATCCTTGGGCAGGAGCAGGACCTTCAGCTCTTCTTCCACCGCGCCCAGCCGACTCTGCAGCTTGTCGAGCTCCTCCTGCGCGTAGGCGCGCATCTCCGCGTCTTTTTCTTCTGCCAGAACCGCCTTGCTGTCGGCGATTCCTTTCTTCAGGTCCTTGTACTCGCGGTATTTCTCCACCACTGGCGTGATTTCGCTGTGCGCCTTGGCAGTCTTCTGGTATTTCGCCGAGTCGTTGATGATCTCCGGCGACGCCAGAGCCTTGGTCAGCTCTTCGTAGCGGGTTTCGATTTGGTCGAGGCGTTCAAACATAAGAGCCAGTTGTCAGTACCCAGTATCCACTTGTTCGATTTACTTCTGCTCGTCATCTGTGTGCCAGGCCTAAAGCGCTTTCGCAGGCGGACTCTATTTTATTCTTTGGAAACTTGGAGGTGGAACTCGTGTGCGACGGGGAGGGGCCCCTACGCAATCACCAATTCTCCGCCGCGCTCTTTCTCGAGCGACATGGCGTGGTCGAGCGCGACAATGGCGCATTCCGCCTGCGGATCGGACGGCGGTCTGGTGGTGATGCGCTGCAGCCACAGGCCGGGAGCGGTCATCAGCGCGAACAGCGAGCCGCGGTGCTTGGCCGCGTATCGGATGATTTCGTACGACACGCCCGCAATGATCGGCAACAACACGATGCGCGAGGCAAAACGCGCCCAGAACGAAGTGAACGGAATCAGCATGTAGAACCCGATCGAGATCAGCATCACAGTCATCAGAAAACTCGTACCGCAGCGCGGATGGTAGGTCGAATACTTCTGTACCGCATCGATCGTGAGCGGATCGCCGTTCTCAAATGCAAAAACTGTCTTGTGCTCGGCGCCGTGATATTCATAGACGCGCCGGATGTCCTTCCACAGCGACACGCCCCAAATAAACAACAGAAAGAGTCCAAGCCGAATGGCGCCGTCGATCAGGTTAAACACGATGCGCCCGCCGAGCGCAGGATCAATCTTCTTCAGCTCCGTCGCGGCCAGCAGCGGAATGTACTTGTACATGAAGATGAAGAAGGCTAGCGAGATGACCAGATTCACCGCCGCCAGCCAGTTGCTCAACGTGGCGGCCTTCTCGCGGCTCTGCGATTTTGCGTTTTCTGATGGGGTACTGCCGCTCTCGCTTCGAATCTTGGGGGCTGCCTTGGGCCCGCAATCTTCGCTCTCGTTCTCCATCGCGTCTTCGATCGCCACATTGGCCGAGAAGCGGAGTGCCCGATAACCAAGATTCATCGCATAGCCAAGCGTCATCACTCCGCGCACGATCGGCCACGCCATCCACCTGTGCTTTTCCGACGGCCGGTCCAGCGGCTCGCTCATCGTGACCACTTCGCCGGTCGGCTTGCGACAGGCAATCGCCCACGCATGCGGAGAGCGCATCATGACGCCCTCGAGCACGGCCTGCCCGCCGACGAGGGTCTCTTCCCCGCTCTCAAGGGCTGGCAGCAGCTGCACCGCGGCCAGGAATCGCAGATAATTCTTAAGGAAACGCACGGTTGTTAGATGATCCTTCAGGCGGACACGGCACCAAATCATAGAGTATCACAGGTCTGGTCTGCTTCAGCTCGACTGGAATGTCTGGAACTCCTCTTTTATCAACAGGCTAGCGCTCTGGAGCTAGTCCGGAACGGTTACCGAAAAGCCGAGGCGGAGGACACGGAGAATCATGCGGCAGTTTGCACCGGCCTGTGAGGCGATCGTGGCCACGACCAAGAAGCTGGCCAAGACCGCCACCGTGGCCGACTACCTGAAATCGCGGAGCGTCGATGAAGCCGCCGTGTCGGCCGTCTTCCTCTCCGGACGCGCTTTTCCGGCGTGGGAGGAAACCACGCTGCAGGTCGGCGGGCGTTCGTTGTGGCAGATCGTGGCCGAACTGGCCGGAAAGAACGAGGCCGAACTCACCGCGGCCTATCGCCGTCACGGAGATCTTGGCGCGGTCGCTGGAGACGTGCTTCCCAGCCGGAGCAGCCAGGGCGTGCATATCATCGAAGTCGAAAAAGCATTTCGCCAGATCGCCGCCGCGCGCGGGGCCGCCGCCAAGGCCGAACTCGTGCGTGATCTTCTTTCGCGCTCGACCCCGCTCGAAGCCAAATACATCGTCAAGATCGTGACCGGTGATCTCCGCATCGGCTTGAAGGAAAGCCTAGTTGAAGAGGCAATCGGCAAGGGCTATGGCGCGACATTACAAGATGTGCAGCGGGCCAACATGCTTCTCGGCGATATTGGACAAACGGTGCGCCTGGCGGCCGAGAGCAGGTTGGCCGACGCAAGGATGCGGCTCTTCCATCCCTTGGGATTCATGCTCGCCAGCCCAGTCGAGTCCGCCGAGGAGGCGCTAAGCTATTTCGAAAAAGCCGCAATCGAAGATAAGTACGACGGTATCCGGGCGCAGGCGCATGTATCGGGCGGCGAAGTCCGGCTCTTTTCGCGCACGCGTGATGACATCACTGAGTCGTTTCCTGAATTGCCCGACGCTTTGGCCGGCCTGCCTCGCGACGCCATTCTCGATGGCGAGATTGTGGCTTGGGAATATTCCACGGGCCGGGCGCGGCCATTCAGCGTGCTGCAGCAACGGCTGGGGCGGAAGAAAGTCAGCGACAAAATGCTGCGCGAGATCCCAGTCGCATTCCTCGCTTTCGATTTCTTGTATGCTGACGGCCGCCTGCTGATTGACCTGCCATTGCGCGAAAGGGCAACGATGCTGGATGAGCTTCTCACCGCAGACAAGGTCGTTCACCACAGAGTCGCGGAGACACAGAGAAAAGTCCGACAAGAACAACTGCAATTCGATACTGAGGACAACGCCGCGCGAGCAAGCGTGATCCGGGCGCCGGTCTTTCGCGCAGCTTCAGCCGAAGAACTCGAAGAACTGTTCGCCGCCGCACAAGAGCGCGGCAATGAAGGCCTGATGATCAAAGACCTCAATTCGCCTTACACGCCCGGCAAGCGCGGCAAAGCCTGGCTGAAGATGAAGCGCGAACTGGCCACGCTCGACGTGGTCGTCACCGCGGTTGAGTACGGACACGGCAAGCGCATCGGCGTCCTCAGCGATTACACCTTCGCGGTCTGGGACAGGGATTCAGATACGAATGAAGCCCGATTGGTAAATATCGGCAAAGCGTATTCCGGCCTGACCGACACCGAGATCGCTGACATGACGAAGTGGTTTCTGGAGCACACAATCGAAGATCAGGGATTCCGGCGAATCGTCGAGCCGAAAATTGTTCTCGAAGTGGCTTTCAACAACATGATGAAGTCCGACCGCCACGAGAGCGGCTACGCGCTCCGCTTCCCAAGAATCTTGCGGCTCAGGCCAGACAAATTAGCGGAAGAAGCAGACACCATCGATTCCGTTCGAACGATCTACGACAGACAGACACGCCCTTGATCAGCTCGGCCTCTCAACTTCTGCTGAGCGGCATCTCTAGTTGCTGTGATGATGGTGGTGCTCTTCTTCGCTCAACGGCATCACGCAGCCGCGCGCCACTTCGCACTCCATGTGCTCGAACTGAATCGTGGTGTGGTCAATACGGAAGCCGTGGTGCAGACACTCCTTCACGTCGCGCAGGATGCGCTCGCTGACCGAGGGCGGAATGTCAGCAATCGAAATATGGCACGACAGCGCGTGAGTTTCCGACCCGATGCTCCAGACATGCAGGTCGTGCACGTCGTTGACTCCCTCGATCGCGCGAATCGCCGACTCGATTTTTTCGAGCTTCATGCCCCGCGGCGTGCCCTCGAGCAAAATGTTCAGCGTCTCGCGCACAATCCCGAATCCCGACCACAGGATCAGCGCGCCAATACCAACCGATAGCGCCGAGTCAATCCAGTAGTTGCCCGTCACGAGAATCGCCCAGCCGCCGGCAATGACCGCTGCGGTCGAAAACGTGTCGCCCACTTCGTGCAGCAGGGCGCTGCGGATGTTGACGTCGCCGCCGGTGCGGTACAGCAGCAGCGCAATCACTCCGTTCATCACCACGCCCGCCGCAGCCACCCACATCATCACGCTGGCCTGGACATGTTCGGGATGCTGAATGCGCCGCACCGCCTCGTAGAAGATGAAAAACGAAACCGCCACCAGCGACGTGGCGTTCACCAGCGCCGCCAGCACACCGGCGCGGTGATAGCCGTAGGTTTTGGTCGAACTTGCCGGACGAGATTGGAAATACACCGCAACCAGCGAAAGCAGGAGCGCGAGAAAGTCGGAGAGGTTGTGTCCCGCCTCGGAAAGCAAGGCCAACGAGTGGGCCCGAATTCCGGCCACGACCAAAAGAACGATATAGCCTAGTGTCACGGCCAGCGAGATCTTCAACACCCGCGTCGGACCGCCCGCGCCATGGCTGTGCACATGCATCCTGTTCAGTTTAAAGGGGAGACAGGCGCGCTTCAAGCCAGCAAATCGCCTAACCATGGCCCGTCTCAGGCCGAGCACGAAAGTCTCAGCGATTCAAGTTGTGCCTCGCCACACCGATGTTTCCACCAGGCTGCGGCAGCACTATATCGTCCCTACGGAACCCCATCCGTTTGCTTAACGGCCCCGCGAGTGCAACCTATCGAAAGAACGACCGGCCATGGACGAGATTGTTAAGGATTTCCTAATTGAGAGCGGTGAAAACCTGGACCGTCTGGACCAGGAACTGGTGAAGCTCGAGACTGACCCTCGCTCGAAAGAGTTGCTGGCCTCGATCTTCCGCACCATTCACACCATCAAGGGAAGCGCCGGGTTTTTGGGATTCACGCACCTCGAGAAAGTGGCGCACGTCGGGGAGAACCTGCTTTCGCGCCTGCGGGATGGGGAACTCCAACTGAACACCGAGGTGGCCAGCGGATTGCTCGCGATGGTCGACGCCGTGCGCCGCATGCTGTCGGAAATTCAGTCCACAGAAAAGGACGGAGAGAACGACTATCCGGAACTGCTCGAGACCCTGAAGCAACTGCAGACCCCTGCTCAGAACTCCCGGCCGTAAAACTGGACCCTCTGAATCTCCTGGCGTGCGCCCGCAATCAGCTCCGGTTCATTTGCTTGCTCAGGCTGTCGAGGTAGCGGTTGTTGTAAAACGTGGTCGTCTTCTGCACGAATTCAAGAATCTTCAACATCCGCTCGCGACCTTCGCGGTTCATTTCGGGGAACTGCACCGCGATGCCGGAGCCGGGATCGAGCCGCGCCACCACGCCTTCGGCTGTCAAACTGCCGTCGTCCATCGAGAATCCCAGCTTGATTTTGCTGCCTGGACCAAGAATCGTGCTGGTTTCGACGTAGCAGCCGCCCAGGCTGATGTCGGTCAAATTGGCAAACTGCGGCGCGCCTCCCCCCTCAGTCTGCAACTCGATCGTCACGCGGCACTTCATCCGCGGATGGAGCCGCCGATCCTTGTAGGAAAGCTGCTTCTGTTTTTCCAGATACATGCGGCGATCGGCTTCAGTGAGCAACTGCTCGGCATCCTTGCCGTCTTCGGGATACACCGCCCGCCCCACGCTGAGCGAGAGGATGTCCTCTCCGCACACCTCGACGCCGGCCTGCTTGGCCAGAGCTCGCAGCTGTGCGGCCCGTTTGCCGGCCGCTTCCGATGGAAGTCCCGGTGCGATCACCACGAATTCGTCACCGCCCATGCGCGCCACATAGTCGTATTCTCGGCAGCTTTCCTTGAGCGCCTGGGCAAAAAGCCGCAACACGCGGTTGCCTTCCAGATGGCCGAATCGGTCATTGATCTGTTTGAAGCCGTCCATATCCGAGACCATGACGGTCAGGGAGGTGTTATCGCGCTTGCAACGCGCCAGTTCGCGGTCGAGTTGGAGAAACAGCGAGCGGGCGTTGGGCAGGCCGGTCAGGTAGTCGGTAATCGCGGAGTTTTCTGCCTGCTGATACTTGAGCGCGTTCTCGATGGCCAGGGCCATCTTGCCGCTCACGGCCAGAAGAACGCGCAGGTGATCGGAGGTGAACGAATCGCGCTCGCTCCGATACAGGGCCAGAACGCCGATCACGCCCGCGACGCCCTCGAGCGGCACAGCCAGAGCGGAACGCAGCGTACTGAACTTCGACGGATCGTTCAGGTATCCCGGTTCCACCGACGGATTGCCGTTTATGATGGGCTTGCGGTTTTGCGCCACCCAACCCGAAAGTCCTTGCCCGACAGGAATCCGCAAGGACGAGAACAGGCGATAGTTGTCGCCGTTCACGTACTCGGGAACGAGTTCTTCGTCACGCCTGATGTAGATGGCGATCGCGTCATAAGGCACCATCGGTTTGAGCTTGACCGAGAATACTGAGAGCGTTTCGCCCAGGCTCAGCGAGGCTCCCAGATCCTGACTCAACTCAAAGAGCGCCTGCGCTTCCTGGCGAGCGGCCGCGATGGAAGACAGGAAAGTAGCCTCGCGCCCGGCATAATCACGCGCCGCCGTGTTTTCAAACCCGGCTGCCGGCTCGCTGCCGCGCTCGATCTTGATGGCGGTCGAAAGCGGCGAGTTCGGATCTTCCGCCGATTTCGCAATCGCCAGCCGCTCCAGATATTGATAGCGATTCTGCAGAATCTCCACCACCTTCGGATCGAACGACTTGCCCGACTCCGCTGCCAGTTTCTGCATGACGTCGCGCAGGGGCAGCGCACGCCGGTACTGGCGATCGGAAGCCAGGGCATCGAGATAGTCCACCGCCGACAGAATGCGCGCGCCGATGGGAATCTCCGCGCCCTTTAGCCCCAGCGGATATCCTGAACCATCCCACTTTTCATGATGGGCGCGCACGATCGGCACAACGGGATAGGGGAAGCGTACACGCTCGAGAATCTCCGCGCCGACCAGCGTGTGAATCTTCATCTTCTCGAATTCTTCCGGCGTAAGCCGGCCCGGCTTCGAAATGATGTGTTCGGGCACGGCAAGTTTGCCGATGTCGTGCAGCAGCGCTGCGGCATGCAGAGCCTCCAGTTCGTCGCCTTTCACGCCCAGCTCCTTCGCGACTTCGATGGCATAGATGCGAACCCGCTGCAGGTGTTCGTGCGTGGTGTGATCCTTGGCTTCAATCGCCAGCGCCAGGGCCTCGATCGTACGCAGGTGCAGGTTCGCCATCTCCTCGACGTGACGCTTCTCGTCTTCCAGCTTGCCGAGGTAGAGGCGGTACGAGCGGTAGATGAGATAAGCCGCAGGCACCAAGAGAAGGGAAGTCTCCCAGTTGAAATTCTCGTCGAACCACGCAATTGCGCCTGCGATTCCGGCTCCCACCAGATAGTAAGGGAACGACCAGAGATAACAATCGATCAGGATTCGCCGCAGCGGCCGGCGCTCGCTCAGCGAAATGATCGCCGCAATCGAACCCGCGTTGGCAATGAAGTAGACGCTGGCAGCGACGCCCAGCAGAATCGGGCGGCTGTCGAGCAGCTGATTGGCCAGCGGGTGGTGATAGATCCCGTAGGCCAGCGCCGTCGAGACGGCACCCGCACAAACGTTGAACGTGACCTGAATCGCTTTCGGACGCTCCGGATACAGGCACTGCGCCAGCATCGAGACTGCACCCAGAATCAGGGTCTCGGTGAAACTCAGCTCCAGCACCCCGACCAGAATGAACAGGAAATTCACCGACAGAGTGCCGGTAATCCCCGGCAGGCTCACCTTTAGCCTTGACGCCAGGATCGCGATCCCCATGTAGCAGATGAACTCGGCGATGTTCTTGCTGCTTTGGTGAATTCCGCCGTAGACCAGTGTGCCGAGTCCGGCGATTACGACCAGACTAATGAACACCTTGGCAGACAAGGGCAAGCTTCTCCACGAGTGCGAGTGCTCGGGCAGACGTATAGCGGTACCGGTTGCACCAGTCATGAGAACAAAACACACCACGGCCCGGGGGACGGACCGCAAGGAGTCAGAATAGCAATTAAGGCATTTAGAAACAGCAACTTGGAAGGATTTCGAGAAACTTAGGTAACTTGCGCTGGGAGCAAGAGTATTGCCTAGCGGGTGGCCTGACGGGCGTAGCCACTGCCTGGATCCTGATTAACTCTCTGCAGGAACGGGGCTTAACCCCGATGAGGATTAGAAGGAGTCGCTGTGCAAAAGATAGCGCCTAGACCGAGTACGCGACGTCCTCGCCGCTCGCCGCCTGATCTCCGTTTCGCGAAGTCGCCGAGTCCCCGGACGACGACTTTCCCCGCCGCATGGCGACGATCCCGGTGCGCACCATCTCCAGGACGCCATACGGACGCAGAACGTCGAGCAGGCCGTCGATCTTGTCTTCGGCTCCGGTGATCTCGATGGTGAGCGATTCGGGAGCAACGTCGACCACTCGAGCCCGGAAGACGCTGGCCAGTTCGAGTACGTGCGAGCGCGCCTCATGCGTGGCCGCGACTTTAATCATCGCCAGGTCGCGCACGATCGACGGCTGGTTCGTGATGTTTTCCACCAGCAGCACGTTCACCAGCTTGTAGAGATTCGCCTCGATGCGGCGTGCCTGGTCGCGGTCGGCGTCGACGGTAATCGTCATACGCGAAACTTCAGGTTTCTCGGTGCGCCCGACCGTAAGCGAATCAATGTTGAACGCGCGCCGGCGAAACAACGACGCCACTCGCGTCAGCACACCCGGTTTGTTCTCCACATAAACCACAAATGTATTCAGCATGTTCGTCTCTGCCGTCTTCGGTGGGACTTTGCCCTATTCGTCTTCTATTCGGCGCCTTCTGTTCGCCGTTTACTCGTCTTCCGCCGTTTCCACGATCTTGCTCGGACGCCGGATCATCTCATGCAACGCCGCTCCCGCCGCGACCATGGGATACACCGAATCCTCCTGCTCGACCCGGAAATTCATCAGCACCGGACCATCGTGCTCACGCGCGGCTCGCACCGACGGCACCACCTGCGCGCGTTCAGTGATGGTCATGCTCCGAATGCCGTACGCCTCGCCAAGTTTGGCGAAGTCCGGATTCAGCAGCGGCGTCGCCGCGTAGTTGCGGTCATAGAAGAACTCCTGCCACTGCCGCACCATGCCGAGATATCCATTGTTGATGATGGCGATGTGAACCTTCAGATTTTCCTGCACGATCGTAGCCAGTTCCGCCATCGTCATCTGAAAACCGCCATCGCCCACCACGACCCACACTTCGGCTTCGGGCCGCGCCACTTTCGCGCCGATCGCTGCGGGCAGGGCAAACCCCATCGTTCCCAACCCTCCCGAGGTGATCAGGCTGCGGGCCTTCTCGTGCTTGTAGTATTGCGCTTCCCACATCTGATGCTGGCCCACGTCGGTTACGACCACCGTGTCGCCGTCGCGCGTTTCCCGCCACAAGTCGTTGATGACATGCGCGGCATAGAGGTGGCCGCTGTCGGGAAGGTTCTGAATGTCCCGCACCGCCGAATCGCCCTTCAGCTTGTCGATGAAGTCGAGCCATTCGCTGCGGTCAATCGACTCAACTTTCGGCATCAATTCGTTCAGCACTTCACGCAAATCCCCGACCAGGGCCACATCCACCTTGACATTCTTGTTAATCTCCGCGGGATCGATCTCGACGTGAATCTTTTTGGCGTTGGGCGCGTACGTTTTCAGGTTTCCGGTCACGCGGTCGTCAAAGCGCATGCCGAAGGCAAGCAGCAAATCGGCTTCCTGGATGGTGTGGTTCACCCAGGCTTCGCCGTGCATGCCCATCATGCCCAGGTTAAGCGGATGCGCGGCAGGAAATGCGCCGATCCCCAACAGCGTCATCGCTACCGGAATCCCGGCACGCTCAGCAAATTCGCGAACCTCGTGCATCGCTCCGGAAATGACGATCCCGTGCCCCGCGAGAATGACCGGCCGCTTGGCGTTGTGGATCAGTTCGAGCGCCTGCTCGTATTCGTTCGGCTCAGGCGACAAATCCGGGCGATACCCCGGCAACTGCGGCTTGGCCGCCTCCCAATCGAAGTCGCACGTGGTCTGCTGCGCGTCCTTGGTGATGTCCACCAACACCGGCCCCGGCCGCCCGGATCGCGCCACATAAAATGCTTCGCGAATCGTGCGCGCCACCTCACTGGCATGCGTCACCAGGTAGTTGTGCTTGGTGATGGGGAGAGTCACGCCGGTGATGTCCGTCTCCTGAAACGCATCCGAGCCGATCAGCTTGCTGCCGACCTGGCCCGTGATGCACACGATCGGCGACGAATCGAGCATGGCGGTGGCAATGCCGGTGACCATGTTGGTCGCGCCCGGACCCGACGTGGCGACCGCGACTCCAACCTGCCCGCTGGCGCGGGCGTAGCCGTCGGCCATGTGCGTCGCGCCCTGCTCGTGGCGCACCAGCACGTGATGAATCTTGCTGTGCTTGAGCGCATCGTACGCCGGCAGAATCGCTCCGCCGGGATAGCCGAACACATGCTTCACGCCCTCGCGCTCGAGACATTCCCACAGAATGCCCGCTCCAGTCATTTTTGCCGTGCCAGTATTCTTGTTGCTCATAGGGCCCTCTCACGCTGCTGAAGGAAACCGACCGTCCTAAAAGACAAAACCCACCGAGCCAGCGTCTCTGGCGGGGCGGGATTTTCGGGAGCCTTTCGGATTTCTCTGTCTCTCAGCTCACCGGATCCCTCCACACCGGTACGGGTACGATGACCCGTACGCCACAGGTTCTAAGGCTAACTCGGTGTAGATTCCGGTTCGTCATAGCCGTATCAACAGGTGCACAGATAGTACCTAAGCTCGCGACAAGCCGCAAGTGGAAAAGTGGGGCGAGAGAATTGAAGGAAGAGCGAAGCCGCCCTAAAGGCGAACGATGCCGCGTGCCGCATCCTGCTCGGCCTGCGTCACATTCTCCGGCTTGCCGAGATCCCGCCAGTAATATTCGTCGGCGCGGAACGCGAGAATCTTCTCTCCCTGGCCAGCCAGGCGCAAATACGAGGAAATAATGGAGAACGCACCCTGCTCCGTCATCTTCGAAAGAAGCCTCGGAGAAATCACATGCGCGCCGGAGAATGCTAGCGCCCGCGTTTCGCGTGCCGGTCGCGCCATCTCCAGGGTGCCGTCGCGCCCCGCGCGACGTCCGCACAGTTGATCCTTCTCGTCGAACAGCAGGTAGCGCGACGTCGCGCGATCCTGCACCGCAAGGGTGGCCAGAGCCTTTTTCTCGCGATGCCACTGCACCATGCGCTCAAGATCGATCGTGCTGATGACGTCCACGTTGTGCAGAATAGACGGCTCGTCCGCATCGCTTGAATTTTCGAGGAAAAACCACGCCGCTTTCTTCAGGCCCCCGCCGGTGTCGAGCAGAATCTCTTCCTGCGAAATTTCGATGCGCATGCCGAAGTTGCCGTTCTTTTTCAGATACTCGACCACCATGTCGGCAAAGTGATGCACGTTGACGATCACTTCGCGAACCCCGAACGTGCGCAGTCGAGAGAGAGTGATTTCGAGCAGCGTTCGTCCCGCCACTTCCACCAGCGCTTTAGGACGATCGTCGGTCAACGGACGCAGCCGCGTGCCGAGGCCCGCGGCCAAAATCATGGCCTTCATAGGATGGCCTTCATGTTATGGCCTTCAGGGCGCAGCCTTCTTCGCCGCCGTGTTCTCCGATTCCAGTTTTTCCAGTTCGCGGTGCTGCACCACAACCTCGATGCCGCTTCGTCCACGCAGATGTTTCGCCAGTTGCTCCGCCAGATAAACCGATCGATGCTGTCCGCCGGTGCAACCGAACGACACCATCAGGTGCTTAAAGCCGCGGCGCACGTAGTTGTTCACGCTCGCATCCACCAGCGACATCACGCTGGCCAGAAATTGGTGCACGCCCTCCTGCTGATTCAGATAGTCGATGACCGGCGCATCTTTGCCCGTCAGCGTCTTGAAACGCTCTTCCCGCCCGGGATTCGGCAAGCTGCGCCCGTCGAAAACGAATCCGCCGCCATTGCCGCTGTCATCTATGGGCAAGCCGCGATGAAACGAAAAGCTGAAAATGAGCACAACCAGATTGTCGGCTTCAGTAGCCAGTCCCTGGAGTTTTTCCGACGCCAGCATGCTGTGGAACGCATCCAGCAGCGTGGGCAGCGCGATGGGCAGCGTGACGTTATGCTGCAGCCAGCGCAAATTTTTTAGCGCGTAGGGCACGCTCTGCAGAAAATGCGCCTTCCGCTCGTAAAATCCGCGAAATCCGTACGCACCCAGCGCCTGCATGATGCGGATATAAACGTACGCGTAGTAGTACCGCATGAACAAGTCGCGGTTGAGATCGATGAATCCCGCCAACGTATCGAGATAGTGATCGAGCAGTTGCTGCCGCAGTTCCAGCGGCAAGTCGGCCTTGGCGTCGTATAAAAGCGAGGCAATGTCGTACTGCAATGCGCCTTTGCGTCCGCCCTGGTAGTCGAGGAAATACGGCTGCTCGTTCCGCAGCATGACGTTGCGCGACTGGAAATCGCGATAGAGGAAGTAATCGCGGTCCGCGCTGAGAAGAAATTCGGTCAGGCTGCTGAAATCGTCTTCCAGCGCCTGCTCGTTGAACGAAATGCCGGCCAGCCGCAGAAAGTAATATTTGAAATAATTCAGATCCCAGGCGATCGACTGCCGGTCGAAACTTCCGCGCGGGTAACACACCTTATAGTTCAAGTCTCGGCCGGCCTCGACCTGAAAACGCGGCAGCACGGCGACCACTCGCCGATACGCTTCAACCGCCGCCGGAAGGATGTTGCTGCCCGTTCGATTCTTGGAAAGAAACTCAAACAGCGAGGTGTCGCCCAGATCCTCCTCGAGATAGGCTCCGTGATCCAGGTCTTCGGCATAAATCTCTGGAACAGGCAGGCCATGCCGGCGAAAGTGTCGCGTGAATTCGAGAAATGCGGCATTCTCTTCGCGCACGTCATACAAAATCCCAATCGCCGTTACTTTCCCCGCGCCCAGCCGGATGATCTTGCGCCCCGAACCGCCGAGTTGCCCCTGCAATGGTTGCACGCGTTCGACGGGCACGCAAAAATGCTGCTCGAAGAGATTCTTGAGAATGTCCATGAATTGGGTTTGGCGCGCCTCGGCGCTCCAGACCCCACAAAGATAACACTGGAAAGGCAATGGAAAGCCACGGAGTCCACGCGAAGGTAACGCGTGCTGATTTGCCAATTGGTGGCGGCGATTGGACTCGAACTTGAGGCGTTTACGCGGCGTCTGAGCCGCGTGCCGACTCTGAATGCCAAGCGTCGCGCCGGCAGAAGGGGAAGGAGCTTGCGTGAATCTGGTGGCGGCGGTTGGACTCGAACCAACGACCTACGGATTATGAGATCTACTTTCCGAAGGGCCGCCACTCGGATTCAAGCACTTAGAGTCGGATCAGGTGACCCAATTCGGGGTTGGGTGGCGGCGCTTGGCAGTTAACTGGCAACACATTTGGCAACGAAAGCGTGCCTATCGCCTAAGAAATTGTCGGCGTTTAC
>JASHPH010000385.1 GCA_030038255.1 Candidatus Sulfotelmatobacter sp. | reverse complement strand
GTGAAGTCGGTCGTCTACACGGGCGCCGGCACGATGCGCTATCCGGGACAGAATTTCGACCCGGTCAGCGATTGGCCGCGGGCGCCGATGACCTCCTACACCAACTCGATCGACTACGGCGCCAAATCCTCGAAGGAGGACTATTCGGTTGACGTGGCCAAAAAGGAGCGTGGCGGTGGCCTTGCCCAGCCGCACTCGACCGAGTTTGTCAGCGGCAATTACGCCTGGAACCTGAATGCGCAAGGCCAGGCCAATCCGCAGCCGGGCGCCGCGGAACTACGCGAGTTCATGATCACGATCAGCCCGTACGGATTCATCAAAGCGGCGCTCGCAGCGAACGACGCGCAGCTTGAGCGACGATCTTTCAATCGTCTCGACAAGACGATGAATGTCGTCGGGTTCTCGGCCGGAAAATATTGGATAACGGGCGAGTTCGATAATAACAACCTGCTCGAACGGGTCTTCACCACGTTCCCCAGTCCGGTGATGGGAGACATGGCGGTCGAGGTCCGTTACACGGACTGGAAGGATGTGGGCGGCGGGGTCAAGTTCCCAATGCATATTCACGCCCACCAGGGTGACCATCCTCTATTGCCCAACGGCCGCAACTGGTTTGACGTGCGGGTCACCGATGCCAAGGTGAACGCCGACGCCGCTGTTACGGTCCCGGACAATGTGCGAAGTGCGACCGTTCCGCCGGTTCGCGTTGCGTCACAGAAGCTTGCCGACGGCGTATGGTTCATCGGCGGCGGCTCGCATAACAGCCTCGCCGTCGAGTACAAGGACTTCATCACCGTGATCGAAGGGCCGTTGAACGACGAACGCTCGAACGCGGTGATCGCCGAAACGCACAGGCTCATCCCGAACAAGCCGATCCGCTATCTCGTCGCCACCCACCACCATTGGGATCACAGCGGCGGCATCCGGGCCTTCGTGGCGGAAGGCGCGACGGTCATCGCCGACGAACGGGACAAAGACTTCTATCAGAACGTCGTCCTGGCTCCGGAGCCGCGGACGCTCAGCCCCGATCGGCTGTCGAAATTCCCGTTCGCCAAGACCGGCCCCGGCACGCTGGCACTGCAGACGTTCACTGACCGTTATTCGATCGGCGACGGAACGCAGACCATTGAGCTTTATCATGTCGATGGGCTCAATCACGCCGACGACATGCTGGTAGCGTATCTCCCGCAGTCGAAGATCCTGGTCAACGCCGACCTGTACTCGCCGCCGCCGGCGGGGGGAAATCTCCAGAACGTCAACGAAAACGCGGTCTCGCTGTTCAGGAACATCAAGCGGCTGAAGCTCGATGTGGCGCAGCATGTGCCGATCCACGGCAATCCGGGCGGCAATGCCGATTTCGATCGGATCGTCGGGCCGGTGGCCGCAAAGGCGCCCGCTCAGGGTGACGGCGGCTAAGACTTGTCGCTGAACTGAAGTTCGGAACTATGAAGATCGGGCGAAGCACTCTGCGCTTCGCCCGAAACTGTTTTGGCGCATTGCTGCTCCACCCCAAGCGACATGACAAAGACAAGGTAGGTCCGAGTAGGTGAGGATGTTGCCATCCTCACCCCTCACAGACCCGTACGTGCAGCATTCCCGCATACGGTTCTTCGCGGGAGAGATTCGTTTTTCAGGTGGCATAGCGGTGGACAATCCGGGCCGGAGGCAGCGGATGGCGGGCGAGGAACGCGTTGAAGCGATCCCACGGGAGCCGCTTCGAGCGCGTGCGTCGTGCCAGCCACTTGCGCCATATCTTGGTGACCTGGTGACGATACTGTTGCAGCCTGCCCGAGTTCCCCGTGATGCCGTAGTAGGCATAGTGACCGACGAGCTTGTCAGACAGCACGGCGAGTTGATCGAGGATCGGCCGATGCCGATTGGTTCGGCACCAGTCCTTGATCGCGGCCAGCCCGCGGGCAAAGCGGCTTTTCGCCGTCGTTTGCCGCACCACGTTCTTGCCGTTCCGCGACTTTCCCCACGAGTGGGTGAAGCCGAGGAAATCGAACGCGGCGTCCGTGCAGTCTGCATGCGTGCCACCGTGGCGCTGCGGGCGGAAGTCGATGAAGCGCGTCTTGTCGAGATGCAGCGTGAGCCCATACCGTCCAAGGCGTTTGCCCAGCACTTCCAGCACCCGTTTGGCGTCATGGTGGGTCTCGAAGGTCATCACGAAGTCGTCGGCAAACCGCACCAGGGTCGCCGTCCCGATCAGGCGCGGTCGCACCTCTTTCTCGAACCACTCGTCCAGCACGTGGTGTAGGAAGATGTTCGAGAGGATCGGTGAGATAACGCCCCCTTGCGGGGTTCCTTCAGTCACGAAGTGTAGGAGCCCGTTTTCCAGGACTCCCGCCTTCAGCCATTTACCGATCATCCGCCGGATCACGCCATCCGTCACTCGCTGGTCGAGGATGGCCCGAAGTTCGGAGTGTGGAATCGAATCGAAATACTTTCGTATATCAACCTCGATCACCCAGTACTGTTGACGCACCACGATGGCGCTGGACAGTTGTTGCAGCGCCTGGTGCGCCGATCGCCCGGGCCGGAAGCCGTATGAGCAGGGCAAAAAGTCCTGCTCATAAACAGCCTCCAGGACCATCGCGATCGCCCGCTGTGCCACCTTGTCTTCGAAGGTTGGAATGCCGAGTGGCCGCTGCGAGCCGTCCGCCTTGGGAATGTAGGTCCTGCGCACCGGCGGGGCTTTGTAGCAGCCGGTTTTGATGCGCTCCAGGAGGTCCCTAAGATTGGCCTCAAGGTTCGCCTCGTACTCCGCCGCCATCACACCGTCGATGCCCGTCGCCCCATCCTTGCGGGTCAGCCAGTAGGCCTCTCGCATCCATTCGAAGTCAATGACGTGGTGCAGCAGGAACAGTACCTCTCCCGGCCTCCTCCTCGCCAGTTCGACTATCCGGTGCCGTTTCGTTAACAGGTTCGCAGGGTTCATGCCCCCTCCCGTGTCGCCCGCCACCGGCTCTCTCCCCGCGGCGCCTCCCTTCCCTCCTGCGGGGTCCCGGCGAGCCCGGTTCCCCCGCTCTCAGCAGTACTACGAAGGCGCTACGACTTCCCATCCGCGCATCTGCGGTCACTTATGGATTCGCTTCCGCAGTCCACCCGATCCCTCCTGCTTCGTGTTCGCCGCAGCGCTCCCGCAAGGTCGGAGGTCCCTTGCTGGCCAGGGCTTTGAGTGTGCCGGCCGCCCAACTTTCCGGCTTCTTCGTGCGGACGCGAATGGGATCTCTCAGGTCTCCAGGCGATCCTTCCCGTGCCTCTGCTGCGCTCCTCGACCCCGGTCGAACCGACGTGTCCTCGCCATATCGGCCACATCGATGCTGCCCCCGCTTTGCGCACAACGAAGGCTTCGGCAATTGCATTTCGGAGCTCACTCACGCAGCTTCAGCACCCGCTGTCTCCTACGCTTCGCGTTTCGTGTTGCCACTCACGCGCAAGGCTCGCTTCCGGCTGGCTGGTTCGCCTTTGCCGGGAGGGGGTCGAACCCTCTGGACCGCTATGAGAGGTTTCAGCTCGTGTTGACGATCATCCCCCTCTCCTGTTCTCCTGACGCTAGCGC
>JASHPH010000384.1 GCA_030038255.1 Candidatus Sulfotelmatobacter sp. | reverse complement strand
TTACCGATGGCAAGATCACGGCGCGCACGCGCTGCGGCAATCGCGTCGAGGAGATGCCGCAGCAGGCGTCGTCGTCGTCGGAGCCGCCAGCGGCCAAGTTTGAAGAGCCCGTGCAACCCGCGACCGGAACCGCCGTCGAAAATCCTCCGGTGCCGTTCCAATCGGCGTTGGCGAATCGTGCGGGCGTTCCTGGTCTGGGACCTGCTCCGCTGCTGAGTTTGTATGACCCGTTCGGGAGAGGAGTCTGGATTCCGATTTCGCCTCCGCCGCTGCCTGGAGTTTGCGCACCTAGCAAAAAATCAACGGGGACGGCGGCGACGACAGGCAAAAAGAAGAAGGGCGATCCTTGCGCCGGGCCCGGCGGAAAAGGCGAAGTTCCTGAACCGGGAACGTGGCTGCTCGTCGCTTCAGGCTTGAGCGGGATGTACTTAATGGCCCGGCGTCGCCTCGTCACGGCCTGGGGCGCAGGGTCATCACCGGTTCTAATACCAAAGTAAGCCGTTACGCCCACACTCACTGCTACAATTTTCCTGGAGCGTCCGGATCCTGTTCGGACAATGGTTTTCATGCGCAGGTTCTCCCCCATTGCGGTCACTCGGCTGCTGCCAGCCACATTGTGCCTGCTCGCGTTGCCCACTTTGGCCCAGCTGAGTCAAGCGCCGGCTCGGCAAGTAGCGGTTCAGCAAATCCGCGTCCTCGACAGCAAGAATGCGGTGGAGATTGAAGTTGAGGCCAGCGATCGCATCGTTCCGCAGACACAAGTGTTGACCGGCCCCGATCGTCTGGTGGTGGATTTTCCCAACGCCGTCCCGGGCTCTGGGTTGCGTAGCCAGTCGGTGTATCAGGGAGAAGTAAAGGATCTGCGGGTCGGCTTGTTTCAGGCGAAGCCGCCGATTACCCGCATCGTGCTCGATTTGAATAGCCCGCAATCGTATCAGGTTTTTCCGGGCCGCACCGTCATCATCAAGGTGACCGGCAGTGGTGGAAGTGAAGCTGCTTCCAGCGCCGATCCGTTTGTCGCTCCCACGCGTCCCGGCCTGGTCGCGGCGAATTACACCAGGGGAGCGGAAAGAGTTTCCGTCCCGACCCAGCCGTCGGCGCAAACGTCTTTGCCGGCAGCGCCCAAGCCGCTCGACGTGTGGTTCCGCGACGGTTTGCTGAAGATCAAGTCCAACAAGGCAACGCTGTCGGAAGTCCTGTTCGCGGTGCAGCAGCGCACGGGAGCGGAAATCGGCATTGTGGCCGGCGCCGAGCAGGAGCAGGTCGTGGTCGATCTAGGCCCCGCACCCGCGCCGCAGGTCTTGTCCCAGCTTCTGAACGGCTCCAGATTCAACTTCCTGATCGTCAGCTCGCCCAATGATCCGGGCCATTTAGATCGCGTGATCCTGAGCCAGCGCAACGAAAGCCTGGTCATTCCGCGCACTCCGATTCCAAACAACAGCGTCGCCAATAACAACGCAGCTAATAACAACGCCGCTGAAGACGACGAGGAAGTTATGCGCGCCGCGCCGCCTCCTCCGCCGCCAGCTCCGCGTCCGTCTCAACCAAATCCGATGCAGCCGGAGGCACATCCGGACATCAACACGCCTCCCAGCGATAATCCGCCGCAGTAGTTGTGAGAAGAAACAGGCGCATTCCGGCAGATGCCGCCGTGCGTTTTACGGCGGCGTAATCAGGCGGACTGGCACCGGGGATGAGCCGTAGACAGGGTTTCCGGTGGGATCAACCCCATCGCCACAGCCTGCCACATTGAGAACGATCACGGTCATGTTTCCGTTGCTGAAGATGGAATTTGCCTGAATAAACACCTGCAAAAACCCGACAATCGTGATTTGCGGCTGGTTGTTGGGAGCGCTGGGCCATGAGTTGCCGCCGCCGAAGCCGAAGCCCGTTGTACTCTTGAAGATCGGCAAGCTCACTATGCTCGAACTCGACGTGATGGCCTGACCGACCGTCGAAATATACGGATTGGATGGTCCGGCTTTGATCTGAAACGGGTAGCTGCCAATATCGAGAGTGTCTCCCGACTGGGTCAGGCAGTTTGCCGCTGTGTTCGTGTCGAGGGAGCGATCAACGGTATAGTCCAGCTGCGCCCCGTTCTGCGTGCCACAGGCGTAAGAGGTAGCCACATCGCAGCCGCCGATGGCTTCCTGAAAGTCTGATCCGTTGGCACAGGTGGGAACTCCAATAGGGGACGGACTGGTCGATATCAGCGCCGGAACATAAGTCCCTCCCGAGGCGGGTTTACCCTCCACGTTTGTTTCGCAGTTGCCGAAACAAGGATTGGTAAGCGTGAATTGCTCTCCGATGATGCCAAGGGTGCCATTGCCTGATGCTGATAGCTGGATTCCGGGGTACCTTATCGAGGAGCCGCCCGCTCGAACGATGGAACCTGGTGCCCCCAACGGGTCCATATCCGGGATCACCCACGGTTTTACGCACCGCGGCGCAACCGGCACTATGTCGCCCGTAGGAGTGTAATTCTCAGAGGAGGACGAATTGTAGGCCTCGGCGGTGGCAGTGGCGCTGACACTGTTAGCGGCGCTGCTCCAGATGCGGGAAAACAAGCTGGGCATGCCATTGCGAACCACCTGCACCTGCACCTGCGGATTCAGCCCGAAGGCCACACCCCCTGAGATATTGCAGTCCGTCGTGGTTCCGTTGTAGAGAAAAGTCACGGTTGTGCTGCCGGCCTGAGAATTCACGCTATTCTCGTTCGCGACCGCCTGCGCAACCTGAGTTGCGAGAGCGCACGCGGCCGGCCAGGGCGGGGTCGAGGTGCCGCTGATGTTGGTGTTGTCGGGATCGCCGGTGACTCCAGAGAGGGAGAGAGCTCTGGCGCCGGCGATGGCGCCGGCATCGGCGGCGCGTTGCGCCTCCTCGCGCGCAAGATAGAGTGTGACCACGTCGATGGCGAGCGCGGCCATGCCGATGATGGCTACCATCGCCACCGCAACCAGCAGCAACGTGACGCCACGCTCGTGATGGCGTTCGCCATGGCGTTTATCCGGACGAAGAAGCAGGCAGCGTCGTGCGCCGACTTGGGCCAGTTGAGCTGCCCGGGGCCGAGTTGATCGAGGCCGACTTGCTCGAGAAATGACAGGCGGTCTCATAAAGTCTCAGTTCTCATTCATAGCCACAGCGGTCACTGTGATCGAGGTTGGCAGCGCGGTTGTTGATCCGATCAGGCTGGCCACGCGTCCGAACTGCCACTGGTACGCGTACTGAATGCTGACGCAGGTGGAAATGACCGCGGTGCTCCCCGATGCGTTTTGCGCAGTGCAGCTGGCCGAGGGAAGGCCGCCACCGGTCGCCGGGTAGTAGTATCCCCGGTTGATGATGAAAGTCTGTACTCCCACAGTGCACGGAGGGCCCGACGAAGAAAACGTCCAAGTCATGCCGGTTGGAGCAGCGGGAGCGGTGATGCCACAGTTGGCGATTTTGTTCGCCGTCAGATAGCCTTGCAAAGCCTGAAAAGCGTCGGTAACCGAGACGGGCAATGCCGTCGTGGGCTGGACCAAATCGGTGGCCGGATCGGCGGCGGCGATGCGAGCCGTATCGCGCGCGATGTTTGTCAGTTTCTGCTTGAGGGTAAAAGCGCCGCTGAAGTCGTAAATGCCAACCACGAACACAACCAGCAACGGCAGAGAGACCGCAAACTCCACGATCTGGGCGGCACGGTCGTCGACCCACTTCTCGCAAAACCGGCGAGAAGTGGGGCACCCGATCGCGCCATCTTGAGAGTGGGCCATCATTGCGTCTCGATGCGCACGCGAGCTTGCGCCTTCAGCCAGATCTGTTGCTTGTTCAGTGTGCTGAAGGGCAGCCAGAACTTGTAAGGGTATTGAAAGCTGACCGAGATTCCGCAAACGGCAGCGTCGCCGGAAGCCGGCATATTCAGCTGGACCGGCTGCTGCACGCAGATGTTCGTTGTGCCGGCGTCGCACGCCTGTGGACCGCCGGTGGTGGAGCATTGCGTGAGACTCGGCGCCGGCGAGAGCCATTGCGCTTTCGTGATATCAAGTTTCGCAACGGTCATGGCGGCCTGCACCGCGTTGTACGCGTTCTGAGAAGGGGTGTTGGAAGTGCTGCATGTGGTGCAATAGGGAGCGGCGCCGGCGCGGGCGCCCTCTTGGGCCGCGCGTGTGATCGTGCCGTACATGCTGAAGGCCTGTCCGAACCAGAAAATGCCGAGCACCACCATGAACAGCAAAGGAAAGATGGCCGCGGCTTCCATCAGTTCGTTGCCGCTGGTGTCGCGCACCAGCTGCCGAAGTGTAGCTGCGAGTTGGACCATACTGCGTCGGAGCATCGTGCGTTCCACCATCGCGCGTTGGAGAATCGTTCGCGCCATCTTATCCTCGCCACAAATG
>JASHPH010000383.1 GCA_030038255.1 Candidatus Sulfotelmatobacter sp. | reverse complement strand
GGACCTTTTTGGTCTAGTTGGAACTCTGCAAAATAAATCGCGTACGAGGTGATGTCTGTGACGCAGGGCACCGAAGTTTGTGACTCATGTCACGCACTCCAGACAAGGGAGAACTTCAGCGAAAAGTTGGCAGTGGGCAGTCGGTGCGGCGTGCAGGGAATGTGGGAGCGGAATTCTACGGACTTCAGGATTTGTTGTTGGAGTTGATCGTCGGGACGGCGAGATTTGAACTTGAGCCGTTTTGCGGGCGTGAGCGTAGCGGGAGCCCGCAGGCAAAATCCTGAGCGAAGCGAAGGATCTCCTCCATGTCGAACCCCGCAAAGGAGAATGGTCGGGACGGCGAGATTTGAACTCGCGACCCCTTGCACCCCAAGCAAGTGCGCTACCAGGCTGCGCCACGTCCCGACTGGGAGGATTCCGCGTAGAGAAGCGGAAGGGGTTTTCGTAAACGATTTTACACCACAAACGGTGATGAGGAACCCGGCATGGCGCCGTCGAGCGTCGCTCGACAGGACAGCTGATCACCCCGCCGCGCCAAAGACTCGCGCGGACCGTCCAGCGTCGCGCGACCGGGCGGACGAATGCGTCCGCCCCTGCACGAGCTACTCCAAATCCCGCCAGTTCGGCCCCACGCCCATGTCCACCTGCAGCGGCACCGCGAGCGGGTGGGCCTTCTCCATGTGTTCGCGAACCAGCAGTTGCATTGTCTCCGCTTCGTTCTCGGGGACTTCGAATACGAGTTCGTCGTGCACCTGCAGCGTCATGCGCGATTTCAGACCGCTCTCGCGCACCGCCGCATCAATCCGTATCATCGCGATTTTGATCAGGTCGGCGGCTGTGCCCTGCAGCGGAGTATTGACCGCGGTGCGCTCGGCGAATCCGCGCTGGTTGACATTCTTGCTGTTGATGTCGGGAATGGGCCGCACCCGCCCGAACAGCGTGCGTACTTTCAGTTCGCGGCGCGCTTCTTCCAGCGTCTTGTCGATGTATGCCCGCACGCCCTTGTACTTCTCAAAATAATTCGCGATGAACTGCCTCGCCTCGCCGGTTTCAATGCCCAGTTGCTGCGAAAGGCCAAACGCCGAAAGTCCATAGACAATGCCGAAGTTCACCACCTTGGCCTGGCGGCGATGTTCAGGGTTAACCATCAGCGGAGGAACGCCGAACACTTGCGAGGCCGTGAGCGTGTGAATGTCGTCGCCGCGGCGGTAAGCCTCGACCAGAAGGGGATCGCGCGAGAAGTGCGCCAGCAGGCGCAGTTCGATCTGCGAGTAGTCGGCGGTCAGCAGCACGTGGCCGGGTTCGGCGATAAACGCGGCGCGAATGCCGCGCCCGAGCTCGGTGCGAATCGGAATATTCTGCAGATTCGGATTGGCCGACGAAAGCCGGCCGGTCGCCGTCCCAGTCTGATCAAAAGTCGTATGCAACCTTCCGGTGGCAGAATTGATCAGCGCCGGCAGAGCGTCGACATAGGTCGATTTGAGCTTGGTGAGCTGGCGGTAATCGAGCACCATGCGGGCGATGGGATAGTCTTCAGCCAGTTCTTCTAGCACATCGACCGCAGTCGAAATCGTGCGTCCCTTGCCGTATTTCACCGGCTTGGGCAGGTTCATGCGGTTGAACAAAACGTCGCCGAGTTGCTTCGGCGAGCCGACATTGAATTCCGTGCCCGCAGCTTCGTAAATTTCTTTGGCCTTGGCGGCGATCTCGCGCTCGAGTTCGGCGGACATGCGCGTCAGCGCCGCGGTGTCAATCTTCACGCCGGCATCTTCCATGCGCGCGAGCACCGGCACGAGCGGCAAATCGATTTCCTCGTAGAGCTTCGCGAGTCCCGCCTGTTCGACCTCGCCGCGCAATGCGCTTGCCAGCCGCCCGGTGATGTCCGCGGCTTCGGCCAATCCGCCTGCGAGCTTCAGATTGAAGCGGCGCAGCGCGACTTCCGCGAGCCCGTGCGACGAGTAGGTCGGATCGAGCAGGTAGGAATACAGCATGGGATCGTGGCGGACATTCTCCAGATTGATCCCAAGCGGGCCGAGAGCGTGGATCGCCGTCTTGTAATCATGGACCGCTTTGGGCACCCTGGCGTTCGTCAGAACAGATCGGAGCTTTTCGCCGGCCGCTGCGGAATCGAGTTTTACGATCGTGGCCGAGCCTGCCGCGGACGAGATGGCGACGCGCGGCGCCGCAGCCGTTGGAACTGGAGCTTCTACCAGAAAAAGTTGCCGGTTCTCCGGTTCGCCTTCTTTTTTCTTTTCTCCTACCTTTTTTTCGGCGGACTCCTCGTCCAGCTCAACTTGTGATTCCTCATGCTCGACGGCAACTGCGAGCGCGCTGCCGGCAGGGAGCGATTTCACCACGCTTTCCACGTCGGCCGCCGACTTCGCCTCAGCATAATGCGCCTCGGCGATCTCGACCACCGGGAGTAATTCCTTCAGGAGGGAAGTGAATTCGAGTTCGGTAAACAGCGCCCGCAGCGCGTCCACGTCAGGCTCGCCCACGCGCATGGAGTCGACATCGAGCTCGAGTGGCACGGCCGTGTCGATGGTTGCCATGCTCTTCGAGAACAGAATCGTGTCGCGGTTGTTCTGCAGGGATTCGCGGTAGGTCTTCCTCTCCACTTCGGCCGCATGCTCGAGCGCCTGCTCGACTGTGCCGAATCGCTTGATGATCTCGACCGAGCCTTTGTCGCCGATTCCCGGCGCACCGGGAATGTTGTCGATGGCGTCGCCGCGCAGCGCCATCACGTCCACCACGCGCTCGGGAGGAACGCCGAGAATTTCCTCGACCTTCGCCGAGTCGCAAATCAGATTGTCCTTCGGCGGATTCAGGATGTGCACGCGGTCGTTCACCAGCTGCATCATGTCCTTGTCGCTGGAAACGACATAGACGGGATGCGACGCATCAGCTGCCTTGCGCGCCAGCGTGCCGATGACGTCGTCGGCTTCGAAGCCGGGCACTTCGAGGATGGGAATCCGGTACGCCTCGAGTGCCCGGCGAATGTAGGGCACCTGCTGCGTCAAATCCTCGGGCATGGCGGCGCGGTTGGCCTTATAGCCCTTGTATTCGACTTCGGTGAACGTCTGGGTTTTGATGTCGAACTTGCGGACGGTCGCGACCGCCTCGGCCTGCTGGTCGCGGAATGTTGGGCCAGCCACGTCGAACACGGCGGCCAAATATTCCGGGGCAAAATCGTCGCGCAGCTTGCGCAGCATGTTCACGAAAACATAAATCGCCGCCGTGGGCAGGCCACTCTTGGTCGACATGGGCCTCTGCCGCGCCATGGCGTGATAAGCGCGGAAGATGAACGACATGGTGTCCATCAGGAAGATGCGGCCCCGAGGGTCACGAGATGAGGAATCGCGAGATGTCGCATCGCGAGATGACGGAATGACGGGGCGAGTCTCGTTAGGAGACGGCGCTGGAGGTGCACTCGGCGGGGCAGCTGCGGGGGCTGTGGAGTCCGATGTTTTTTTTCGCTGGGCCAACAAGCTAGTGTAGCAGCAGGATCAGGCTCTAATAATCCACCCGGAAGTTGGCTTCGACGACTTTGCTGCTCTTGCTTCCTTCCGGATTGCGAAAGACCAGGTAATACTTCGCCGTGCGATTCAGCGAAGCGGGCAGATCGAAGTTGACAGCCTGATTGTGCGATGCCTCGACCGCGAACATCGTGTCGCTCGAGCGGTTTTGGGCGAAATCTTCGTGCTGCTCCTCGTTCAGGATCAGGAAGTCAATGTTGGCGCTCTCATCGGAAGCCCCGTGCACCTGGCCGACGAAAGACTCGAAGATCCCATGAAGATGCGGCATGGCGGCGTGGGCGGGGACTTCGAATGGAAATTCTACTGAACGCTGAAGCGTGAATGTTTTCTGCAGAACGTTCTGCGTTGTGCCGACCGGCGAAGGCGCTACGCGCTCAGAGGGCAGCGGCGCGCTCACCGGTGCGGGCGGCTGCTTCGATTCGTTGGTGCAGGCCACTCCTGCCACCAACAGCAGCATCGGCAGATGTCGGCGCTGGAGCATTTCCGCGTCAGTTTCCCGCAGTCTTCCCGAACATGGTGTTGAAGTGAAGTTGAATTTTCCCGCAAGTGCCTTGTTCGGGCGAGTACACCACGCAGGTGTCGAAGGGACGCGAATAGACGTGCAGGCTGACCGCGCGCTGGCTGAATTCTCGGGGATTCACCACGCGGTGCACCGGATCGGCCAGGTCGACCGCGCAGGCATGCGCCGGGTTCATCTCGACGGTGTTGAGCGGCTCGAGACGGCAGCGTCCGGCCTGCAGATCCTGGTGAACGAGGTGAAAGTTTTCGACCAGCAGGCGCCCAACGGGCACGGCCATCCAGCAATTCTGGTCGCGATGGTTGTGCACGGAACTCACTTGCCCGATTTCCCAGCAGATCGCCATCAGTTCGTACAGCGGCGTCCGGTCGATCAGGTTGCGCGTGTAGTGGTGCCGGTCCCAGGTCAGGTAGGGAACGAGAGAATCGGCCTCGACCGGCGTGTCTTCGAGAAATTTCCGCAAAGGCTCGGTCTGGTCGAAGATCGATTCCGGCAATTGCCGTAGTCCTTCCACGAGCTTTTGAATGGGCACCGGTTTGGCGGCAGTGATCATGTGTGCTCCGGGCATTGAGTATATCGCAGCCCGTAGAGCCGGCGGCTGCTCCCGTTGTTCCCGCGTACCTTTGCAAGACGTAGGGATTCTGTTCTTACGGTTCTCTCCCTGACCCTAGGATTTCGCGGCTTTCGCCCTGCGCCACTGCTGGATACGCCGTGCCCCTGCGCCGCCGCCGTAAGTCTCCCGGCAAGTCGGAGCGCAGCAGCCACAGACCGGCTGCGACCGCGGCCGCCCAGGTCAGCGTGACCAGAGCCAGTTGCATCAAATCGGCCACGCGGCTACCTCTTGCGGAACCGGTCGGCAAAGGCACGATCTTCGCGACTTCAAAACTGATGGCAGCCGCCACTACTGCGACCAGCGCCGATTTTCCCAGCTCTTTCCAGCGCAACTGGTTCAACGGGACGACTCCTTTGCGATGCAGCAGCCAGGCCAGCGCGAGCAGATTTGCTCCAATCCCGATATCTGAAGCCCAGGCCAACCCCACGACTCCGAACGTGTGAAACAGAAACGAATACACGGGCAGCGATGCGGCCGTAATGATCGTCACAGCGGCCATTGGCGTCAGCGTGTTGCCGGCGGCGTAAAAAGCGCGGGCGTAGAGTCCCTGCGCCGACCACAGCGCCAGTGATAGGGAGAACCAGAAGAAGTAAATCGCGGTGGTCTGCGCATCGGCGAAGGAGAATTTTCCGCGACGATAGACCAGATCGATCAGGGGCAGCGACGCGGCCATCATCCACCCGGTGGCCAGAAACGATGCAGCCGTGACCCGGTAGACCGAATCGTTCACGGTGTCGGCGAATTCTTTCAGCCTCTTCTCGCTGAACAGGCGGGCAAAGAATGGCAACGACGCCTGACCGGTGGCCTGCCCCAGCACCGCAATCGGCACGGCAAACAATCGCTTGGCGTAGTTGAGCCGCGCGATGTCGCCCACACCGCTGGCCGCGTAGTGGCGCAGAATCCAGTCGTCGGCTGTCACCAGCGACACACCAATCATCAGCGGTAACGACAACCTCACCCACTCGCGAAACGCCGGATTCGTCACGTCAAACGACGGCTTGTAGCCCGTTCCAATTCGTGCTGCGCCGATCACGCTGGCCAGAAACGGTCCCGCGAAGCTTCCCGCCAGCGCACCATACGCCAGCGACGCTATGCCGAAATGCCGGCCGCCAACCACTCCGCCCAGAATGATGAACACGTTATAGATCAGCGGCCCGCATGCGGGAAAGAGAAACAGCCGGTGCGACAACAGCACCGCCGAGACCACGCCGCCGACATAAAAGAAGATCTGCGCCGGCAGCAGAACGCGCGTGAGGAAGATGCACAGTTCGATCTGTTGCGGAGAAAATCCCTTCACGAACCAGCGCACAAACTCGGGCGCGTAAATCTCCGTTAAAATCGTTCCCACGATCATGACCGCGGTCATGACCGTGATGATGATGGAAAAAGTCTTCTCGGCGTCGGCGTTGCGCTTCTCGGCTAGAAAGCGCGTGTAGATCGAAATGAAGGTGATCGATGCCGCGCCGCCGGCCACGATGTAATTCAGGAAGTCGGGGAGCGTGAACGCGGCCACATAGGCGTCGGTCTGCGATCCCGCGCCGAAGGCGAAGGCAATGTAGGCCTCGCGGGCGTACCCGATGACGCGCGACAGCATCACCGTCCCCATCAGCAGAACGGTGGCGGAAAAGGCCGTGTGCTGATGCGAGGGGCGGAAAAATCGCAGCAGTTTCGTCATTGAGACCCGATCGGCAATCCAATCTTATCGGAATCTCAACGGAGCAGTGTTGACCGAACCGGGTCCACTGCAAAGGCAGTGTCCCAAAAACGCACCGCCAATTTGTATTTCTGCGCCGTTGTCTCTGGGCGCTATTTTTGCGCCGTTATTTCTCCCCGGCCGAAACGTAAATCTTGCCGGCCGAGACCAGGTCCACATGCGGCACTTCGGTCCTGACTCGCACGCGCTGCCATCCTGCCTTCTTCTGCGGCTGAGGCATAAAGGTAAGCAGATACTGATGGGTCAGCCGGTTCGCCTCGTCATCCAGATACGGAGCGAACGCCACCGCCGGGCCAGTGAAGCCGATGTAATAGCCTTCGCCGCCGGTTTCATCCGCCAGGTGCGAGAGATAGATCTGTCCCCAATAGGTCTGCCAGTAGCTGTGGCCGAAGTGGCCAGCGTCGGGGTTATAGATGGCCGAAACCATGACACCGGCGCGCAGGGCATCGTCAATCGCCTCATCCAGATACGGATCCTGCAGGTCGCCCGCACCGTAATAGCGATCAATGCCGTCGGTGACCATTAGCACAGAGCGTCGCGCGTCGCTCGCCTGCCAATGGTGCTTGACCAGATCACTCAAGGCGAAATAGGGGCTGGCCTCGGCGCCGTCGATCCCGATCGGCAGCCTCAGGGCCTTTGCCGCAAGCGCATGATCGGTGGTTAGATCCTGCGCAATCAGTGCCGTTCCATTCCGCATGTAGGCCACACCAATTTTCGTGGAAGCCGGTTGAATGTTGATGAACTTGCGGATGTCATCCAGTTGCCGGCCCAGATCGCTGCGCGAGCTGTCATCAATGAAGATGAACAGTTCGAGCGCCGCGTGATCCCCTTGCGCCGGAACCCAGTCGATGACCTTGTCGCGATTGTGCCCTTCGAGCACCATGACGTCCTCGCGATTGATGACCGGCATGCTTGCCCCTTTGTGAGGTTCGACGGTCACGACCAAGTGCGCGGGAGTTCCCACAGGCGCGGGGGCCTGCTGAGCCGAAGCGGGCGATGTACTCCAGGCACAGAGTCCGCCGAGTAGTGCAGCGACAGTGAAGCGAAATGTCTTCATGATGGAACACCTCCTTGCAAGCCACAGGTTTTCGCCCACAGCCATATCCCGAAGCCAAATTTCCTTCTCCACTTGTTAGATGTCCGGGGGCTGGTCAGAGAAACAGGGGAGTTCTTCCTCCACGCGAAAGACGCTTAGGGATTGTTCTTGGGGTTCCATTGACTAATGGGAGCAAATTGTTCTTTTCCATCCACTTACGGATTGACCTACGTTTGATGGCGCCTTGAGCCGGAGTGCATTGCCGCGCGCAACGGGTCGGCGCCAAAGTGATTCTCGACGAGACCATGAGGCGCAAATCATGACGTGCCGATTCAGAGAGGCAGAAATGGCAACCACCGGTTCAAAAGTCATGACCGAATATTGTGAGCAGGTCAACCCGCGCGTGCTGCTCGAGATGCGGCGCAGGCGGCCTTTCCCCGACATGTTGCGTGTGCAGGAGAGTTGGGTCGCGGCGGCGGAGAAGCGGGCGCTGCTGTGGCTGGCTGTGCGCACTCCCGACCGGATCGGCCCCGATCACTTGACGGCACTGGGTCTGGGGGCGCAGATAGGAGCTGGAGTCTGTTATGCGCTAGCCGCCAGGAACCGGTACGCGCTGCTCGGGGTGATTGCCTGCCTTGCGCTCAACTGGCTGGGCGATTCGCTCGACGGCACGCTCGCGCGCGTGCGGCAGCGGTTGCGTCCGGGATACGGATTCTATGTAGATCACATGGTCGACAGTTTTGGCGCCGTTGCGCTCATGGGTGGCCTCGCTCTTTCCGGATTCATGCATCCGTGGATTGCTGTTGGGCTGCTGATCGCATTTTTGATGCTCTCGATTCAGTCGTATCTGGCCACGCACGCGCTGGGCGAATTTCGCCTCTCGTTCTGGCGTTTTGGTCCGACCGAGCTTCGAATTCTGCTGGCCATCGGCAATTTGGCGCTTTTCTGGCGGCCCGTTGTTCATGTGTTCGGCAGGGACTATCGATTGTTCGACGTGGGCGGTGCCATTGGCCTTGCTGGCATGGCATTGATGCTGGTGGCGGTTACTGCGCAGAATACGCTGCGGTTGTACCGGGAAGAAAGGATCTGACGATGACCGTGGTCTCACCGCCCTCCACTCTGCTGCGCTGGTTCCGGTTCAACTTTGTTGGCGGGATCGGTATTGGAGTGCAGTTCGCTGTTCTGTTCGTGCTGAAATCGTTGATCGGATTGCCTTATCTCGTCGCCACGGCGATCGCAGTCGAGTTCGCCATCGTGCACAACTTCATCTGGCACGAACGGTTCACCTGGGCTGATCGATGCAGCATGGGGCAGAACGCACGATCACGCCAGTCGCGGTTTTGGAATTCATGGCCGCGCCTCGTGCGATTCAACCTCAGCAATGGCGCGGTTTCTCTCGTGGGCAATCTGGCGCTGATGAAAGTGATGGTTGGCCAAGGCCAGATGAATTACCTGCTCGCCAACGCGATCGCGATTGCGCTCTGCTCGCTGGCAAATTTCCTGATCAGCCATGTGTGGGTGTTCGAGGAGGAGACGAACTGACGCGTACGGATGAGGTTCGACGATCCTGAGGACGCGCATATCTTAAGATGAAATCCTGATCACAACTTTCCCGTAATTCTTGCCCTCTTCGAGCAGCTTGTAGGCTTCGATGGCGCGCTCCAGCGGGAACACGGCACCGACCTGCGGCGTCAGTTTTTTCTGCGCGATCCAGCCCGAGAGTTGCTGCCACGCCGGGCCCATGATCTCCGGTTTTTGCGACAGATACGTCAGCCACAGCCCTTGCACGCTCGCCGACTTTGCGTACATGGCGCGCAGGTCGAGTTGCGGAGCTTTGCCGGTGGCTGTGCCATATTGAATGATGCGGCCGAAGTCGCGCAGGCAGCGCAGGCTCCGGGCCGTGTGCTCACCGCCGAGCATTTCGAATACAGCATCAACGCCTTCACCATGGGTCAGGTTCTTCACGAGTTCTTCGTAGTCGTGTCGCTTGTAGTTAATGCCGTGCTGGAGGCCGAGTTCCTTCACGCGCTGCAGCTTTTCGTCGGAGGAAGATGTCCCGTACATCTCCACGCCGAGAATTTGGCCGATTTGCACCGCCGCCGTACCGACGCCGCCGGCGACGGCGTGAATCAGCACGCGGGGAGAATTACCACTTCTCGCAAAACCGGCGAGAAGTGGGGCCCCCGGCGTCATCCCGGCCTGCCAGTAGCCGAGGTAAGCGGTGAAGAAGTTGACCGGGAAGGCGGCGGCCTGCTCGTCCGTCCAGTGCTCGGGAACGGGCCAGATCATGTGTGAATGGGCTGCAATTTTCTCGGCGAAAGCAGCCCACTGTGCATATCCCATCACGCGGCGCCCGGTGCTTTCTTCGACGCCGGAAAACTCGCGACCGGCGACCAGCGGCGGTGGCGGTGTGCCGGGATATCCGCCCTTCGTGGTCATGAAGTCGGCAAAATTCAAGCCGCCGACAGCTACCCGGACCATGGTTTGTCCAGCTTTCAGCTGCGGCTCGGGAACATCCTGAATTTCAAGAGATTCAGGACCTGCGATACGAGTGATGACCAGCGCTTTCATAGAGAAAAGTTTAGCAGGAGGGTGTTGGGCCCAGATGTGGCTCGATTGCCGTCGGAGATCCCCATAGGGTCATCCCGAGCGGAGCCTTTTTCGGGCGGAGCGAGGGATCTGGCGTGAAGCTACACGGCGATGCGCGGGATCCCTCGGCCCGCTGGTGAAGGCGCGGGCCTTCGGGATGACGCCTGGGAGCAAGGCGTTTGAGCGAGCCTCCTGGCAATCCGGATTCTTTCGCCGCCATTAACTGGCAGGTATATACTCATGGCGTTGGATTACTGATTTGCCCGGCCAAGCCCCAGTCCACGGCCGGGACGGGGCGCCAGTTCATTCCCCCTTTATTCATTGCGCCCCGCATGCGCAGGGCCGATCCCGCCCGGGGCGGCGCGGAGATGGCACGGGTGCGTCGCGCCGCACGTGGTGGCCGTGCTGCATCCGGGGAGGTTTGCCGTGGATATCATTCTTATACGTCTTCTTTTTGTTGTCGTTGTTGCGGTTACCTGTTTCGTGATCGAGCCCTTCCGCCTGCCGCGCGTCTGGGACGGCGGCGTGGGTTTAGTGATCGGGCTGGCGATTGTCCTCTTCGAGTGGAAACTGCGCACGGTCAGCCTGAAGCGCCTGATCGGCGCTGCTATCGGCAGCATTCTCGGCATCTGTGGCGCTTACCTGTTTGCCCTCGTCATCCGGAGCGCCGTCCCCCCGGGAAACACTCAGAGCTTTCTGCAGCTCATGGTCATGCTGCTGATGGCCTACGTCGGCCTGATTGTGGGCGCCAACAAGGGGGACCTGTTGAATCTGGCGGCGCTCGGCGGCATCTTCGGCGGCGAAAAACAAGGCAAGAAGAGCTACAAGATCCTCGACACCAGCGTCATCATTGACGGGCGCATTGCCGACATCGCCGAGACGGGATTTCTCGATGGCGTCATCGTAACCCCGCAGTTCGTGTTGCGCGAATTGCAACTCGTGGCCGACTCGGCCGACTCGCTCAAGCGCAACCGCGGCCGGCGCGGACTCGACATTCTGCAGCGCCTGCAGAAAGTTGCCAACCTGCAGATTCAGATCGTGGAAGACGATTTTCCCGCGATTCGCGAAGTCGACCTGAAGCTGATCGAACTCGCCAAAATGTACGAGGGCAAGATCATCACCAACGACTTCAACCTGAACAAGGTCGCGCAACTGCAGGGCGTGGAAGTGCTGAACATCAACGAACTGGCGAATTCGCTGAAGCCGATCGTGCTGCCGGGCGAAGCCATGCGCGTGTTCATCCTGAAAGAGGGCAAGGAGTACAACCAGGGCGTTGCGTATCTGGATGACGGGACGATGGTGGTCGTCGACAACGCGCGCAAGATGATTGGCAAGACCATCGACGTCTCGGTGACATCAGTGCTGCAGACGACCGCCGGCAAAATGATCTTCGGCAAGTGGGACGAGCGCGCGGCATACTCCAGGCAGGCTACGTCGGCGCCCCCTTCGCCCGTGTCCGTTGCCGGCGCGCCTTCGACTTCCTCCAGCGCCGCAGTGGAGACGAAGCCCGGAGCGTAGAACCTATCTAACCTATCTCATAATGTACTCAGGCCGGTTTGGACGCCGCGGCCCATTAAGTTCCGGCTTGCCCGTGAGCACGAAGCCGCTAGCGCGGCGGACGCTTTCGCGTGCTCGAAGGAGGCGAGCTGGGTGGTTCTAGACTTTCTAGACTCGCGGGGGATTGAGGAAGGATCGATCTTGCGCTACGATGAAGCCATCCTGAGGCGAAGGATTCATGTGTAGATCGATGAGCCTCAATGACCGCCTTTTTAGCAAAACCCGCTTCTGGCAAGGCTTTCCAAGCGAAAATCGATTGAAATCCCATAGGGAATCCCGCATCCGCCGCGAACGCTAGCGGCGCGCCTTCAGCAAGAGAGAATCCGCTTGCGTTTATCGAAAGTCGGTGTATGTCTGAGCAGAATTCTCTGCCGCGACTGGTCCGCCTTTCACAACCTTCGGTCGGGAATTATTGCCTTTCGTCACTATGGAAGTGCCCTCACTCTCCCGCCAATGGCAGACTCCCGCGTTAGGAGGTATCACC
>JASHPH010000382.1 GCA_030038255.1 Candidatus Sulfotelmatobacter sp. | reverse complement strand
GGCGTCTCCAGGGTTGTCTTCTACGAGAAGTACACGTTTCGATTGCTGATCCATCATTGTCCTCCGTACGGCAGGCTGGCACAGCCGAACCAGAATTCTTCAATTAAACGCACAGCCTGAAAAAATCCCTGCAGATTTCCGGGCTTGCAGACGTAGCAGTTCGCGCCCAGTTCGTAACTGCTGGCGATATCGCGGGCGGATTGCGAAGTGCTGAACACTACGACTGGGATCTGGCGCAGCTGCGGATCGGCTTTCACATCGGCCAGAACCGCTCGCCCGTCTTTCTTCGCCAGATTCAAATCGAGTATCAACAGCTCCGGCGGCAGTGCATTATTCGAGCGATCCCGCAGGTAAGCCACCGCCTGCTCACCGTCGGTCAAGCACGTGAGCCGGCTCTGGTGCGGGCTCCTTGCAAGTGCCTCCTGCACCAGGGCTGCATCGGCCGGACTGTCATCCACCAGCAGGATTTCATGCGCTCGTGGCATAGACATGTGCACTCTCTTTCCGGCTTTTGCTCGCGATCTGAGCCGCGGGCAGAATGAACTTGAAAGTCGCGCCCTGCCCCGGTTCCGATTCCACCCAAATCCTGCCGCCGTGCTGTTCGACAATTTTCTTGCAGATGGATAAGCCGATTCCGTTGCCCGGGTATTCGGCGCGGGTGTGAAGGCGCTGAAAGATCTCGAAGACGCGTTCGCGGTACTCGGTGGCGATCCCGATTCCGTTGTCGGCGACAGCAAAAACACACTCCTGGCCGCGGCTCTCCGCCGAAATCGAAATCCGGGGAGCGTTCTCCCCGCGGAACTTGATGGCGTTACCGATCAGGTTCTGGAACAGCTGCACCAGTTGCGACCGTTCCCCGTGCACCAGAGGAAGCTTGCCGCGCGTGAGAACAGCACGAGATTCCTGGATCGAGGCTTTCAGGTTTTCGGCTGCTTCATCCAACACGGCTTCCAGGTCCACGTTCTGCCGCTCCCGCCTATTCCGGCCAATCCGCGAGAAAGCCAGCAGGTCTTGAATCAGAGTCTGCATGCGGGTTGTGCCTTCTATCACGTAGGCGATGTACTTGTCGGCATTCTCGTCGAGATAGCCGCGGTAGCGCTCCGCCAGCAGCTGTGTGTAGGCCGCAACCATGCGCAGCGGCTCCTGCAGGTCATGAGAGGCTACGTAGGCAAACTGCTCAAGATCGCGATTGGAGCGTGCCAAATCCTCAGCCCTACGGCTGAGCTCATCTTCCGCGTGTTTGCGCTCGCTGATGTCGCGAACGATGGCAGTGAAAAGCTTGACTCCTCTTTCTTCGATCTGGGAGATGGAGATTTCCGCCGGGAATTCTGTGCCGTCCGCGCGAAGACCACAGAGGCAATCCATTCCGCCGATATGGCGCCGGGTCTGGTTGGTTTCGCCGAAATCGCGCACCTGCTGCGCATGAGCAGAGCGAAATCGGCTTGGTATGAGTTGGCTCAGGTTCCGGCCGAGCGCATCGGCCGCGGTCAGTCCAAACATCTTCTCCGCCGCGGGATTGAACATCACAATGTTCTGCTCATCATCGACCGTGATGATTGCGTCCATCGCCGACTCGATGATCCCGGCAAGTCGCCTTTCCCTCGCTCGCAGCGCCTCTCTGGCGCTCTGCAACTGCTCAACCTTCTCCGGTAACTCCGCCTCAACAGGCGACGGCGTTCGGCTATAGCAAGTTTGCTGGCGGCCGCTTTCTTCTGACAAACGCGGTCGATGATCGGGTCTCGCAAGTGTCCCAGTCATAGTTTTCGAGGGTTTTGTGAGCGTTCTAATTGGCTGCCTTGGGCAATACGCCTGGCAGCAATCCCCACATGTAGCGTGTGTATCGGCGGTTGAGTTGGAAGCTTTAGCCAGTGATTACGCGAAGGCCGTGAGGGCTGATGTACAAGAGAGCACGTCCTTGCGGAGAACGAAATGATATTTCGCTCATGAGCCGAGATTCAGAATTTGCCCGGCGACTTAGGAATGATCGACCCCAGATTCGATCCCTAGCCCGCTTTGCGTTCATCTTGCAACGGAGCTTCGGATGCGTCGTCGTCCCAGTCAAACGACAGTGCCCGCGCACTGGTCTCGATCGGCTCGAGTTCCGGAATGTCCTCGGCCACCGACGTCCCCAGTTCTGTGAATTTGCGCGCCGAGACCAACACGCGGCTTTCCAGCGATCCGATCGCCTTGTTGTAGGATTCGACGGCGCGATCCAGATTCGCTCCCACATTGGTGATGTGGCCGGTCAGATTGCGTAAACGATCGTGCAGTTCCTTGCCCAGCGCGCTGATCTCGTGCGCGTTGCGCGCCAGCTTTTCCTGGTTCCATCCATAGGCCACTGCCTTCAGCAGCGCGATCAAAGTCGTCGGCGAGGCCGGAATGACCTTGTTGAGGACGCCGTGTTCAATCAGGCCGGTGTCCTGCTCGAGCGCCGCGCTGAAGAACGTCTCTCCGGGTAGGAACATAACGACGAACTCCGGCGTCGCCTCAAACTGCTCCCAGTATTTCTTGCCGCTCAGAGTGTCAATGTGATCGCGCACCTGTCGGGCATGAGCCGCGAGGCAGGAGCGGCGGGCATCTTCGTCGGTAGTTTCGAACGCGTCGAGGAAGGCCTGCAGCGGCGTCTTCGCATCGACCACCACTGTCTTGCCACCCGGCAGATTGACGACCAGATCCGGGCGCATGCGTCCGGCTTCGGTGTTGATGGTTTCTTGTTCTGCGAAGTCGCAATAGGGAAGCATGCCGGCAATTTCGACCACGCGCCTGAGTTGAATCTCTCCCCAGCGTCCGCGCACGTTGGGAGTGCGTAGGGCCCGCACCAGATTCCCAGTCTCTGAGCGCAGGTCTTTCTGGGCCGAGAGCAGCGAATCCACTTGCTGGCGCAGCCCGCCGTAGGCGTCAATTCGCGCTTTCTCGATCTCCTGAATCTGGGCGTCCATTTTGCTCAGCGAATCGCGGACAGGAGCAACCAGGTCGGCGACGGCTTTCTGGCGGGCCTCGAGATCGCCCTTGGCCTCGGTCTGGAAGCGCTTCAGTGTCTCTTGCGCGATGAGAAGAAAGGAAGAATTGTTGCTTTTTAGTGCGTCGGCAGCCAGCGCTTTGAAGGCATTCTGCAAATCGGCTCCGGCGCGAGTCAGCAAATCAATCTTTTCGGCGCTGGCCTTTCGTTCCAGATCGAGGGCAGATTCGAGCTTGGCGCAGGCCGCCACCAGTTCGCGCTGATCGGCCAAAAGCCGTGCCAGTTCTGCCTTTTGGCTGGCTAATTCCTTCTCCAGCAATGACAAGCGGGCCTGTGCTGCAGCTGTACGCGAACGCAGCGCCAGCCATGCAAGCAGGCTGCCAAACAACAGGCCAATGACCCCACTGATCCCTAGTTCCATAGACGCAGGTAACTACTTTCCCCTTCCGCCGACTTCTAGCCTAGCACCAGCGGCAAGTTTGAGCCGCTTTAGCCGATAGAACGTTGTAGCTAATTCGATTCCTCCCAGGTCTGGACAACTCGGTCTCGGTTAGTAGGCCAAAGATGGGTAGGCCAAACTGGATGCACAGAGCCCCCAGACTATGGCTCGCGTTCCTGCTGAGCGCGAGCGCAATGAGCGTGCAATTCTCGAACCGCCTGCTGGCGTCCTCAACCGAAGGCGGGGAGGACCCCGCTCAGACTGCGCAGAAAGCCACTCTAAAGCCGGCAGCCGCGACCACCGCAGACATTCCATTCGACAATTCCGAACCTCAAGTCGAGCAGCAGCTTCTGGCGCTGGCCAATCAGGCGCGCCGGCAAGCCGGAGTGCCGCTGCTCACGCTGGATGCCGGACTTTCTCAGGCCGCGCGCATCCATGCACAGGCCATGCTCGAAGCCCGACAACTTTCCCATCAGTTTGACGGCGAACCGACCCTCCCCCAACGCCTCGCGGCAGTCACCGAGCTCCAGCTGGATCAGGAGGGAGAGAATGTCGCGCTCGACTATGACGCCGAGCACGGCCACCAACATCTGATGCTTTCACCCCCGCATCGCGCCAACCTGCTCAACCCGGCCTACAACGTGGTCGGGTTGGGCGTGGTTCGCAGTGGAGACCGGCTGTACATCGTGGAGGATTTTGGCCGCGCGCTGCCCAGCTATTCTTCAAGCGAACTGAAAGATCTCGTGGCGGCAGCGGTGACTCAAGAGCGCGCGCAAGCTCGCCTGCCTGAATTGTTACGCCGGGACTTGCCCGTAGCCGATGACGCCGCTTGCTCCATGGCCCAAGCCGACAAGCTAGGAACACCTGCGGTTCGCAAACTGGCGGAACACTTCACCCTGATGACCTACAACACACTGCATCCTGAAACGCTGCCCAGCGGGGCCGGCCACGCGCTTGCCAGCCGCAACCTGCGCAGCTTCTCGGTGGGCGCCTGTTACGCGCGCACCGAAACGTATCCAACGGGAGTGTATTGGGTGGTGTTGACGCTGGATTGACACTGAACTGCGACGATTCTCTCAGCTCACCTCTGGCTTCCTGAATACAGCCGTAAAATTTGGTAAGGATGTGTAAAATTTCTGGTTTTTCTCCGCCTGATGAGACAATGGAAGAGCCTCCAGTTTGCTCCAGATCTCGACTACGCAAGCGGAGCGGCAGCGGGCCTTTCGCGAAGTTGACGGCTCAGTTTTTCTGCACGGTGAGTTCCATGGTTGGAGTTCGTGTCGCATATCAACGAGAAATGCATTTCATCGCGCCTGGGGCCTTGCTTTGTGCAATAGCGTTGCTGTCTTTCCCTCCCATTGCGGAAGCGCAACACCATGGCGGCGGTGCTCCGAGTGCGGGCGGAGGAGGGCTTTCTGCCTACAGCCGGCCCGACGGCGTTGATGAAAAAGACAGTCTGAAGGATTTCCACCGCGCCATGGAGGTGCAGGCCACCGCCGCGCAGATCTCCGAATTTCAGGTGCTTGTGAAAAGCACCGAGGTAGCGAAAGCCAGACTGCACGAGTATCAGCAAGGGAGCACGGAAAAGCCGGCCGTGGCGGCTCGAGATACAAGTCTCGATCAGGCCGTGGAGAACGCCCGCAGCGGGACGAAGAACTTCCTGGCAGGATTCTCTGACGAGCAGAAATCGGGACTGAAAGAAGCCACGAAGCGGCTCGAGAAAGCGGACTCTGATCTCGAGCAAGAGGAGAGGAAGCTTGATCGGAGCGCGCAAGTCGTCATCTCATCCGATGCGGAAGCGCGCGCTGCAGGACTGGATAAGGCTCTGACCGACTTCTCCAATCAGCAATTGGCTCTCGGACGCCAGATGGGCATCATTCTCGCCAGCGGCCAGGACTCAACTTTCACATTCCCCGCCGTCAAAAGTACCGCCCGCTTTGCCGATCATCTCGTCGGACTCACTTCTGCCGGACAACTTTCCCAGACTGCGGCCGAGGGGCGCCAGCGAACCTTCAAACTCCAGCTGATCGCTGATTTGTCCGACGTTCAGCAAAACATAACCGAACTCCTCCGCTCCGCAGTGGACAGATCAGACCGATGTGGCGAACGAATCGCCGTGCAGCAGGCGATGCTCTCGCCTGCATCGCCCGCGAGTACGCTGTTTGTCCGGCTGCACTATGAGCGCTGGATTTGCACTCGGCTGGGCGCGCAAACGTCGACGAACGAGATCGCGGAAAGTGACGGTTCGGTGGAGATGCAGCTGACCCCGATGTTAGGAAAGTCAGGGGCAGAGATTTCGTCGCAACTCGGCCGCATCGAGGGCAGCGCCATGATGGCGGACGCCGTGCGCCAGGGAAGGCTGGGCGATGATTTGCGCGACACAGCGGGGCGCCTGCTGCTCTCCTGCATCCAGGCCGGGACTGACCTGAAAACTGCGCTGCCTTCGGCGGTGCAGGCGGATGCAGTCCTTCAGAACGCGAAGTTCGCCGATGGCGGAGCTGGCAGTCTTATCGTCGTGTTGGAGGGCCAGGCACAAATCTCCGACGAGCAGGCTAACCTCCTCGCCAGCCAATTGAACCAGGCGCTGTCCACGAAAGGATCTGCCGCTCAGTAAGCGAGGTTATCGTTTTCGCGGCCTATCCAAAGCTGAATTCCCCGTGCCAAATTCCTTGTGCTAACCTTGCCCTGCTCTTCGTCGCAGGTTGCGCGCATGGAATCCACAGCGCACTCACGATCACCGGATCCTGTTCCGCAAAGCATCCGCATCGGCACCGCTGGCTGGTCCTACAAAGACTGGGAAGGAATTTTCTATCCACCAGGAATGCAGCGCCGCAAGATTCATCCTCTCGAATATCTGGCTCGTTTCTTCGACACGACAGAAATCAACACTTCGTTCTACGGACCGCTGAAGCCCGAACTGGCCAAGCTCTGGTGCCGCAAAGTCTCTGCCGTGAACCCCAATTTCCTGTTTACCGCGAAACTCTATCGCGCGTTCACGCACTCGCCGATCGCGGTGATGGAGCCGACTTCTGCGGCCACGATTCGCCCCACTGACGAAGATGAAGTCCGAACCCGCGAGGGTCTCGACGCGCTCGCCGGCGAAGGACGCCTGGGCGCGCTGCTGATCCAGTTTCCCGTGTCGTTCAAGAACACTTCCCTGAACCGCGAATATCTCGACCGCCTGCTGCGGCAGTTCATCGAGTATCCGCGCGTGGTTGAGGTGCGCCACTCCAGCTGGAATGATGCTGCAACCCTATCGGCCTTCACCGAGAAGAGTGTCGGCTTCTGCAACATCGATCAGCCTTTGCTCGGACGATCCCTCGCGCCCACGGAGCACGTGACCGCTCCCATCGGCTACGTGCGGCTGCACGGACGCAATTACGCCGAGTGGTTCGACTCCGACAATCGCAACGACCGCTACAACTATCTCTACAAGCAGAAGGAACTCGAGGACTGGAGAGAGCGAATCGACAGCGTGGCCGAGAAAGCTCAGACGACGTACGTCATCACCAACAACCACTTTGAAAGCAAAGCTGGAGTGAATGCGCTCGAACTCAAAGCGATGATAAGTGGTAAGAGGGTCACCGCTCCGCCAACGCTACTTGAGAAGTATCCCGCGTTAAGGAAATTTGCCGACCCGGACGAAGAGTCCGGCGACTCAGCCGGACCCACGCTGCCGCTGCTTGCGTGAAGGTACCGGCGATCTGCCTTGAGACAATCGTTCGGCGGGAGATCCTTCGCTCCGCCTGAAGAATGGCTTCGCTCAGGATGACGCCATCTTCACTGAGCCACCGATTGGTTACCCTCGCGCCGAATCGATGTCCCCGCATGCTAGAATCATCGGTTTCCGGAACGCGTCTCGAACCTCTTGCGCCTCAACTGACTCCGCTCATGCCTGAGTTTCTTGCCGACATAGAACTCGAAACTGCGCCCAAGGCGAAAACCCTGGCTGAACGCGAGATGCGCACCGACGTCCTCATCATCGGAGCGGGGCCGACGGGGCTGGCCTGCGCCATCGAAGCGCAGAAGATCGGCCTCAAGGTCATCGTGCTCGAAAAGGGATGTCTGGTGAATTCGCTGTTCCACTATCCCGCGAACATGGTGTTCTTCACCACGCCAGAGCTGCTCGAGATCGGCGACATCCCGTTCACTACGGCACAGCAGAAGCCCACGCGCGAAGAGGCGCTCGAATACTACCGCAAAGTGGCGGAGCACTATGCTCTCGACGTGCGCCAGTACGAGTGGGTTAAAACCGTCGTGGGTGAGGACGGAGACTTCAGCATCACCGCGACCGACCGCGCCGGGCGTCCGCACGATTACCACACAAAGAAGGTCATCGTCGCGACGGGTTATTACGATCTCTCGAACAAGCTGGGAATTCCAGGCGAGGAACTGCCCAAGGTCTCCCACTATTACGGCGAGCCGCATCCCTACTATGACACCGACGTGCTCGTGATCGGCGGCAAGAACTCGGCGGCCATCGCCGCGCTTGATCTGTGGCGCCATGGAGCACGTGTGACCCTGGTGCATCGCGAGGCGCAACTGCACCACCACGTGAAGTACTGGATCAAGCCCGATCTCGAAAACCGCATCAAGAGCGGAGAGATCGAGGCCTACTTTAACAGCTGGGTACAGGAAATCGGTGTGGACCACGTCGTAATCAATACCCCCCGCGGGCCGGTGCGTTTGAAAAACGACTTTGTGCTGGCGATGATCGGCTACCATCCCGATTACGATTTTCTGCGCAGTATGGGAATTGAATTGTCGGGACAGCAAAACCGGCCGGTCTGCGATCCCGTTTCGCTCGAGAGCAACGTGAAGGGAATCTACGTCGCAGGCGTAATCGTCGCCGGCTCGCGCACGAACGAAATTTTTATCGAAAACGGACGCTTCCACGGCAAGCAGATCGCCGCTGACCTGAAATTGAAACTGAAGCCGTAGCGGCATTCGCTGCGACGCGGCGCCAATCCTCTTCCGTCCTGATTTTGCCCGACATCTCCTTTTCCGTTTACTCTGAACACTCCCATGGAACCCGAACCGGAACACGGCGCGTTATCGATTTCGCTCGCCTCTTACCTGCGGCTGCTGCGGCGCAACGGCAATCTTCGCCGCCTGTGGATGGCGCAGATCGTCAGCGAAATCGGCGACTGGTTCTACACGCTTTCCATCTACACGCTGCTTTTGCAGTTGACGGGGCGGGCCGAATCGGTGGCCCTGGCGCTGGCGCTGCAGGTTCTGCCCCAGACGCTGGCTGGTCCGGCCGCGGGCGTTGTCAATGACCGCCTGCGGCGCAAGCACGTGATGATCGCCGCCGACCTGGCCCGCTGCGTGATCGTGCTCTCGATGCTGTTGGTCCGCTCGCGCTCTTTGGTTTGGCTGGTCTACCCGCTCCTGCTGGCGGAAACCACCATGACCGCGTTCTTCGAACCCGCGCGCAACGCCGTGCTGCCCAACATCGCCAGCGAAAGCGAGGTTCTCATCGCAAACACGCTCGCTTCCACGACCTGGTCAGTGAATCTGATGATCGGCGCGTCCGTTGGAGGCATCGTCGCAGCTTTTGTCGGGCGTGATGCAGTCTTCGTTCTCAATGCGCTGTCGTTTCTGGCCTCGGCAGCGCTGATCCGCGGTATGCGGTTCGACGAGCCGCACGCCGCATCCGCGCCGCCACTGCACGCCCGGGATCTGCTCGACTTCTCACCGGTGATCGAAGGAATTCGCTACATCCGCAGCCATCCGACATTGCTGCCCACAGTGTTCGCCAAGGCCGGGGAACTCATGGTCGGACCGAGCTGGGTGATTTTCACTGTGATGGGAGCGAAGGAGTTTGCCTTTCGCCGCGCGGGCATCGATCCTGCCGGCGGCGCCATGCTCGGCATGAGTATCCTGCTCGGCGGCCGCGGTCTGGGAGCGCTGGCGGGCCCGCTGATCGCGGCGCGCTGGGCTGGCAGCCACGAAAATCGCCTGCGACTCGGCATCCTGCTCGGTTATCTCACCATCGCCAGCGGATACAGTATGCTCGGCGTCAGCCGCACCGTGTGGATGGCCGCCGCCTGTGCCATGCTG
>JASHPH010000381.1 GCA_030038255.1 Candidatus Sulfotelmatobacter sp. | reverse complement strand
GTGTTGGCTCCTATCCCCAGCGCCAGCGTCAAGATCGCAATCGCCGTAAACCCGGGCGCCCGCAGAAGCGTTCTCGCGCCATAGCGCACATCTTGAACGAGCGATTCCATGTTGCTCTCCAGTGCCGCTGGGGACGGCTTCCGGGCTGCCTGCCGCGCCGGTCCCTCTCCCAGCCCGCTCCAAGCCGCCTCAGCCTGAGTAACGAACCTTGCCGCGGGCAAGTTCCCTAAGAATTCCCTGCAAGTACTCCGGGCACCGGGGCTTCAAGATGCGGTCCCACCCGTAAGCGCCATCCGGGCCGCCACTAGGCGTAGTGGCGGATTCCTCTCTCCTCTCCTAACTCGCCACTCGTCACCCGCCACTCGCCCCTATACTTTTCCCATGCGCCTGGAAGTGACCGCTGACGAAATGTTTCTGGCCCTGGTCAGCATGATCCAGGTCACTCGTCCCGCGCTCTTGAAGCCCGCCGGGGATGGCTTTGACGTGGACGTCTCGCCGCTGCTCGCGCAGAAAGACATGAACGACGACGAACGCCTCGTGCTGCGGCTCTACGGCGTTCTCTCGGCCGGCGCCGATAATCCGCGGTTCGCGTTCGATCTCACCAGCGCCGAATCCGACCGGCTCGCGCGTGCGCTCGCTCTCGTGGAATCTTCGCGGCAGTGGCCCGCTGACGCCATTGCGCTGAACCGCTCGTTGCGCAGCCGGCTTCAGTCCCGGTAACCGGCGCGCGCGGGCTGTGTGATTCATTCGCCGCAGCGTGGATGCACGATTACAGCCAATTGCTCGTCCGTCCGCTCTGATCTTTGCCTGTCGTTGACTTGGTCTGACCCGCAGCCTACCATGGCCGCACTATGGCGGATTCCCAGACACTTCTGGGGCAAACCGTCTCCCACTACCGAATCCTAGAGAAGCTCGGCGGCGGTGGCATGGGAGTTGTTTATAAGGCCGAGGACACGCGGCTTCACCGCTTCGTGGCTTTGAAGTTTCTTCCGCCTGAATTGGCACGCGACCACGTCTCACTGCAACGTTTCCGGCGCGAGGCGGAAGCTGCCTCGAGTCTCAACCATCCGAATATCTGCACGATTTACGATATCGGCGAAGAGAACGGCCGCACATTTATCGCCATGGAGTTCTTGGAAGGGGAGACGCTGAAGCAGCGCGTTTCCGGCAAGCCTCTGCCGCTCGATGAGACGCTGGCGCTGGGGATTGAGGTCGCCGATGCTCTGGATGCCGCGCATGCGAAGGGAATCGTCCACCGGGACATTAAGCCCGCCAACATTTTTGTCACAGAGCGCGACCACGCCAAGATATTGGACTTCGGATTAGCCAAGCTCACGGGCAGGCCGGATGCCGGAGACGCGCCTACCCTGGACACGGTGGCGCCAGCCGATCCGAGTGCAGAGCAACTTACCCGGACCGGCGCTGCCGTGGGGACAGCGGCCTACATGTCGCCCGAACAGGCGCTGGCTTTGGCGCTCGACGCCCGCACGGATCTGTTTTCCTTTGGCGTGGTGCTCTACGAAATGGCCACGGGCGCGCTGCCATTTCGAGGCGGGAGTTCCGCCGCCCTCTTCAATGCCCTTCTGCATCAGGCTCCGGTCGCGCCCGTGCAACTTAATCCCAGCATTCCTCCGAAGCTGGAAGATGTCATCAACAAGGCATTGGAGAAAGACAAAAAGCTGCGCTACCGCTCGGCCGCAGAGATGCGCACGGATCTACAGCGGCTGAAGCGGGACACGGAATCGGACCGAGTAGCCACGGGCGCACCAAGCAACGCGCCCACGGCGAAAGTGGCGGCGCGCTGGATGGTTGTGGCGCCGATTGCGTCAGCGCTGATACTTGTCGTTGGCATCGGCGCATGGTTGTCCTATTCGCGCGAAGCTCACGCACTGACCGATAAAGACACCATCGTCCTCGCCGACTTCGCCAACTCCACCGGCGATCCCGTTTTCGACGGCACGCTGCGACAGGGTTTGGCGGTGCAACTTGAACAATCCCCGTTCTTAAACCTCGTTCCGGACGATCGCGTCCAGCAAACGCTCCGCATGATGAGCCGGCCCGCCGATGCGCGCCTGACTCCGGAACTCGCACGGGAGGTCTGTCAGCGCACCGCCAGTGCCGCTGTCCTGGAGGGTTCCATCGCAGCCCTTGGAACCCAATACATCTTGGGCCTGCGCGCAGAAAACTGCCGCACTGGGAAACTACTGGATGAGGAACAGGTTCAGGCCGCCAAGAAAGAGGACGTGCTGAATGCCCTCAGTCAAATGGCCAGCAAATTCAGAGCGCGCGTCGGCGAATCGCTCCCCACCGTTCAGCAGCATGACGTCGCCCTCCAAGAAGCCACCACATCTTCTCTCGAGGCTCTGCAAGCCTACAGCATGGGCTGGAAAACGAGCGCCACATCGGGCGACGAAGCCGGTCTGCCTTTTTTCAAGCGTGCTGTGGAGATCGACCCGAAATTTGCGATGGGCTATGCCTCCCTCGCACTTTTTTACGGCGCGACAGGTGAGTCCGACCTCGCCACGCAGAATATTCGCAAAGCTTACGAACTACGCGATCGTACGAGTGACAGAGAAAGGTTTTTCATCACGGCTTATTATGACGGACGAGGAACCGGAAACCAGGAAAGGGCGCAGCAGACCTGCGAGCAGTGGGCGCAAGTCTATCCCCGTGAATGGTACGCTCACACATTCCTGGCCGGTTTCGTTTATCCAGTGCTCGGCAGATATGAAAGCGCAGCGGAAGAGGGGCGTAAGGCTATTGAACTTGCTCCCGACACTTTCACTGGATATTTCCTCCTTGGCGACAACCTTGTTTACCTTGACCGCCCCGCAGAGGTTGAAGACGTGCTTCGAAGGACCTCCGAGCGAAAAATGGAGGGCCCTTTCCTGTCCCGTCTGCGATTCGATGTCGCCTTCTTGAAAGGCGACGGTGCAGGCATGCAACGAGAAGTAGCCGCAGCTGAAGGAAAACCTGGCACTGAGGACTGGCTCTCGGACCGCCAGGCTTTTGCCCTGGCGTATACCGGTCACCTGCAGGAGTCTCGGAAGTGGTCAGAGAACGCCATCCGTTTGGCTCAACAGGCAGGACATCGCGAAAGGGCAGCTCTATACGAGACCAAAGCCGCACTGTGGGAAGCCTTTTTCGGGAACGCGTCGATGGCAAAAAAGAGAGCGATGGCTGCACTCGCGCTTGCTAGGAACCGGGAGGACAGGTTTGGTGCAGCCCTCGCACTCGCCATGTCGGGCGAAGCTTCCCAGGCTCAGTCTCTGGCAAGTGATCTCGAAAAAGATTTCCCGGAGGATACTTCGGTCCGATTCTATTACCTTCCTGCTGTTCGCGCGTCTCTTGCACTGAATCATGGCGATCCTGCCATGGCGATCAAATCTCTTCAAATTGCCGTCCCCTATGACCTGGGCATGCCGCGCAGCGCGACGTTTGCCCATTTCGGAGCGCTTTATCCCGTGTATTTGCGTGGGCAAGCATATTTGGCCACACGCCAAGGCGCCGAAGCCGCCAAGGAGTTTCAGAAGATTGTGGACCACCCCGGAATTACGATTGGTGATGCGTTTGGCGTGCTGGCGCATCTCGGCATGGCCCGCGCGTATGCGCTCACGGGCGATGTGGTCCCCGCTCGCGGAAAGTACGAAGATTTCTTGACACTCTGGAAAGACGCGGACCCGGACCTCCCCGTCCTCAAACAAGCTAAGGAAGAGCACGCCAAGCTGAAGTAGGTGAATCATTCGCCTTGTGCAAGCTCGAATCATGGCCGATTCCGGGCGCACGACGGGCTATCCGGCAGCAACGCTTGAATCAGCGCATTGCGCATTAGCCTCATCTGAAGCCACACTGAGCGGCCAGAGCCTCTTTAGTGTCCACAAGGCTCACCTGCTTGGTGTCCTTGGCAAGCACGGGAGTGAAGGGCCTCAAGAAGGCCAAGAAGCGCGCCAGCTCCAAGACTCTAATGACTCCCCCAGTCCGTGCTGATCCTGGTGCGAGGATTTAGCCGAGCACTGGCTGTCCCGCCGGGGCGAAGCGCCGGCTACCTGACCAGGGCTGGTACGGTCGAGCAGCAAGAATCGGCGCGCACTGTCCTTTTGTCCCTGTCTAAAGATTTTCTTGACATGCGCCTCCCCGCGCGCCATACATGCCGCACCAGCTCGTCGCTAGGATCGGTGCACGAGCAGCCCGCCTCCGGATCTCCGGTCGAGCGAAAAACCAAAGAGTTGTTCTAGGTCAGGCGCTACGGGTGTGCCCGGCCTCTCCTGTGCCCCGGCCGGAGCAACGGGGAAGGGGAGCCATGTCAAAAAGAA
>JASHPH010000380.1 GCA_030038255.1 Candidatus Sulfotelmatobacter sp. | reverse complement strand
GCGGGTTTTCGGCGGACGGTCGGCGGAAATTTTTGATTGTTGATTTTTGAATGTTGATTGACAATTAGAGTGCCCCTTCGGGGTTCAATCAACAATCAAGAATCGACAATCAACTGGGCCGTCGACTAATGGTAGGTTGAGGCGTGTTGCGGGCGTGAGCGAAGCGGGAGCCCGCAGCCGAAATCCCGAGCGCAGTTTGCGAGGGATCTCTCTTACCGAATGGCGACGGACATGGAAACTGGGCCGTCGACTAATGGTAGGTCAAGTGCCTTTGGAGCACTTTGTCTAGGTTCGAATCCTAGCGGCCCAGCCAGAAAACTTGCTTTTGGCTCTTAGCTCTTGGCACTTGGCTAAACCGAGTTGAGGGCAGGGTAGCTATAAGCCAAAAGCCAAAGGCAAAAAGCTAAGAGCCAGTAGTCAGGAGCCCACAGAAAAACCATGGCTACTTTAGTCACGCCGACTGATAAGACGACGGAGAAAGTTGAAAAGAAGAGTCCGCCTGTGACCGACGAAAAGCCGGAACGCAAGCAGCGCCAGCGAGCCGACGACAAGTTCAAGATCTTCAGCGGTACGGCCAACGAGCCGTTAGCCGATGAGGTCTGCCACTTTCTCGGCTTGCAGCGCGGGCAGGCGCAGGTGATTCGCTTTAAAGACGGCGAGTGCTACGTCCAGATTCAGGAGAACGTGCGCGGCGCCGACGTCTTTGTGATGCAGCCGACGTGCCGTCCGGTGGACGAGCACCTGATGGAGTTACTGCTGATGATTGACGCGCTCAAGCGCGCGTCGGCGCGGCGCATCACGGCGGTGATTCCGTACTTCGGGTATGCCCGGCAGGACAGGAAAGACAAGCCGCGCAGCCCGATCTCGTCGAAGCTGGTGGCTGATCTGCTGACCACGGCGGGCGCGAACCGGGCGCTGATCGTGGATTTGCATACGCCGCAGTTGCAGGGCTTTTTCAATATCCCGGTCGATCACCTGTTCGCTTCGCCGGTACTGGTGGATCACTTTCGCAAGCTGGCGCTGCCGAATCTGACGGTCGTTTCACCGGATGCCGGCGGCGTGGAACGCGCGCGGTTTTTCGCCAAGAAGGTGGACGCCGCCCTGGCCATCGTCGATAAGCGGCGTGTGGAAATGAACGTGGCCGAGATTATGCACGTCATCGGCGACGTGAACGGGCGGACGTGCTTGATCATCGACGACTTGATCGACACGGCAGGCACGCTGGTCAAGACCGCTCAGGCGTTGATCGAAAACGGCGCGACTCAGGTTTACGCATGCGCTTCGCATGCGGTGATGTCGGGCCCGGCGGTGGAAAACATCATGGGGTCGATCATCAAGCAAGTGGTGGTCACCAACACGATCCCGCTGTCGCCGGAGGCCGACGCGGCGCGAACGGAAAAGGGAGGCAAGATCAGCGTCCTCTCGATTGCGGGATTGATTGGCCGCGCCATTCAGGCCAATCACGAAGAAACGTCGGTCAGCAAGTTGTTTATGTAAGAAATCAGCTGCGAGCTTCGAGCGAACACGGCGACTCAAGGCTCGCGGCTCGTAGCTCATAGCTAAGGAATCAATTTTATGGCAACTGCACTTGAAACCAACTTACTGGAAGCGCAACCGCGAGAGTCGGGCAACAAGAATGAGGCCCGCCGCGTGCGCCGGGAAGGAAAAATTCCGGCCGTAGTCTACGGAGCGGGGAAGGATTCTCTTTCCGTCACGGTCGATCCGCGCGTGGTCACGCGGATTCTGAACTCGGAAACCGGCCACAACACGATTTTCGATCTGGCCTTCAATGGCGAGCGCACCAAGGCCATGATCGTGGACTGGCAGTACGAGCCCATCAAGGGCAAGCTGCTGCACATTGACGTGAAGCGCATCGCCATGGACAAGGTGCTGAAGGTGAGCGTGCCTATCTTCCTGAAGGGCGAAGCCGAAGGCGTGAAAACGCAGGGCGGCATCATGGAACAGATGCTGCGCGAAGTCGAGATCGAGTGCCTGCCTGGCGACATTCCGAGCCACATCGACGCCGACATCAGCCACCTGGTTTTCGGCAAGGTGCTGCGCGTTTCTGATCTCCCGCATTCGGAGAAGCTGAAGTTCCTGACCGACCCGAATCAGCCCGTGGCGCACGTCACGTCGGTGAAGGAAGAAGTCGTGGCCGCGCCTGAGGCGGCAGCGGCAGAAGCGGCGGCGGCTCCGGCCGAGCCCGAAGTCATCAAGAAGGGCAAGCAGGAGACCGAGGAAGAAGGCGCCGAGGCTGCTCCGGAGAAGCCGGAGAAGGCCGAGAAGAAGGAAAAGAAATAAAACCAGCCACGGATTGGCACGGATTCACACGGATCAAGAAATTGGTTATCCGTGAAGATCAGTGAAAATCCGTGGCCAGATGGGTTTCGGAGGCGATCCTGCTGGCGTGAAACTGATCGTCGGTCTCGGCAATCCCGGTATCGAATACCAGTTCACGCCGCACAACCTGGGCTTTCTGGCGATTGATCGCATTGCCGGCAACCTGGGAGTGGATGTGAGAAACCGGCAGTGCCGGGCGCTGACAGCGCGGGCAGTGATGGCCGATCAGCCGGTGCTGCTGGCCAAGCCTGAGACGTACATGAACCTGAGCGGCGTCTCGGTGCGGGAGTTGTTGCAAGAGTACGAAGCGACGCCGGAATCGGACCTGATCGTGATTCAGGACGAGCTGGATTTTCCGCTGGGCACGCTGCGCATTCATACGCGGCGCAGTTCGGCGGGGCACAACGGCATCGAGTCGATCATTGGAGCGCTGGGCACGCAGGATTTCCTGCGGATAAGAATTGGTGTTGCGCCGGAGCGCAAGATTTCCGACGGCCAGAGTTATCTGCTGGCGCCGATGAAGAAGAAAGACCTGGAAGTGGTGGACGGCGTGCTCGATACCGCCGAAGAAGCGGTGAAAGTGATTTTGAAGGATGGTCCGGCGGCGGCGATGAACCGCTTCAACCGGAAAGAGCCAGACGAAAAAGATTAGCCAGGGATTTACACGGATTAAGACAAGCTGTTTTCTGGTTTATCCGTGAAGATCCGCGAGAATCCGTGGCCAAGGTTTGGAGAACAGAATGAATCGTACTTATGAACTGATGTTTATCGTTCGTCCTGATATGACGGACGAGGACTTGGACAAACTGATTTCGACGCTGCAATCGGCCGTGCCAGCTACCGGCGGGACCGTGGTGAAGGTCGAGAAGATGGGCAAGCGCCGTCTGGCCTACACCGTGCGCCGCTTTCACGACGGCATTTATGTCCTGATGGTGGTCGAGGGCGGCGGCCCGGTGATCCACGAACTGGAGCGCCGGTTGCGCGTCACCGAGCCCGTGATCAAGTTCCTTACCGTGCGCATTGACGAAGAACAGAAGCGGCTGGCGAAGATCAAGGCAATCCGCGACGCGCGCAAGAAGGTCAGCGCGCAGACCTCTGCTGGGGAAGGCGCAGCGACGCCCACGGCGGAAGCGTCGGCAACGGCGTAAGGCAATTCACTTGGTCCGTGGCGATGCGGGCCAAGAGCAGGTTCCTCGACGCGCCCTTGCCGCTTGCGCGGCTGCGGACGGCTCGGAATGACAAGCCGGTTGAATGACTCGCTGGCGAAGGAATTTTTAGAGGAGAGTTATGGCAGAAGAAACGAAAGCACCAGAACAAGCGGCGTCGAGTGCGCCGCGGAGTGAAGGGCGCCCGGGCGGAGACCGCCCAGACAGACCAGCGGGGGATCGTCCTCGGTTCGGCGGTGGACGCGGGCCGGGCGGGCCTCCGCGCGAAGGCGGTGGGCGCAAGTTTTTCCGGCGCAAGAAAGTGTGCAAGTTCTGCGTCGAGCGCATCGAGGACATCAACTACAAGGATTACCGCCTGCTCGGCCAGTTCGTCGCCGAAAGCGGCAAGATTGTGCCGCGGCGTCTGACCGGCGTGTGCGCACCGCATCAGCACCGGTTGTCGTCGGCCATCAAGCAGGCGCGCAACATCGCGCTGCTTCCGTTTGCGGGGCGGGCATCGTAAAGAAGCTTTCAGCTCTCAGCCGTCAGCTCTCAGCTTTTTCTTGCTGAGGCAAAGGTTTGGCTGAAAGCTGAGAGCTGAAAGCTCAAAGATTGGAGCCATCATGGAAGTCATTCTCAAAGAAGATGTAGCAAAGCTGGGATCGCGCGGCGACGTGGTGAAGGTCGCCGAAGGATACGGGCGGAATTTTCTCTTGCCGCGCAAATTGGCCATTGAAGCCAACGAAGGCAACAAGGCCGTCATCGCGCAGATGAAAGCCGCGGCCCTCCGCCGGTCGGCCAAAGAGAAGGCTCAGGCCGAGGAACTTGCCAAGCAATTCGAGGGTGTGTCGGTGTCGTTCACGCGCAAGTCGGGCGAGCACGATCAGCTGTTCGGATCGGTTACCTCCAGCGATGTGGCCGAAGGCTTGATGAAGAAGGGATTCAACGTCGACCGCCGCAAGATTCAGCTGCACGAGCCGCTGAAGACCCTGGGTGAGTTCACCGTCCCGGTAAAGCTGCACAAGGACGTGACCGCGCATTTGAAGGTCGTGATCGAGAAGGAAGCGGCGGAGTAGCAGATCCCATCCTGGCCGCAAAGGACGCGGCTACGGATGGGGCAACCGCGCGCTGTGTTAGTGATTGGGCGTCCCTGTCGGGACGCCTTTTCTGCGCCCTACATTGAGGGCATTTTCCCTGCCAAACCCGCCTGCTGCACTCTCCCGGCCTGTTCTGTTTCCCCCTAAATCTCTGCCCCACAATCACCTAGGTGCCGCAAAAAATCTCCGACCCGCCTATAATTTCTGCTTACGGTTCTGAGAGCTCTCCGTCTATCTCTGTGCAAGCCCGGATACGGCATGACAGCCGGGCGCGTAGAGGACACGAAGCGAAAATGCCGGCCGATGCATGGGCAGTATCACTTGCGATTGGCGAACGGGCCCACTCCAAGGCAAAGAGTGAGAGAGTCGAGAGTAACCAGGACCCCGCGCGGGGCCGCATGGCTGGGCTAGATCGACAAACCCAAGACCGCCGCATCGATGACACGATGCTGATCCGAGAGGCGCAACGGGGTAACGCTAGCGCCTTCGAGGAACTGGTCCGTCACTACGATCAGGCGGTGCTGCGGCTCGCACTGCACCTTACCGGCAGTGAGCACGACGCCCAGGACGTCTACCAGGACGCGTTCCTGAAGGCGTACAAGAACATCGGCAATTTCCGCTTCGAGTGTTCCTTCTACACGTGGATTTACCGGATCGTGACCAATTTGTGCCTCGATCATCTGCGCAAGAAAAATGTGCGCAAGGAGGACCCGCCGGTCGCGAAGGATGCCGACGGCGGCGAGTACGATCTGCTCGACCAGGTGGCCGATGGGCGTGCCGGCGCGAATCCGGAGCGGGATTTGATGCGGCGCCAGCTCTGTGCGCGGATTTCAGGAGCGCTCGAAAAGTTGACGCCGCGCGAGCGCATGGTGTTCGAGCTGAAGCATTACCACGGATTGAAATTGCGCACCGTGGGCGAGATTTTGCATACCACGGAAGAGACCGCCAAGAATACGCTCTTCCGCGCCACGCAGAAATTGCGCGGGGCGCTGGCGGATATGAGATAGGCAGCCGAGCTGCGCTCGGCTGGACCGGGTCAAAGACCCGGTCCCACACGGACCGATGAAGGTGCAACTATGAAGTGCGAATGGGTAAGAGAAAATATCGTGCTCCACGTTTATGGCGAGCTGGCTGATGATGCCCGCCACGAGCTGGAGCAGCACGTAGCCCGCTGCGCCGACTGCGCCGCCGAACTGAAGGCCGAGCAGGACTTTCACGCGTTGCTCTCGCAGGATCGCGCGGCTGAGCCGTCGCCGAATCTGCTGGCCGCTTCGCGCATGCGACTGCAGGAAGCGTTGGAAACTGCCAAGCAAGGCAGCTTCTTCAGCCGGCTGGCATTCGATCCGGCGAACTGGCTGCGCCAGATCCGCTTCTCGCCCGCTCTCGCTTCGGTGATTCTGATTCTCGGCTTCGCCGGCGGCGTGGGAACCACGTACAAAATCTACGGATCGCACCTTAATCAAAATTCTCCGATTGTCGCAGCGAATAATGGCAGCCAACCCGGTTCCGAACCTTCCATCGCAGCCATTGATTCCATCACTCCCGTCCCGGGCACTGATCAGGTCAGCATCAAGTACAACACCTTGTCCACGCAGGAAGCGCAGGGATCGCTGAACGACCAGCGCATTCAGCAACTGCTGCTGTACGCGGCGCGCAACAACTACAATTCCGGCGTGCGCATGGACTCAGTGGGCCTGATGACGCAGAATCCGAACGACACGCACTTTCGCGACGCTTTGATTTACGCACTGCAGTACGATTCGAATCCGGGCGTGCGCTTCAAGGCGCTGGATGCGCTGGGGCCCTATGTGAAGCAGGACACGCGCGTGCGCGACGCCCTGCTGCAAGCGCTGGTGAACGATACGAATCCCGGAGTTCGAACCGAGGCGTTGCGCATGCTCGAACCGGTAAAGGCCGATGGCAGCGTGCGCGGCGTGCTGATGACGTTGGCCGCGAAGGATTCGAGCACGTACATCAAGTCGCAGGCGCGAACGATGCTGGCGCAGTTGCCCGAAATTGATTAAGGAAGATTGACTAGGGAAGATTGATGAGTGAGGGATCGTGCTGGGGCTCCGGCGCGACTCGAAAACGGAAGGAAATGAGGTAGAGAGTTGAGACGTTGTATCCAAATCGTTGGGCTGGCGGCAGTGCTGGCCCTGCTTGCGCAGCTGGGCCTGGTTTCGTTAGGCGTTGTTACGTTAGCCCAGGCGCAGGAATCACGCATCTCCCGCGAAGGCGGGGCGTGGGCTGAAGAGATCACCGGCTCGCTGTCGGGAGTCAAAATTTTGAGGGTCAAGGTCGACACAGGTGCAGTTGTGGTCCGCGGCGGGCAGCAGCAGGGCATCAATTATGTCGCTCATATTCGTTTTGGAACTACTAACGAGCAGGAAGCCCGCCGCCAGTTCGAAAATTACAAGATAACCGCCAATATAAAAGGGGACACGGCCTGGATCGTCGGCGAATGGGAGGGTGGAAGACAGCCGCGCCGTTGTTCTTCGGAATTTTCCATCCGGGTGCCTCGCGAAATGGCGCTAGTGAAGCTTGAAACCGACGGCGGCGAAGTGGATGCCACGGGCGTGAGCGGCCGCGTGGAGGCCGAGAGTGGAGGCGGGGGCATTCACCTCGATGACATCGGCGGCGGCGTCAGCGCCGAAACCGGCGGCGGATCGATCGACTTGGGCACGGTGAGCGGCGATATCGGCCTGCACACCGGCGGCGGATCGATCGAAGTGCATCAAGCCAACGGCAAGGTTGTTGCCGAAACGGGCGGCGGCAGCGTCGAAATCCAGAACGGAGCCCAGGGTGCAATTATTGAAACCGGCGGCGGCAGCATTCAGGTTCGCCACTGCAATGGAAAGGTGAAGGCTTCCACGGGCGGCGGTGGCGTGGATCTGGGCGACATCGGCGGCCCGGTTGAGATTGATACGGGCGGTGGCACGATCCGCCTCAATTCGGCAAAAGGACATGTTCACGCCGAAACTGGCGGCGGCGGCATTGAACTCTATGGCGTACCGTCGGCCTACGCGCAGACAGGAGCAGGCGGGATCACTGTGAAACTGGTCAACACTGGCGGCGACCGTCGCGACTCCGAGCTGGAAACTTCGGCGGGCGACATTACGGTGTACATCGCGTCCGATGTCGCACTCAATGTGCGCGCCAGCGTCGATCTCGCGAACGGGCACCGTATTACGTCGGACTTTCCCGACATCCATGTCCGCAGCGAGGGCGATTGGGGTGCCAAGACGATTTCTGCCGAAGGCAAGCTGAACGGCGGCGGCCCCATGTTGAAGGTGCGCACCACGACCGGCGACATCTGCTTCCGGCGCGCCAACCGGTGAGAGACTGGCCACTGACTCGTTGGTCTGTGACCAGAAGAATGAGGAGATGGCCATGCGCAAATACATTTTCACCAGCCTTGCGTTGATCCCGTTCTTAATGACTTTTTCTGACGCCGCACACAGCTGGTCTGTCGATCCGTCGGAACACACCATGATTTTCTCCAGTGAAGACAGCGGCACGAATTCGTATCTCGGCGTGGACATCGCTGACGTCACCAGCGAACGCGTGAGCCAGCTCAAGCTGAAAGAAGAGAAGGGCGTTGAGATCACGATGGTCGACCAGGATGCCCCGGCCGGCAAGGCGGGCATTAAGGAGCATGACGTCATTCTGACGATGAACGGCACGCCGGTGGACAGTGCCGCCCAGCTGCGGCGCATGATCCACGAAACTCCTCCCGGCCGCATCGTGACTCTCGGCCTGAGCCGGGACGGCCAGCCTATGACGGTGAAGGTTCAGCTTGGGGACAAGGGCAAGGAATATGCGTTCACGGCGCCCAAGGCCAAGGATTATCACTTCGAGATGCCGCCGATTCCGCCGATTCCACCGATGCCGGAGATCGACATCCCCGCGTTCAACATGGTGGTGGTGACATCGTCGCCGCGGAGCGGTTTGACGGTCGAAAACATAACCCCGCAGTTGGGAGAGTTCTTTGGCGTTAAGAACGGGAACGGGGTTCTGGTGCGCGCCGTGGCCAAGGGCAGCCGCGCCGAAAAAGCCGGATTCCGCGCCGGCGATGTGATCGTCAAGATCAACGATCAGACCATCCACGACACCAGCGATTTCACTCACGCGGTGCGGTCACGCGCCGGCGATTCGGTAAATGTGGGCGTAGTCCGGGACAAGAAGGAGCAAACCATCGCCTTGCCCATGCCGGAGCGCAAGGATTCCGGCGAACTGTTCGATGAAGAGAGCCTGGAATATCCGCTGCTGGGGGATGCGTCTCCGGTTGAGCTGCGCCAAGTACAAGAGGAAGTACAGCAGGAAGTGCAACAAGAAGTTGCCCGCCTGCAGCCCGAAATAAAGCTGGCCACGGAAAACGCGAGCAAGGACGCGGAGGAAATCCGCAAATCCGCCTGCGAGCGCGCCAGAGAGGCGCGTCGCGAGGCAGAAGAGCAGCGTCGCGAGGCTCGCCAGCAGGCAGAAGAGCAACACCGCGAAGCGGAGGAGCAGCGCAGAGAGGCCGAGCAGGAACGCCGGGAAGCCCGCCGGGAGGCCGAGGAGCAGCAGAGAGAAGCCCGCCGCGAGGTCGAGGAACGGCAGAGAGAGTTTCGAGAGACCGCCAAAGAGCAGCAACGGGAGGCCCTGCGCGAGGCGGAAGAACAGCGCCGAGAGGCACGCGAAAACATCGAAGACAGGCAGCGAGAGTTCCGGCAGCAGGAAGAGGAACTCCGCAAGCAAATGCGCCAGATGGAACGGCAGCTGCAGAAAAACTATCTGGACATTTAGCCAACTAACGGCCGCAAGATGCCGCTTGAGACCTGGTGTTTAGGCAGACCCGGTTGCGCCCTAATTGCTTGGCGGCATAGAGTGCGTTGTCGGCGGCGCGCACCAGTTGGTCGCGCGTGGTGCCGTGTTCAGGAAAAGCCGCCACCCCGGCGCTCACGGTTACCGTCTGCGGCACTCCAGGAAACTCCCATTCTTCCACCAACTTCCGCAGTTTTTCGGCCACGCCCAGTGCGTGCTCGGCGCTGGTCTGGGTCAGCAGGATGGCGAATTCCTCGCCTCCGTAGCGGCAGACCACATCAATCTTGCGCAGGTTCAGGTGAAACAGGGATGACACCTGCCGCAGCACTTCATCGCCCAGCAGGTGGCCAAACTCGTCATTCAAGCGCTTGAACTGATCAATGTCGACCATGATGACGGCCATGCCGCTTTCCGTGCGCTGCGCGCGCTCCATTTCCTCCAGAATGCGAAGCTCGAAGAACCGCCGGTTGAAAATGCCGGTCAGCCCGTCCAGGTAGGAGAGCTGGCGGATTCGCTCCACGTAGTGGGCGTTCTGGATGGAATTCGCACAAATGTCGGCTACGGCTTCGAGCGGCTGCACGTCGGTTTCATGAAACGCGTTCTTCTGCGCACTGTGCAGCGTCAGCACTCCAAGCATCTGCCCGAAGGCGACCAGGGGAATGCTCATGCGTGAGCAGGCGTCGGTAAAGAGCCGCAAAACCGGCGGAACTGAGCTCAGATCGTTTTCAATCAGCGAACCACCGGAGAGAACGCGCGACCACGGCTCGCCATTGGTGGCAAGTCGTCCGCCTGCAGGTATAGAGGGCGTCAATGATCCTGCGTGTGCCCGCAACACCAACTCGCCCTCTTGGCGCAGCAACAACGATACGTGCGAAACGGCAAAGGTCCGCTGAATCGTCGAGCACGTTCGCGCCAGCAGATCCTCAAGGTCTGTGACAGCCGTGCTCTGCTGGGCGATCGCGTTGATCGCCTCCAGTTGCCGCGCCCGCTCCTGTTCCAGCGAGTACAGGCGCGCATTCTGGATCGCGATCGAGGCCTGGGTAGAGAACAGAGTCAGAAGATCAATGGTTTCGTTGTCGAAATAATCTAGCTGGTCGCTTTGGCAGTCGAGCACGCCGACGACTTCGTCGCGTACCATCAGCGGAATCGCCAACTCCGAGCGCGTCGACTGTGCGGCACAGACATAGCGTGGGTCGCGGGTGACGTCCGGGACATAAACCGGCTGCCTCTTCGCGACCGAGGCGCCCGAGATGCCTTCGTCCGATCCCAGACAGATCCGGTCATGGCCCGGGTCCCAGCCGATCTGCGAACGGACACACAACTGCTGCGCCTCCCGGTCAAGCAGCAGGACGGCCACGTTCTGCAAATGAAAAAAGTCGCGCGCGATGCCCAGGATTCTCTGCAGCACCTCGTCCAGATCGAAGGTGGAGAGCACGGCCTGGCCCGCGTCATACAAAACCGCGATTTTCGGCATGTTCCAGCCGATTGTACGATTGCTGCCAGCGGTTACCGAGGTTTCCAAAGTAACTGCCCGGACCCCAGGGCACCGGGTCAATG
>JASHPH010000034.1 GCA_030038255.1 Candidatus Sulfotelmatobacter sp. | reverse complement strand
TCCACGCGCAGAAGGCCGACCGCAAGGGTAATGTGCTGATGTGGGGTGTGGTCGGCGCGCAGAAAGAAGCGGTAATGGCGGCGAAGCGTTCCGTGGTGACCGTCGAGGAGATCGTGGACGATCTGCATGCTCCGCCCAACTCCGTTATCCTTCCTTCCTGGGTTGTCGGGGCTGTCAGCGAAGTGAAGGGTGGCGCGTTTCCGTCCTACGCGCAGGGTTACTACGCGCGGAACAACGCTTTTTACAAACAGTGGGACGGCATTGCGAAGGAGCGCGACACCTTCCTGAAATGGATTGACGAACACGTCATGGGAACAAAGGATTTCGCCGGGTTCAGGGCGAGCATCGAGAAGGCGGTGGCGCATGCCTGACACGCAGATCGCATACACCGCGGACGAAATGATGACGATTTCCGCCGCGCGTATGCTGCGCAACGGCGCATCCTGTTTCGTGGGCATCGGCCTCCCGAGCGCGGCCGCAAACCTGGCGCGCCTGACGCATGCGCCGGAGACGGTGCTGATCTACGAGTCCGGCTGCATCGGCACAAAGCCAAATGTGCTGCCGCTGTCGATCGGTGACGGAGAGCTTTCGGAAACCGCCGACACAGTGGTTTCGATTATCGAAATTTTCACCTACTGGCTGCAGGGCGGGCGCATCGATGTCGGCTTTCTCGGCGCGGCGCAGATCGATAAGTTTGCCAACATCAATTCGACTGTGATCGGCGACTATGACAACCCGAAGACGCGTCTGCCGGGAGCGGGCGGCGCTCCCGCGATCGCCGCAAATTGCGGCGAAGTGCTGATCACGCTGCGTCACAACAAACGCGCGTTCGTCGAGAAGCTGGATTTCCAGACTTCCGGCGGGAATATGGAAGGTGGCGACAGCCGGGCGCGAATGCGTTTTCCGGGCAAAGGCCCAACGGCGGTGATTACCGATCTCGGGATTCTGACGCCGGATCCGATCACGAAAGAACTCACGCTGACCAGCGTCCATCCAGGGGTCACGGTTGACAGCGTTGTCGCGGCGACAGGGTGGAGATTGAGAGTCGCGGATCAGGTGAACACGAATCCGAGTCCGACCGAGTTGGAGCTTGCTACGCTGCGCGACCTGCAGGCGCGCACTGCGAAGGCGCACGCCGGGCAGGATTGACGCTAAAATCAAACTGCGGATGAAGGTTTTCATTTCTTACGGGAGTGCCCTCGATCAGGTCACTGCCCTCCGGCTGCAGGCTCTTGGTGCTGTCCACGGCCTGACAGTGTATGTTCCCCCCGCTTATACACGTGAACCTTCGTTCATGGCGGTCGATCCCGATTCGGCGCAAAAGCTTGCCGCGACAGACACAGTGCTGGGAATCATCACGGGGGAAGTAACGTCGACGTGTGACCAGGAGCTGATGATTGGCCAGAGCCAGAAAAAGCCCCTGATCGTGATGGCCGGCGTGGCTGTTGCACGACTTCTTCAATCACGTTTTGGCCAGAACCTGGTCGTCATCGATCCGGCAAATCCGGCCGAGACAGAGTCCGCAGTTGTGACGCGCTTGAAGTCGTTAAATGCGAGTAGGCAGGCAGAAAATGCCCTGCTGGTCGTAGGGACGCTGGCGCTCGGATTGGTTATCGCCGGACTTGTGCTGTCGCAGGACTAATTCTCCACTCAAATGCGCAATCCGATCTGTACGATCGACGCTACGTGCGTCATCGCCCTCGACCATATCGGCGTTCTGCCGCAGTTGAGTCTCCTGTATGCGCGAGTATTGATACCGAAAGCAGTTCGGGCCGAATTGTTCAAGCGGCCGGGCAGAGAGGAACGCATTCAGCAGATTGTCAGCGCCTACGCTTTCGCTGAAAACTGTGATGAATACGATCAAGGGGCTGTCGACTTCCTTCTCGGTGAGCGCGCAATCAAGGGGTTAAAGGATCGCGGAGAGGCTGAGGCAGTGGTACAGGCTGCCGAGGTAGGAGCTGACGTTCTCATTGACGATCCGTGGGGCCGCAAGCTTGCCAGTCGTTATGACCGAGATTTTCACGGAACGGTTTGGATTTTGCGGCGATTCTTCGAACTGGGACTGGCGTCTGCATCAGTCACCAGAAGTTACTTCGTGGAGCTTCTGGATTATGGCCTTCGACTGCCACGAGAGGCGATCAACCAACTCCTTTCGGAAATTGGGGAGGAGCCTATCCCTTAGGCTCTTCCCCGCCCCGGCGCGGGCAGGGCCGCAATCGCGAGTCGCTCCTCTTTGTACGGATCGTTCACCATGCGGCACTCATTGTCGAAGATCATGGTGGCACGCTGATCCAGCGTGAACGCCGGCCAGTGGGGCAATCCTTTCACGTTCGGATTAGCCGTTTTCGCGAAGGCCGCCCATGCGCCGCTCATTTTGTCCTGGAGAGCATACCGATTCTGTCCTGTGCCGGTCATTGATTTCGCTTCATCGACGTTCGCGGTCACAAACGGAATCTCGAGCGTGTGGAAGCAGCGCAGCTTTCCCTCGCGTACAGGAGATTGCCAGGTGAAGTAATACCTGTAGACTGGCGCCTTCGCCTGTTCGGTCTTTCGGTCGGCTTCCGTTCGCACCGAGGCGCTGAAGCCGGAATCGGTGGAGATCATCTGAAAGATTTCGACGTTGCTCTTCTGCGGACGGTTCTTCCTGTACAGTGCGATCAGGCGATCCACCGCCGCGTCATCGGCGCGCGTCGCCTGCTTCACGCGATTGTGCAGGTCTGCGTCGTCGATCGGGTCAAGCATCGTCGTGGGAAAGAAGTTGACTTCTTCTTCCACCGAGCCGATGAGGAGCGGCACGGTGGCCGATTCTTCCGGAGCAGCGGGATCGAACGGATCATGAGGCAGCGTCTTGCCGTCCACCACGGGCCCGAAGTTCATGCCCGGCCCTTTTAGCGCCTCTTCGAGTTTTTCGAAAGGCATGTTCTGCAACTGATCGACCTGATCCGGTTTCAGGTTCAGTTTCGTCAGCAGGGCCTGCGCGCTGCGGGTCGCGTTCTCGCGACTGACACCTTTGATCGCAGCGCCGCTCTGACAGATCGCTCTGTGGAACAGGCCTTTCGCAGAGGGCGTCGCCATCAGAGTCGCGACTTTGCCGCCGCCGCCCGATTGGCCGAAGATCGTGACGCTGTTCGGATCGCCGCCGAAATTGCCGACGTTGTCACGAACCCATTCGAGAACCTGAACCATGTCGAGCAGTCCGGCGTTACTCGCATTCGCGAATTTCGGACCGGCTATGTCGGCGAGGTAGAGATAACCGAAAGCGTTGAGCCGATGATTGCTCGTGACAACCACGACATCGTGTTTGCGCGCAAGATTCGCGCCGTCGTAAATGGTGTAGTCGCCGGAACCTGAAGCGAACCCGCCGCCGTGAAACCAGACCATCACCGGACGCTTACCACCCTTCTTCAACCCGGTTGTCCACACATTGAGAACCAGGCAGTCCTCGCCCATCGGACCCTGGCCGCTGGTTTCGGCGACTTCGGGGATTTCAAGTTTGCCGGGCTGCTGAGGTGATCGATGCCCGAACTGCGTCGTGTCCTTCACATCAGTCCACGGCTGCGGTTTCTGTGGCGGCATGAAACGCCCCGCACCTGCAGTCGATGCGCCGTAGGGCACACCCTTGAACGCATAGACCTTATCAATCACAGCGCCGCGGATCTTGCCGGAGGCGGTGTCGACTATCGGACCCTGGCTTGACTCGGTCTTGGCGGCCCGAAGCATGTCTTTCGTGCTCACCAGCACACTCGCAGCGGC
>JASHPH010000379.1 GCA_030038255.1 Candidatus Sulfotelmatobacter sp. | reverse complement strand
CGGGATGGTGCTGGCCAAGCCGGGATCGATCACGCCGCACACCAAGTTCAAGGCCGAGGTGTACATCCTGACGAAGGAAGAAGGCGGGCGGCACACGCCGTTCTTCAAGGGCTACCGGCCGCAGTTCTATCTGCGCACGACGGACGTGACGGGCGTGGCGGAGTTGCCGTCGGGCACGGAGATGGTGATGCCTGGGGACAACGTGAGCCTGGTGATCGAGTTGATCACGCCGGTGGCGATGGAGAAAGGCTTGCGGTTCGCGATCCGCGAAGGCGGCCACACGGTCGGCGCGGGCACGATCGCGGAGATTATTCAGTAGTTGGCGCGCGGCTTGCGACACGCCGCATGATCTTTCCTCTCGGGGCTTCTTTATGAAGATCAGGCGGGAGGGGTTAGAGAGCAAACAAGTGATTGGAAAAGAGAGAATTCGCATCCGGTTAAAGGCGTACGACTACCGCATTCTGGATCAGTCTACGGGCGAAATTGTCGAAACCGCGCGGCGCACCGGCGCGCAGATTGCGGGACCGATTCCTTTGCCCACGATGAAGAACAAGTACTGTGTGCTGCGTTCGCCGCATGTGGACAAGAAGTCGCGGGAGCAGTTTGAGATCCGCACGCACAAGCGGCTGCTCGATATTCTCGAGCCGACGCAGCAGACGGTGGACGCGCTGATGAAGCTCGATCTGCCGGCGGGCGTGGATGTGGAGATCAAGGCGTTCGGAAAAGAGCATAAATAGCTGGTGCGGGGCGGGTTTTTGACCCGACTGACCGGGTCGGAGACCCGGTCCCACACAGTCCCAGCCAATAGCCGCCGTCGCAAGACGACGAGCCAAGCTGGATGGAGAAGGAAATGGCAACGAAGGTTACGGGGATTCTGGGTAAAAAAGTTGGCATGACGCAACTCTTTGACTCGAAGGGCGACGTGCGTCCGGTCACGGTGCTGCAGGCTGGCCCGTGTGTGGTGACGCAGTACAAGTCGGCTGCGAAGGACGGCTATGAGGCGGCCCAGATCGGCCTGGTCGAGTTTGTGAAGGAGTCGCGCTTGTCGAAGCCCGAGCGCGGGCACCTGGCGAAGAACAATCTGCCGCCGGTGAAATTCTTGCGGGAAGTTCCGCTTGAAACCGATGGCGCGACAGATGGCGCAGATGGAAGTGCGGTGAAGGTCGGCGACCGCGTGCTGGTGGGAATTTTCGAAGGCGAGAGATTCGTCGATGTCGTGGGAGTGAGCAAGGGACGCGGGTTTCAGGGCGTGGTCAAGCGGCATCATTTTGGCGGCGGCCCGAAGTCGCACGGCTCGATGTTTCAGATTACCGGTTCGATCGGCTCATCGGCGTTTCCGTCACGCGTGTTCAAAGGCATGCGCATGTCGGGGCACATGGGACATCAGCAGGTGACGATGCGCAACTTGCGAGTTCTGGGCGTCGATAAGGACGAGAATCTGCTGGTGGTCGAGGGCAGCGTGCCCGGGCCGCAGGGCGGATACATCGTGATCACGAAAGCGAAGCATCCACCAAGAGAACGGCGTGGATTTGCGGGTGCGGCGACGGTCGATCCCTTGAAGGCCGCCAAGAGGGCGGCGAAGAAGGTATAAGAGCAGTCGTTGGTCGTTAGTCGGTAGTCGTTGGCTAACCCAAAGGCAAAAGCGATATGGCAACGATTGACATACACGATTTGAGCGGCAAGAAGGTCGGGACTTTCGATCTGGCCGACGAGATTTTCGGCGCGGTCAACGAAGACCTGCTCTGGGAAGCGGTGAAGCACTACCGCTCGAGCCAGCGCGCCGGAACGCACAAGACGAAAGCCCGTTGGGAAGTTTCCGGGTCGGGCAAGAAGCTTTGGAAGCAGAAAGGCACGGGGCGGGCGCGTATTGGCTCGATCCGGTCGCCGCTGTGGCGCCATGGCGGCACGGTGCATGGTCCGCAGCCGCGCAGCTACGACTACACGTTCCCGCGCAAGAAGCTGCTGGGTGCGTTGCGCTCGGCCTTGGCCGCAAAGTTTGCCGACGGCAAGATCATCGTGGTGAATGCGTTCGATGTGAAAGAGCCGAAGAGCAAGGAATTCCAGAAGGCACTGGAGGCGCTGAAGGTCGATTCAACCGTGCTCGTCGTCGAAGCAGCGAAGCAGGAGAACCGCAACCTGGAGCTGAGCGCGCGCAATATCGACGGGCTCGAATTGGTGCGGGGCAATGAAGTGCATCCGTATCATTTGCTGCGGCACGACAAAGTCATCTTTTCGCATCCGGCGATCGAGAAGCTGCAGAAGTCTCTCGAGAACTCGGTTTCGAAGAAACAGCGCAAGTCGGGCGAAGACAAAGATGAAGCTGCGAAGAAGCCGACGCAGGAGCGGCGGCGCCGGACGCGTCCCGAAAAAGCGGCGGAGGTGGCGTAACGAATCATGAAGAGCGCATACCAAATCATTCGCCGTCCGGTGATCACCGAGAAGGGCCTGGCCATCAAAGAAAACCAGAACACGCTGGTGTTTCAGGTGGCGCCGAAGGCCACGAAGACGGAAATCCGGGAAGCGGTGCAGGCCATTTTCAAGGTAAAGGTGCATTCGGTGCGCACGGCCACGTATCCGGGAAAAGAGCGGCGGCGCGGGCGGTTTGCCGGCTATCGTCCGGACTGGAAAAAAGCGTACGTGCGGTTGCGGGCCGGGGAGAAGATGCCGGAGTACGCGCAAAATTTGTAACACCGCCGTTGGTCGTCGGTCGTTAGTCGTTCGTTGTGTCTTGCTAACGACCAACGACTAACGACCAAGGTTGAGAGCTTTTTATGCCGATTAAAACATACCGACCGACGACGCAGACGTTGCGGTTTCGCACGACGCTGGTCAACGACGACATTACGACGCAGCATCCCCACAAGCCGCTGCTTGAACCCAAGCAGCGGACGGGTGGGCGGCGCAATTCGGGCGACATCACGCTGTGGCACCGCGGCGGCGGGCACAAGCGCAAGCTGCGCATCATTGACTTCAAGCGCGATAAGACCGGCATTCCTGCGACAGTGGCGACGATCGAATACGACCCGAACCGTTCGGCGCGAATTGCTCTGCTCGCGTATGCGGACGGCGAGAAGCGCTACATCCTGCAGCCCGAGGGATTGAAGGTCGGGCAGAAAGTGGTGAGCGGCCCTGAGGCCGACATTCTGGTGGGCAACGCGCTGCCGCTGCGCAACATTCCGCCGGGCACGGTGATTCACAATCTCGAGCTGAAGCCGGGCAAGGGCGGGCAGATGGTGCGGTCGGCGGGCGGTTCGGCGCAGCTGGTGGCCAAGGAAGAAGAGTACGCGCTGGTGAAGCTGCCTTCGGGCGAGACGCGTAAGGTTTCGCAGGACTGCATGGCGACAATCGGGCAGGTGGGCAATCTGGATCACGAGAATGTCACCATCGGCAAGGCGGGCAAGACGCGCTGGCTGGGGCGGCGTCCTGTGAACCGCGGCGTGTCGATGAACCCGGTGGATCATCCGCATGGCGGCGGCGAAGGCAAGACCTCGGGCGGGCGGCATCCGGTGACGCCGTGGGGCCAGCCGACGCGCGGCTACAAGACGCGCAACAACAAGCGCACGGACAAGTTCATCGTGAGCCGGAGAAGCAAATAGCGGAAAGCTGAGAGCAGAATTTTATGGCACGTTCAACCAAGAAAGGCGCGTTCGTCGATGGCTACCTGTTGACCCGGGTCGAGCAGATGAATTCGCGCAACGAGAAGAAGGTGCTGCGCACCTGGTCGCGGCGCTCGACCGTGGTCCCCGAGATGGTGGGACACACGATCGCGGTGCACAACGGAAAGAAATTTATTCCGGTGTATATCACGGAGAACATGGTGGGTCACAAGCTTGGCGAGTTCAGTTTCACCCGCCAGTTCAAGGGCCACTCTATGAAAGCGGCTACGGAAGCGGCGGCGAAGCCGGCCGGCATTCCGGGCGGTCCGGGAGCGATTGCACCGGCGGCGCCGGCGGCGGGCGGATCGGCGCCGGCGGCACCGAAGGCGTAGAAACAGCCATTAGCAATTAGCTTTTAACCTTTAGCTAAGAGCTAACTGCTAAGAGGTAAGAGCTGAGACAACACTATGGAATTTCGAGCGGAAACCCGTTACCTGCGCGTCTCGCCCCAGAAGGCGCGGCTGGTGCTGGATTTGATCAAGGGGCGGCGCGTGGAAGAAGCGCGCAATACGCTGATGTTTACCAAGAAGCGCGTGGCGGCGCACGTGGGCAAGCTTTTGCAGTCGGCGCTCGACAACGCGAACTTTCTCGCGACCGAGAAGGGGCTCGACGTCGAGATCGACAACCTGTATGTAAAGCGGGCGATTGCCAACGACGGGCCGCGCATGAAGCGGATTCGTCCGGCGCCGCAGGGGCGTGCGTATCGCTACCAGCGGCGCATTGCACACATTGAGCTGGTGCTGGCCGAGCGCGGGAAGAATGGCGAAGCGGTAGCCACGGTCGTAGGCGGCGAAGAAGCGGCTCCGGTTAAGGCCAAACGGCGTGCTCCGGCAGTAAAGGCTGCAGGAAAGAAGAAAGTGGCGGCGAAGTGAACGCGCTTTGCGGGCGTCCGAGCCCGCAGCGGTCATCCTGAGCGTTCTTTGCGAAG
>JASHPH010000378.1 GCA_030038255.1 Candidatus Sulfotelmatobacter sp. | reverse complement strand
AATCGGCAGAATGTCGCGCTGCACGCCCTCGCGCGAAACGTCCGGCCCATGCCCGGCTTCACGCCCAGCGATCTTGTCGATCTCATCCAGAAACACGATTCCCGAATTCTCTACGCGATCAATCGCAATCCGCGTCACGTGATCCATATCAATCAGCCGCTGCTCTTCTTCCTGGATCAGGTAATCGAACGCCTCATTCACCTTCATCTTCCGCTTCTTCGTGCGCTGCCCGAAAATGTTCGGCAACATGTCTTTGATGTTGACGTCCATCTCCTCCACACCCTGGTTGCTGATAATTTCGAAGGATGGGAAATTCCGCTCGCGCACGTCGATCTCAACCATGCGCTCGTCGAGTTTGCCTTCGCGCAGTTGCTGGCGCAGCTTTTCCCGCGTACGGCTGGCTGAGCCAGACGACTCCGCCAGCGCCGTTCCCGCATCAATCACCACTCCACCCGCCGTCGATCCCGGCTCCGGACGCGGCGCCGGTGTCGGCGGCAGCAGAATATCCAGCAGCCGCTCCTCTGCGTTCAGCTCCGCCTTGTCCGCCACGTCTCCCAGCTTTTCTTCGCGCACGCCGTCAATGGCGATCTCCACCAGATCCCGCACCATCGACTCCACATCGCGCCCCACGTAGCCGACTTCCGTAAACTTCGACGCCTCAACTTTCAGAAACGGCGAATTCGCCAGCTTCGCCAGCCGCCGCGCAATCTCCGTCTTCCCCACCCCCGTCGGCCCTATCATAAGAATGTTCTTGGGTAGGATTTCTTCGGCGAGGTCGGGCGCGAGTTTCTGGCGGCGCATGCGGTTGCGCAGGGCGATGGCGACGGCGCGCTTGGCGTCCTTCTGGCCGATCACGTGTTTGTCGAGCTCGGCGACGATCTCGCGCGGCGTGAGCTCGTCCAGCGCAAGCTGTTCTTCTGCGGCGGCGGAGGGTAGATAGATAGCCATAAATTCAGTCGTTAGTCGTTCGCCGTGCCGGTGATTCTGTCGTCAGCGAATCGGTCGTCGGCGGTTAGCTCTTAAGCCAACGACTAAGGACTAGCGACTAACGACGGTTTCAAAGCTCCTCGATCGTTACCTGATCATTCGTATAGATGCACATTTTGCCGGCAATCTTCATGGCCTCTTCGGCGATCTGGCGTGCGGAGAGCTGTGTCTGCTCCGCCAGCGCCATGGCCGCGGCCTGGGCGTAGGGCCCGCCGCTGCCGATGGCGGCGATGCCGGTGTCGGGCTCGATGACGTCTCCCTGGCCGCTGAGCAGAAACGTCTGCTCCTTGTCGCAGACCAGCAGCAGGGCCTCCAGATGGCGCAGATACTTGTCGGTGCGCCAGTCCTTGGCCAGTTCGACGGCGGCGCGGCCCAGGTTGCCGTGGTACTGCTCGAGCTTGGCTTCGAAGCGGCTGAACAGGGTGAAGGCGTCGGCGGTCGATCCGGCAAAGCCGGAAAGAATCTTGTCGTTGTAGAGCCGGCGGATCTTCTTGGCCGTGTGCTTGATGACGGACTCACCCAGCGTGACCTGTCCGTCGCCCGCGAGCACGACACTTCCGCCCCGGCGCACGGACAAAACGGTGGTGGAACGAATCAGTCGTTTTGCGCTCATAAGGCTAATTTTTGATTATAGCAGCGAGCGAATCCCCTCTGAAGAGAACGGAAGGCGTGGGCCAGCCACGCCCGACAGGGCTTTTCGCCTGTAGCCTCAAGCTTTTCGAACTCGGATTTTGTCAATGTTCCTGCTCAGGTGTGCTTTCATTAGTTCGTCAAGCTTGAATGGCTCGCCGGGTTTGTGATTAGCAACGATCCATTCAAGCTGCTTGCGGTTAGAATGGCCTATGTAGAACAGTACCCGCCGATTGGCAAAGATTTGGAACTGTTCTCGTAACCGCGTTTCCCATTCCTTGAACTGATATTTGAGAACTTTCCTTATCTCGTAAACAACCGCATCCGCCGCTTGCAGGGGAGTACATTTCTTTTCGTCGGCCATTGAGAAGGTGCCCATATATTTCGCAGCTTGCCGATTCGTTTTCTTAAGCTCCAAGTAAGCTGCGGGTGCGCTCTCCTGATTCTGTTCCTCCTCGTCGCACACATATGAGACACAATGAGCAACTCTTCGTTTGTCCAGTTGCTTCATCGCCCAAGCGCAATGAATCACCGCTAAGTCGTATGTCAAACGATAGGGCCTATCACCAAGAATTGCTCGCCCTTTTGGCTTCTCTACTAAGTCATAGAAGTCCTTTTGGGCCACAGCCGTTCCGAAAAGAGCCAGGAACGCCCTGCTATCGTACTTGACCGGATTTCCAATCAGGCCAGAACTCATGGCTAATACACTCTAGTCGAGCCCGTTCGTCCGGCGTGATGTTCTTTGGGTCAGCAACGTACTGTGCAAACTGCCCCTTCCCGCTTTCGCATTCGGAGGCTTTGAAGTACTCAAGCCTGTGACGCTTCAGAAGAGCTTCCCAATTTCGATCCAATTCGAAAACTGCCACGCCACGACCCACGAATCCTCCGACGGCGAAGAACCCTGATCGCTTCAAGTCGAAGCTCTCGTCGAGATAGCAGCCGAACATCATAGCGTAAAATCCATCCGCAAAGCCCGAACGGAGGAGCGGCTTTGCTGTCTCTTGAAACCTAGCCTTATAGGGCAACTGCACGAGGATGCCTCTGCTTTCCTCGCCGCAAATTGACCTTTGGCGGCGCCCAGCCCTTCCCCTTGTTCATCGGACGGCAGTTGACGCAGGAGAGATCCCTCAGAAGAACACCGCCGGAGAAACGTGAAAGCGGGCACTGAGCCGGCGGATGTGTTCCTTGGCCAGATCGCGCTTTCCGTTCAAAACGTCAGATACGATGCTCTCCGTTCCGAATACGTCGGCCAAATCCTTTTGACGAAGATTGTGGGCCTCCATCAAGTGGCGAATGATATCGAGAGGCGCGGCTTGAGGGACGGGATGCTCCTTGTCCTCATATTCTTCGACCAGCAGCGTGAGCAGGGCGATCAGCTTTTCTTCGGCAGGACTCACCGACTCCTGGCTGGTCAGCACCTCCAGTCGCTGAATGTAGGCCTGGTTCTGTTTTTCGCTGCGGATTACTTCCGGCTGCACCTTAGAAAGGAGCTTTCCGTATCCGGCAGCGGCCATCGCAGTCATTTTTTCCAGTCCCCCTTGTCGTAGTCCTGATGGGTGAGCAGGTGTTTCACAAAAATCAGCTGCCAGCGATACTCAATCTTCACAATCAGCCGATAGCTGTTTCCCTTGATATTGAAGACAGTGTAAGGATCGACAAAATCGGCATGCGGATAGACCTTGCGAACGTCGGCAATGCTTTTCCAGCTCGCGTTGCTTGCGATTTTGTACCACTCGCTGATTGGGCCTTCCAGTGTGTGATCGGCCGCAATCGCCTCGCGCCATGCGCTTTTGCTGATCACGTGCACGTGGGGTCACATAGCCCAAGATTACTGTACTTCGCATATTGCGAAGTTGTCAAGAGGAAATTCGCACAATGCGAATTATTCGCCCATTGACGTTCGTGGCGGAGCCGGTTGCCTGCGGGCTTTGCCCTCCGGCAACGGCCTTCGGCAGAGCGGTGTTGTTTTCTTTTTTTCTAATCTACCCAGGGCTTACGCCCTGGGCTAACATCTACCGCCCCTTCGGGGCTGGCGTCTGCTGTGACGGACGCATGGAGATTGAGTCGGAATGGACGGCTCGAAGGCGCGAACGAGCCGAGGGCAAGCTTCCTCCGGCGATGGAACTGCCCCCCTCAAGCCAAAGCGGGCTTCCACCCCAGCCCGCGAAAACCGCGCGGTCTGGGGACCCCGGGCTTGAGTGGGCCACCCGTCCGGCGACGAAGGCGCGGAAAACGGCGACGTCCGTGGCGGCTCCCGTTGCCTGCGCGCTTCGCTCTCCGGCAACGACCTTCGGCAGAGCGGAGTTGTTTTCTTCTAGTCTCCAGTACCGCAAGTGCAAACGCCGTGGCCGCTGCCGTCAGTGACGATCGCGAGACATTCGTCATAGGCTCGGATGTTCTCCGTTTCGCTCAAGGTCGCATCCTGGGAAGCAGTTTCGGTAATTGCAAAGTTGGTGTTCTGAATATGGGTTACCCAGCCACGTAGCCCAGGCTCGAACAGCTGCGGAACCGTGGTCGTGCCCGGAAGTGGGCAGGTGTTATTCACTGGCTCAACCGAAAAGAACTTGATCGCCCCGGTACTGAGGATGTGGCCCGTGAGTGGATTGCTCGTCAAATCCGTATTCACCGAGAGTGTGCGCAGGCCGTCAGGAGTCAGCAGACACCCGCAGCACTCGCTCATCTCCTGGTTGGAATCGAACACAAAGACGTAAGCGCAGATGTTTATCCCCGCCGTGTTGGGATTGTCCAGGCGCACTGTGCCATCCGGAGCGCCGGCGGTGTTCGCATTCGAGAAATAATCTACCTTCAGGACGTCTACTGGGTCTGCGGTGCTTGCTTTGCCGAAGGTCGGCGTTGTTGTGGTTGCCGCCCAGCTGGCCACCGCACAAAAGGCAATGATCAGAATTGAAGCAAATAGTCGACGCATTGTCTCCTCCGAAACCGAAGATGTTCGCGGCAGGGGGGATACGCCTATATTTGCGCGGATGCCGCACAGTTACGGCGCTAACTTTATCGTACTTCACCACCTATGCAATTCTACGGAGGCATTAGCCCAATTTGACTAGACCGCACGGTGGGGGCGGGAATAGGGTCTTCCTTCTGTGGCGTGAGCCAACGCCGCGGCACGTACTGAAGGGCGTTCTGCCAACAAAGGCAACCATGCGCTCGAATTCCCAGACTAGATAGCGATAGAACCAATTTTTCATGCTTGCTCACCGCGATATTTGCGGGTGTCAAGCGTCACATTGAATGATGATCGGCGTCACTGTAAGAAGCTTCGGGAAGTCGTAACATATCAGCGCTTCGATGGTCGATTGTGCCGCGTGCGTCGCCAGAGGGCATGGGCCGAACACTCGGGAATTGTTCAAGCACGTGGTTTCTTGCATAAGTGGTCAGCCAGTTGGAAAATTCAAAGCAAATCCCGGCTTAATCGGTGACAGCGCTGACCTCGCGTATCGGCGCCGACCAGCAGTAACTCGGCCCGGCCAGGGGAATTGATTCCGGTCACCTAATCTCCCCCAAACGTTTCCCCCGACGCAAGCTGGTTGCTGATCTCGCTGCCCCTAGGCCCTCAGCTCTTGATCCAATTCTGCCAAGAATAAGGAGAATACTCCAATGCAGACTAAGGCGATTCTTGCGTTAACGCTCGTCCTCACTGCGCTGCTATGTCTCATCGCCGTGCAATCTGCACTCGGTCAGACCACGCTTCAGCAGTATTGGATAAACGACTATGGCAGCTGGGCCCCCGTCTCCACGAACTACTATGCTTGGCAGGTTGTAGGCGAGGCACAGCCCGATGAGTGCTTTTTCGGCGTGGGGAGTCCCAACAACCTCGCCTCGTTCCAGGCAATCTACCCGGGTAGTCTGAGCACAGGTTATAACCCCTGCAGCTTCAACGGTTCCCAAGGTACTCCGAAGGTCAACCAGGCCTACCTCTGGGGATTAACCGCATACAAAACCGACCTCTGGTTTGGAACCATCGCGAATACTCTCTGCCTGGTGATGGAGGAAATGGGGCTGACTCAGCCCTTGCAGGAAAACGAGCTTGTCTGCGAGGGACCGGGAAAAGACGTGCGGCCGCCTCGCATCTTTAACTACAACACCCTGACTGGTACGTTAACGGATATGACACCTCTTGTGTTGAATGCCGGCCCTCCGCACTCTACCCGGCTGCTGCAAACCATAGGCCTGCGTTCGGCGGGTTCGCTTGGGAATGTGGTAATCCTCGGAGGTATCAGCCCCACTGGCGTAACAATGTTCGCCTTCAACGCGCAGACCAAGCAGTTTATTGGCTCCATCGTCTTCGACGGCTCTACCGTCAACGGAGTGGCTCTGCCGCGGTACAGCAACATCCGTCAATGGATCCTTGTGCACAACCAACTCTATGTCGGCGTAGCGACGGGTAGTGCCTCAGGACTGTTCGGCAACACCAGCGGAGCCATTCTCCACTGGATCGGCAGCGCAGCCGCTCCTTTCCAGTTTGAGACCGTCGGTACCGTACCCGGCGATCCTGCGTATCTCACGTACTTCAACAATAGTATCTTCGTCTCGACCTGGGGCGGCCCTGCGGGCAGCGATGGAACCGTACTCTGCATGAGCCCGCAATTTACCACCAAACTCTCCCCGAGCACGGCGCAATGGCCCACGGTGTGGCAACTCTCGAACTATGAGGTGGAACCCTCCGCCGGTGCGGGGGGCGGAGCCATTATCGGCTTTGACGGATGGCTCTACTTCACCACCATGATTCCGCCAGGCGCACAGATGGAACAGTTCCTAGCCCTGTACCCCTCGGCGCCAACCGACAACGCCTCCCTCGTGAACGATTTCCTGGGCAGCTATCGGCCTACCGAAATGTTCCGCGGAAAGAATTTCGGCACCCCGAATCAGCAAATTCAACTGCTCTACGGCAATCAAGTCCTGCCGAAGTACGACCCAACCAGCAACCAGTGGGCGCTGGTTCCGAACAATCTCAACCAGTCGCCGCTGTGGGGCTTCGCTGGATATAACGACTTTTTCAACAGCTACACCTGGTGGATGCAGACCTACAACAATGAGCTCTTCATTGGCACCTTCAACTGGGATGACCTGCTCTTCGAGCAGTTCTTCTACCTGTATGGCCAGTATATTCCGCCACAGATTATCAACGCCGTCCGGGCCTACGAGGGTGCGGACTTGCTGCGACTCCACTCTTCGTCCAGCACGCCGGTCTTCCTCAGTCTGAACGGCATGGGCAACTTCAGCAATTACGGGATCCGCACCATGATCCCGGTCAACGATTATCTGTTTCTCGGGACTGCCAACCCCTTCAACCTCCTTACTACTCCCGGTGGGGAGTATGGAGGATGGGAGTTGATCCAGCTCTGGCCCACTACTTTCGGCGGAGTTCAGTGACACGCCGGATCAACGCTCAACCTCGGTTCAACTCACGGGTGGCCGGCCGGACCGGCCACCCGAATCGCGCCCGGCCTCGACTCGTCCACTGCTGATTCGGCTGCCTTAAAACTGGAAGCTAAGGCTATTGCATTTTTTGCTGGACAGCCGCCCGATCGCCGGTTCTTAGGCAAAGCCCCTCTTGGCGGCGCCCACGAAGGGGATGCGGCGGAGTTCGAGGCGGAGGTTTCGTAGTAGGCCTTGACGGTGGCATGCGTCGGCTTGAGGCAGAGAGACATTGCTGATTTCCGTCTTAGGCGATTCCCACGTCTCGCGAAGGCGGTGAGACGTGGGACATCCCTTTCAAGGAAATACCTAGGGGGAAGCGGTAGTTTACAACGAAGCGACGCGTTGTAGGGTTTACCGAGCAGGCCCTCAGCGGCTAAAGCCGGTTCCTTTTTCTCGCAGCTTTGGCGGCACGGCTGAAGCCGTGCCCTTCCCGTGCGTGCCCCTGCGGGCGTCGATTCACCCTCTGCTTCTGCGGCCTCGTCCATCAGCGGGCAGTTGACGCAAGGGCACACGACCGCGAGCGGCATCAGGGCTCCAAGTCTTGTCAATATGTAAGAAGTACTCGATTAACCTAACTCGCTGATTCCATTCACAAAAAATATCTTTCCACCCTTTCCGGTTTACCCCTCCCAATTTGGTATTTTGAAAATATAGATACAAATCAAGGCGCGGCCTCCGGGTCGCGCCTTTTCTTTTGGGCCCGGGGTTCACGGAATGTCGAAACGCAAAGGGTTCGCAACCTTCAAGGAACGCGGAGAGTGGGTCGAGCTGAAATTCATGGCCAAGGCGGCCGAGCACGGACTGCACGTCCTCAAACCCTGGGGCGACTCGCTCGCCTACGACGTCGGCCTCGACCCCGGTCTCGGACTCCTCCGCGTCCAGGTCAAATCCACTACGTGCCTCAGAGGTAGCAGCTACCGTTGCCGGTTCATCCCCGGCCCCGAGAGCGTACGCCGGTACACCGCCAAGGAGATCGACTTCTTCGCCGCCTACGTTATCCCCGAAGACGCCTGGTACCTGATCCCCTCGGCCGAGCTTTTCAAGCACAGCCAGCAGGAGATTGTGCTTTGCCCCATCGAGCCGCGGCATCCCGAGCGCTACCACTTCGAGCGTTTCCGCGAGGCCTGGTCGCTCTTGCACCGCGGCCGCTGCGTCAACTGCCGTCTGATGACGGAGGCCACGGAAGCGGGGGAAGAATGAGAGCCGAAACCCCACAGCCCGCGGCCCGATACGTCTGGGCCGCCTGGGCGGGTTCCTGCGACTTCGCTCAGGACAGGCTCCGACCCGTCGCCACGCGGCGAAAACGCGACCTCAGCGGCTAAAGCCGCTTCCTCTTGCCTTTCTTGCGGCACGGCTGAAGCCGTGCCCTTCCCGTTCGTGCTCGATCCGCCAACAGAGCAGATTCCCTAGTGCGGTAAAGGGGGCTTTGGTAACCGCGGAGACGATTACGCGTGTGACTTTACCCGGGCTGGGCTGCACCGTAAGTTGGGCTTATGCGTCAATCAGCTGCGGTGTTGTGCCGGGATAATCGGTCGCTGGTAACGTTGCGAATTACGCTGGAGGATCTGGGAATGCGTCTGCTGCCGTGCGTGAGCGGGCAGGAGGCGCTGGAGCTGGTGGTCACGGGAAGGTGCAGGACGCTGATCGTGGACTTCGATCTGCCCGGCGCGGAGGAGGTGGTGCGCATGGCGGCGCTGCTGCCTCCGGCGCAGAAGCCTACGCTCCTGGCGGTGGCGAGCCGGGCGTGGCCGGGCACGGGCGAAGCGTTTCATTCGGGGGCGAGCCGGATCCTGTACCGTCCGATTGCGGAGGAGCAGGTGAAGGACGCGCTGAAGGCGCAGGGAAAACGGCATCCGCGCAAGGCGGCGCGGTATGAAATGAAGACGCTGGTGCACCTGGAGTGCGAGAAGCGCGAGCTGACGGCGATCAGCCTGGACATCAGCGAACATGGGCTGGCCGTGCAGGCGACTGAGCCGGTGCCGATGAGCGGTGACATACTGTTCCGCTGCGTGCTGCCGGGGTCGACCGCGAGCATCCAAGGGCATGCAGAGGTGATTTGGGCGAGTGACGGCGGGCGGGCGGGAATGTTTTTCTCGCAGATGTCGCTGGCGGCGCGCAAGAGTCTGAAGCAGTGGCTCGGACGCAGGAGCGCGGAGAACCGGGCGCATCATCATCGGGCGAAGCATGGAGCGCGGAGTTTGCTGCCACCGGAGGATGCGGTGGTGGAGTACGCGGAGTAGGGAAGCGAGCCAAACGCGCGGTTCGGTCGCTTCCCTCTCTCAGGGCAGGCTCCGGAGAGTTCGCGCGGCTCGCCCGGGTCCTTCGACTGCGCTCAGGGCAGGCTCTTCGTCGGGCAAGAAGCGCCCTCTTCAGGATGACAATGGGCAGATTCATTGCGCGATGAAGCTGCGCTCGCAATGACAATGAGTAGTTTCTCCGGGCGGTGTGTGGCTCCTTGCTAAAATCGTTCCGCGGCTGTGAACGGTCGCGGGAGTGCGGCGTGGCGGCAGTTTCTGAGACGAACGTTCCGAAAACTCAATCGGCGTTGAACGGGCACAGCATGGTCGGCGTGCTGCGGCGCGTGCTGGTGTGTTCTCCGCGGAGCGCGGGGTGGGACCGGGCGGAAGGCGCGTCGCGCTGGCGGGAGTTGGGATTCCGGCGGGCTCCGGATGTGGCGAAGGCGCAGGCGCAGCATGAGGCATTGTGCCGCGAACTCGGGGCCGCCGGCGCTGAGGTGGTGGAGCTTGGGGCGGGGCTCTCTGCGGAATCTCGCGGCGGTCTCGTGGGAGACGATCTGACGCTCGACGCGGTGTACGCGCATGATGCGTCGCTGGCGACGGATTTTGGCTTGATCGTGATGCGGCCGGGGAAGGCGAATCGCGTGTCGGAGGGCAGAAGTCAGGAGTTATTTTTCCGGCGGATGGGCATTCCGATTCTCGGCGCAATCGCGGCGCCTGGGACGACCGAGGCCGGCGACATGTTATGGATCGATGCCAAGACGCTCGTGGTGGGGCGCGGGTATCGCACGAATGCGGAGGGAATCGAGCAGATGCGGGCGCTGCTCGGGCCGAAGGGAGTGGAGGTGATTGCGGCACCGCTGCCGCATGGCGCGGGGCCGGGGGAATGTTTGCATCTGATGTCGCTGATCAGCCTGCTCGATGAGAAGCGGGCGCTGGTGGACTCGGCGTGGCTGGCGGTGGAGACAGTGGAACTGCTGCAGGCGCGCGGGTATGAGTTCATCGAGATCGACGCCGCGGAGCGGGAGACGCTGGCGTGCAATGTGCTCGCGCTCGGCGGCGGACGGCTGCTGGCCATCGAAGAGAATCGCAGAACGAACGAGCGGCTGCGGTGGGCCGGCTTCGATGTGAGGACGCTTGCAGGGAGCGAGATCTGCATCAACGGCAGCGGTGGCCCGACCTGCCTGACGCGTCCGCTGCTGAGGGAGTGAGCGGGGCGCGGGGATCGTCAATGAGCTTAGTGGCGATTTTTCGCTAGCTATCGTAGCCGTCTCGACCTTAACTGCGAGGGGGCACACTGGAGTCGCCATTGCCGTCCCCAAATGCCCTAAACAGGAGAAAAAGTAAAGCGGTCAACGGCAGGCCGCAAACGATGGCAACAACCCCCGCGACAACCGAATGCCACTTGATGCAGCTCCACACGAAATCAACGACAGCGCAGATCGAAAAGAAAATTAGCGCAGTGGGGCGCTTCATTTCACCCCATTATGCTCCCAATCTAACCCTCCCGCACAGAACCCGGAAGGCTGGTGGGGCAACCGCAGCTCGTCACAGTACTCAGCTAAACGAACAAGAGCCGCGGGCGCTGTTTTTCTATTCTCGTCTCAAGACTACTTTGCAAGCTGCGTCGTGACGTCGGCCAATACTTGCGTACCTTCCTGTTGCACCGCGTCCAGAAGCGCCGAGTTTAAGCCCAACACCTGCACCATCGTCGGGGCGACCTGCCGGGTTGTCGTTGCTGTCGCTACCGTTTGCGCCGTGAAGCTGGGATTTGCCACCAGCAAGATCACATTCGTATCGTCATGAGCGAAGCCGCCGTGATCTCCGATCATCGCCGTGCTGCTCGAGTACGTGACACCGACATTCGGCGTCACAATGATGTCCGGTGTACGAGGATCGTCGCCAGCTTCCCAACCGCCAACGTTATAGTTCAGCGCGACGGTTGGGCCGTAGTAAATCTCGCCCATCCCGATTTCAGTCGCATCGTTCTCGAGGATGTTAACGGCGGTGTTTACGTTGACACCTTTCTTTAACCAGAGCACAGAGACATCGTCTTCTGTGGCGCCGATACCGGTCGTGTTCAGCGGCGACTCGGAATAAGGAATGAGATCGCCGAGAAGCGTTGCCGGCGTATCGGTTCCATCTGCTACGTATCGGGTCGGGTCGATCGGCGACTCGCCATGCTTCGCTGTGACGATGACCAGGGTTTCGTTGTAGATCCCAGCAGTCTTGAGAGCGGCGACAATATAGCCGATACAGGTATCAACGTACTCGATCTCATTCAACAGTCTTAGACTCGGCGTCGCAGCAGCGTCCTGGTAACCACCCGCGCCTACGCCGGCCTCATTCACCGATTGTCCGACGTAGACGGATTGAAAGTTCATGCCGAAAACTGTGGGGACGACCGCCGGCGCGCCGGAGTGCGTTTGGCCCGCAATCTGGTTCAACAGGGCATACACCTTGATCGCGTCGTAGCACTGGATATTCTCAAAACTGGCGTTCCACGCCGATGTGCCGAGTGAGTCGCGGATCGGGTCGCACGGAACGCCGTCCAGCGTCCTTACCCCAGGCAGCGGTACCACTGTCGAGTCGACTTCCGGAGAATAATAATCGTCGAGTCCGTTACCACCCGGGCCACCCACAAACGAGTACGACGGATGCTTGTCAATCCAGGCCGTGTAGCCGCCGGCCGCATGAATCACACCAAACGCAGTATTGATCCGAATGAAATTCCACGGGTACACCGGCGCGCAACCCTTTGATGGGTCACGCTCCAATTTTTGAGGATCGATTGAGGCGATCCCGCCCTCGGTGAGTCCGGCGCCCGGTGCGCCGCCATTCAGCAGGGTATCGTTGATGTCGATACCCTGGTCGTTATCCGTCGTTGTTCCGAACGGTGGCGCGAACGGGACGCATGGGCCAGCCGCCAAGCCTGTGCCCGTCGTTTTCGCAGGCGCGTCCAGCGAGCGATCATACGCGACGTCGTAGTAAAGCCCCGTCGTTTTCGGCGTGCCGCCAGAAGCCAGCGCTGCCATTCCGGGAAAGGAGTCTGAAGGCTTGGAAGACTCCGTATTTACGTAGTTGATCGCGGTCTGGCCCAGCGCTGTCAAATTCGGACAATACGGAGCCCCGCCGTTCACACCGATAATCCCGTGCGAACAGTTATAAAAATCGACCGCGTGCATGCCGTCGATGCTCAATAACACGACGTGCTTGATCTTGCCCGTGCCGAGTGTATTCGTTTGAGCAGCCGCTCCCAGCGTCAACCCCAGCGCAAACGCCAATACAGTTCCCGCCAATACGAATCTGTTCGTTTTCATAGGACCTCCGCGACGGACAGTATTGGCCATCCATGTTACGGAGTTGTTAATACTCCGTGAAAATCTCCATTAAGGTCGCCAAGCCGCAAAGGATCAACAAGTCAATTGGCTAAATCAAGGCGTTAGCCCTCAAAAACCAAACCGTAGAGTGTTAAAATTCGCTGCTATCGGGAGCGTAACCTATGCCGAACTTAAGAGCTGTGTCCGGTGCCATCTTCTGGGTTGTTCTGCTGTGCGCTTATCTCTCGGGACAATCGTCCAAGATTGGCTCGTCGGTGCACCTTGGGCCCTCTGCTCTGAAAGAGACCATGGCTCAGGAACAGATTGGCGGCGCGGAGGACGTTGATTCTCAACCTGCTCGAGCCTTTCGGACAACGGTACGTAATCTTTTTAACGACCAGAAGTTTGAGCAACTGGAAGAGATTGCTGGCGCCGCACGTTCGCAGAAAGAGCGGTATCGCGGTGGCGCATGGAAGTTGCGGATTTTTTATAAAACGATTCAGGAACCCGGATCGCTGACTGCAACGGATGCGGCGTGGGACGCTCATATTGATCGTCTGCGTCGGTGGATCGCAGCCAAGCCCAATTCCCCTACGCCGCGAGTGGCTTTGGCGCAGTCGTATCTGCAGTTAGCGTGGAAGGCTCGTGGCAATGGGTATGCCAATACGGTTACTTCCGACGACTGGAAACTCTTTAATCAGCGGGTGCAGCAAGCTCAAGAAACTCTGCAGCAGGCCGAGTCACTAGGCGTTGCCAAGGACCCTGAGTGGTATCGCAACATGCAGACCGTCGCCCGTGCGCAAGGATGGGACCGTGCCCGCGCCGAAGACCTAGTGCAGAAGGCTAGCAACTTCGAGCCGGGCTACTACTACTTCTATAACGCTCACGCCAACTACCTACTACCCAAATGGTACGGTAAGGCCGGAGAGTCCGAGACATTTGCCCAGACCATTTCCGATCAAGTTGGTGGACGGGAAGGTGATTTTGTCTACTTTATGCTGGTCCTGGACCTGAACTGCTGCAAGCCAAAGGCACAGATGCAGAATATTTCCTGGGATCGCGTGAAGCAGGGATTTGCAGCGCTGGAGGAGCTTTATGGCAGTACGAATTACGAGGTGAACGGACTCGCGTATACGGCCGTGCGTCAAGGAGATCGCCAATTCGCTCAACAGCTCTTTACGCGCATTGGTGACGACTGGGATGAGGATGTCTGGCACACCAAGGAAAACTTCACTCGCAGCAAAAGCACATTAAGCCTGGACCGAAAGGAGAATCAATCCTCTCTAACCCGAGCTGTAAACAGTCTACCGCGGCGTTGAACCAAGCGCATAACTCACCGGTTGGCGACCAGAGAACTATTTCCCCATCTGGGGCATGACGTGCGCGCTC
>JASHPH010000377.1 GCA_030038255.1 Candidatus Sulfotelmatobacter sp. | reverse complement strand
CAGTTCGTTTCCGTTCTTGGTGATTCCCAGCTCGGGCGCGCTGTCGCCGGACTGCTTCTGCGCCGGCTTCAAACCCAGATAACAGCCCACATCCCGGCTGCGACGGAACCGATGCGGATCGCCTATACAAAGGATGTACGTCATCGCCGAGAGTGTGCCCACACCCGCCACCTGCTTCAAGCGGGCCGTCGTATCAGCGTAACGAGTCAGCGCCATGTGCTCAATCTGCGCATCATAGCCGAGGACGGCATCGCTCAGCACATCGATTTGTGTCAGGATCGGTGCCAGTGCCGACCTCAGATCGTCCGGAACGAGGGGTGAACTCTTGATGGCGAAACAAGCCGTGGCGCACGCGGGCAACCGAACTCCAAACGGTTTTACTAGGCCGCGCACGCAGTTGACCAGCTTGCCTCGTGTCCGCACCAGACCATCCCGCGCGCGAATGGTTGCGAGATCCGCCTGCGCTTCGCGCGTTCGGTGGCGGACCGGCTTCAGCAAATCCAAATCGGCTCGCGCCAGGCGGGCCAGCAAAAGAGCGTCGGCCTTATCGTGCTTGTTAATGCTCTCACTGATCAGTTTCAGGCGGCGCGGGTTCGCAATGATAACGGTGTGTCCGCACTTCTCCAGGAGCTCCGCGACCCAGCGTGAGTGCGTGCCCACTTCGAGTGCGACCTGCGCTGGCGGCCACTTCTGCCCGGCCTTGGCGAACGCTGATTCCGTAGTGGGTACCCGGCCCTGATTTATAGGTTTGCCTTCCTCATCGAGAAGGCAGTAGTGACTGAACTTGTCGCCCAGATCGATTCCGACTGTATGACGTCCCATCGGGTTTCGCCTCCATCCACCGATTGTTTCTGAAAAACCCGGCAGACTCTCATACCAGTCTTGACGGCCTGATCGGCCTACCTGCGCCCTTCCGTCGCCACTCGGGTTTCCCCAGGCTTCCTCCACTACGCTTCGCATTCGTTCCGTGCAGCCCTCCGCTGCGCTCCGCTCGCCCAAAACCGGCGAGTGGGTGATCCCCCTCCACTCGTGGCGCCGCGCGGGAGCAGGTCCGCGATCGCTCGGGGTGCCCCGAACACGACGGGCGGGAAGGAACCGAAGATGAAACCTGCAAGCACCACCGTTACACCGCAACAGAACGTGGCCAGAGAGGCCGTAATCGTTCAGAATATGGAGATCGTCAATAACCTCGCGCGGCGAATGCACCGGCGCATCCCACCATGCGTCACCTTTGACGACCTAACCAGCGCCGGCACGCTCGGCCTGATTGAAGCCGTGGACCGATTTGATCAGTCGCGCGGCCTGAAGTTCAAGAGCTATGCGCAGCACCGCATCTGGGGAGCGATGCTGGATTTTCTCCGAAAAGAAGATCCTCTGTCGCGAGACGAGCGGCGTCGCATTCGACACTCAGTTTCCGCGGATGGACCTATGACGATCAGTCTCAACCAGTTGCTGCCGGAGATCGCCAACCGGCTCACCGCGATTTCAGACCGGACGCCGTTTGAGCTGGTCGTCGGCAGAGAAGTCCGGAGTGCGCGCGGGTGCCTATCAGCACGAGAGAACCACGTAATCCGTTTGTTGTACGACCTCGACTGGCAGAGCCGCCAGGTCGCGGCCGAACTTAACGTGAACGAGAGCCGTGTCTCGCAGATCAAGCATCGCGCGATCGCCAAACTCCGGGCCGCGTTCGCGCAAGACGTACGGGCCGCGTAAGCGGCCAGGATCGTCGACGTGCCAGTCGTGGGACGTACACACAGCCGTATTATCGAAGACCGCGCAGGCCGGACAAAGTGACGTACACACCCAGCGCAACCACAACCACACTGGAAAGGTAGGGCGCGACCCGTGCGAATTTCTGGAAGCGCACGTTCGACATCTGCTTCTGCAGGTGTCGAGTGCCCCATGCAGCTATGACTCCCGACGCCATGAGTGTGGCAGCGAGCCCGATGCTGAAGCACAGCACGAGCAGGACACCCAGGATGAACTTCTTGAGTTGCAGGCAAAGCAGCAGCACCGTTATTGCCGCCCCGCACGGGATAAGCCCGCCCGTGAGGCCGAACATGACGATCTGCTCGGTCGTGACATGCCGGCTGGCGAAACGGCGGCGGATATCGTCGGAATGCGCACGCTGGTGCGCATCCTCGAATTCCGGATCGGAAACGTTCAGGCCCCCGACCTCCTCATGATGATGGTGGTCATGGCCGTGATGAACGTGGGCGAGGCCGTGATGATGGTGGACGTTATCGTGTTCCCTGAATTCCAGTTTGTAGGCGTGCGTGTGTCCGGCGTGTCCAAGTGTAAGCCGCACACTAAACTCGTGCGGCTCCGGGATTTCATCGACCGACTCGGCATATTCGCCTTTTTGAATAAACCTGAATACCTGCGCCTCATCTCCGAGGCGCTTAGTTTCGACTGTAATTTCGTCTGCGTGCCATTTATGGCCGTCTTGTGTCTGTAGACGCCAGCGCGGAGGAGCACCCTTTTCGAAAATTTCCAGTGTGATGTGGCCGTGGCCTGTATCCACCACGCGAGTTTCGTCATGGTGACCGTGATGATGGTGCCCGGCTGCCTGTTTCGCGCGGCGCTGATCTTTCCATACGCGGACCAGCAGCCATACCGCGATGCCAAGAATCAAGATGCCCGATGTGGTCTGCATGTAAGGCTCGATTGACTCCGCGCTGATCTGCGCGCTGAAGTACATCCCAAGCAGCGCAATCACCCAGACGATTACTGTATGCGAGACGGTCGCGGCAACCGCAAGCAGGATCGCCTGCCCGATGGTGCCGCGTACAGCCACGATGAAGGCTGCCATCATGGTTTTCGAGTGGCCTGGCTCGAGGCCATGCAAAGCACCCAGAACCAGAGCGCTCAGGATCAACATCCAGGCGTTTGCCGTCCCGTGCTGAACCAGAGCTGTTAAGTCCGTCATCTGAATCTCCTAAAGGTATTTCGTGATTTCCTTGAATTCATTCAGAGCCCGTGGTGATTTCTTTTTCACCGCCACGTCCAGGCAGTGATCGATGTGATCATGAACCAGTTTTTTCTTGGCGACTGCAACGGCTGTTTCGACCGCCTGCATCTGCTGGGCGATTTCGAGGCATTCCCGACCCTGTTCGATCATTGCGATGATGCTTTTCAGATGGCCTTCGGCACGTCTGAGCCGCTTGATGATGTCCGGGTGAGTTGTGTGCAGTATCATAGCCAGTATCCAGGGGGGGAGGATAGACCTCCCTTAAAAATTAGCGCTCCGGCGTTTTTGAGTCAAGGACTTGCTGCGTCTGCAGGTGGCGGTGGTATCCGTACGAGCATCGCGTGGATTCTCCGTGCGCGACGCGTATACCAAGCGGGCTATACTTGTCGGATGAATAAATGTGGTCATATCTCCAGTGCCCCGGTGGAGAAGAAGAGGCTGCTCAGCCGCGTCCGGCGTATCATGGACCGGATCGCGGCTATTGAAAAGGGTCTTGACCGGGGCTCGGCGTCTGCCGATGTACTTCACAAGATCTCAGCCTGTCGAGGGGCCATGGATGCCCTGATGGCCGAAGTGATCGAGGGCCACATCAGATTTCAGATTCTCGCCGAAGGCGGAAACGCATCCGATGCACGAACCGGGGCTGCGGAAGATCTTGTCAGCGCCTTGCGCGCATATCTCAAGTAGAGTTTTGCTGACCCTAACCCGTAGGGCAGAGACTAATAGGTCGGCGCGCATCCTTGACAGAAACTCGCCGAACCCGCACTTCACCGTCATCTTTCCAGTTGCCTTGTTAAAATTTGTTCAGGACACTTCGATGGCGGGATCTGTCGCGAAAAATTGGTTCGTTGCCTTTTGGCGCCAGCCGCGTCTTCTCTCGTTTCGTAAGGCAGCCTTCTACGTCCACATGGTGCTCGGACTCAGCGTCGGGCTGCTTGCAAGCATCGTTTGTCTCACGGGTTCCCTGATCGTCTACAAACCGGAGATCGAAAGTTTGACTCTTGGACCGGTATCCCACCTGGTTCCGACTGCGGATCGTCGAACCGTGCCGCTGCAGTCTGCATATGACATGGTCAGGCAGAAAGAGAAAGGTTGCCGGATCACACAAGCATACCTGCATGCCGCACCCGATCTGGTGTGGAGCTTCGACCTCAACTGTAAGCCACGCGGCCGGATTGTAGTCTATATCGATAATATCGCGGCGACATTACGGGCGAGGATCATTTTCAGGGTAAGTGGACCCAATGGCTCTATGATCTGCACGTTCGGCTGCTATCGGACGCGACCGGCGAGACTGTGAACGGAGTTGGCGCCATCCTGCTCGTGATTCTGGCGTCAACCGGGCTGGTGGTATGGTGGCCGAGCACAAGGCACTGGATCTCGGCCTTGCGGTTCGAATCGCGCGCCAGATGGCGCCGTAAGAATTACGATCTCCACCGGCTTGTCGGGTTCCTGGCGAGTTTGCTCCTGATGTTCGTCGCCGTAACCGGTGCCTACTTTGCGTTCCCGAAGACGTACGAGAACATCGTTGCCTGGGTGGCGCAGGAACCGTCTGTGTTGCTTGCTCCGCGCACCCCGGTCGGTGCGTCGCACAAGATGAATCTCTATGCCATCTATGCGACTGCGGTTCAGGCGTTGCCTGTTGGTGAAACCACGTTACTTACTTTTCCCCAGCAAAAAGACGCGCCCTTTCCCCTTCGGCGGATGCTGCCCGAAGACTGGAGAAGGACCGGCGACAATCTCGTATACATCGACCAATACACCGGTCGCGTGATCCGCGTCAACTATCACCGTGAGCTTCCGTGGCCCATTCGACTTACACGTGACATCTACCCGCTGCACTTCGGCACCTTTGGTGGCAACTTCACACGCGTCCTCTGGATTCTCGTGGGTCTGGCCCCGGTGATTCTCTACGTCACAGGGGTTTTGATGTGTTGGAACGGGACGATACTGCCAGCATTGCGGCGCCGCCGTCGCCAGCGGGAATCGGTCCCTTACGAGCCAGTGACCGTCGCTTGAGCGCTCTTGCCCGTCCCAGAGGTTCGGCCGCACGCCTGAAGTCCGCGGCGTTCTGCGATCTGAAGCGCCTGACGCTTGCTTCGACTCGCTCGGGATTCCGGAGATTGATACCCCCAACTCAGAACGAATTGCCC
>JASHPH010000376.1 GCA_030038255.1 Candidatus Sulfotelmatobacter sp. | reverse complement strand
GGCGAAGCTCTCGGCCAGCGCTACGTCGAGGCGACCTTTGGCGCCGAGGGCAAAGCGCGCATGCTGAAAATGGTCGACACTCTCGAGAAGTCGCTCGACGAAGACATTCAGAACCTTTCCTGGATGGGCGACGAGACCAAGAAGCAGGCCAAGATCAAACTGCAGGCCATTCGCAACAAGATCGGCTATCCCGACGTTTACCGCGACTACAGTTCGGTGGTCATCAAACAGGGCGATCTGCTCGGCAACGTGCAGCGCGCCAGTGAATTCGAAGCCAAACGGCAAGTCGCGAAGATCGACAAGCCCCTTGACCGCAAAGAGTGGGGCATGACTCCGCCTACCGTGAACGCCTACTACAGTCCGAACTATAACGAGATCGTGTTTCCCGCCGGCATTTTGCAGCCGCCGTTCTTCGACAAGAGCATGGACGACGCGGTCAACTTCGGCGGCATCGGTCTGGTCATCGGCCACGAACTGACGCACGGCTTCGACGATCAGGGCCGCAAGTTCGATCCCGAGGGCAACCTGCGCGACTGGTGGACCGATCAGGACGGCAAGGAGTTCGAGAAGCGCGTAAGTTGCGTCGCCGACGAATATTCCAACTTTGTCGCCGTCGACAACATGAAGCTGAACGGACGTCTCACGCTCGGCGAAAACACCGCCGATAATGGCGGCGCACGCATCGCTTTGGCCGCGCTCGAGCGCATGATCGCCGAAGATAAAACCGGCAAGGAAGGGCAGAGCATCGACGGCTACACGCCGGAACAGCGCTTCTTCCTTGGATTCGGACGCGTGTGGTGCGAGAAGCAGCGGCCGGAGTACTTACGCATGCAAGTCAGCACCAATCCGCACTCGCCGGGCAAATATCGCGTCGACGGCGTCGTCCAGAACATGCCCGAGTTTCAGAAAGCGTTTGGATGCAAAGCCGGCCAGCCCATGGTCGCCGAAAACGCCTGCCACGTGTGGTAAGTATGCAGACAAGAATACAGGGGCAGCCGTCTCGGCTGCCCCTGCGACCTACCTCCGATCCGTTTTGCTCACAGCTCTGGCTTGCTCACGAGAGGCTTTGCTCCCGCCATATGGCACACATCAACCACATGCACGATGTGCGCAAACGGCACTTTCCCGCCTGACTGCAGCATGACCACTTTCTCGTTCTTGTTTTGCAGAAGTTCTTCTAACTTGCTTTGCAACGCCTTCGGAGGTATGTCCTCGTTATTTACTTTCAATTTCGCCGATCCCCGATAGTCGCCGATCTGCACCACGACCACGTCCGCGTTCGCTGCAGGCGCAAGCCAAACTTCCAATCCTTTCGGTGGCACCATCGTTCCCGTCGCTGCCACGTCTGGCTGCGCTGTCAGCAGAAACGCTCGATCGAAAAGAGCGGTGTGAGCAGTCTCAAGAACCTGCTCTACGCTCCTGAACGGCGCGCGGCCGTCGGCCTTGACGTAAAGCTCCTGCCAGCGGTAACGAGGACGCAGCTTCATCGTTTCCCGCAAACCCTCCGGCGTGATCAGATCCGCGCCGAAGTACAATTTGCTGTCGCCTGTGACCGTCACCACCCACGCATCTTCTCTATCCGCATCGGGCAGCGATGCCGCGCTGGTCGTTGACGCCATCTCCACGCTGACCCCACTCTGCATCGCCGGCGCCTGAGCAACAACGCTCGCGGCCATACTCAATCCAACCAGACACACTGATAGTGAGTGCTTCATACGCACCTCCTTTTCGAGATCACATAAGTTGTTTTAGGGTTTCGCTCCGCCCAGTGACGCCGTGGCCAGCGTTCCGCCCAGGCCCATGGTTTCCACCGCGGACGACGGCACGATCACCATCGACCCACGTTCCTTGATCGCCTCATACAGCATGTTCATGGCGCGCAGGTGCAGCGCGGTTGGATCGTTCTTGTAAGTCGCCGCCGCCTGTGCGAACTTATCGGCAATTTCGGTTTCGGCTTGGCCCAGAATGTTGCGCGCCTGCCGTTCGCGTTCGGCCTGTGCCTGCCGCGACATGGCATCTTCGAGCGTCTGCGGGATCTTCACGTCGCGAATCTCGACCGACTGCACTGTAATTCCCCACGGATTCGTCTTCTCATCGAGAATGCGCTGCAGTTCGCGCCCCAGCGTCTCGCGCTCGGTGATCATTTGCGCGAGCTCGTGCCGGCCTATCGACTCTCGCAGGCCGGTCTGCGCACTTAACGTGATCGCATCCACGAAGTTCTCCACTTCGAGAATGGATTTCTCCGCGTTCCACACCATCCAGAAGACGATCGCGTCGACGTTCACCGGAACCGTATCGCGAGTCAGAGTCGATTCCGCCGACACGCTGGCCACGCGCACGCGCTGGTCCACGTACGGGCTCAGTGTTTCGATGACCGGAATGATATGGAACAGGCCCGGCCCGCGCAGGCCCACGAAGCGACCAAGACGCAACACCGCGACCTTCTCCCATTGCCGGACCACTTTGATGGCAAACAGAAAGTAGAGGCCGACCAGCGCCCCGGCGATCGCGAGTCCGTTGCGGTGCACAGCCTGCGACGCCGCTACTCCGCCCAGCGTGCAGACGATGAATATCAGAACTGCAACTCCGTTCAGCTCTTCGATTCGCACTTTCCGCATCATGACTCTCTTCTCCTTTGCGTGGGACGAGGCAGCATTTCTTCGAGACGATCGATCACATCTTCCAACCTGAATCCGGCAGCCCCCACGCGGGCGGCGAACTCGGCTGCCAGCTGGCTGAGCTGGCGTTCGCGTTCGGCCGACGTCTTTTCCAGCTTCTTGTTGGTGATGAAGGTTCCCGTGCCCTGATGGGTTTCGAGCATTCCGCCGAGTTCCAATTCGCGATAGGCGCGCAACACCGTGTTGGGATTGATCGCCAGGTCGACGGCAAGCTGGCGAACCGTGGGCAGCTGATCGCCAGCCGCCAGCGTGCCGGAGGCAATGCCGGCCCGGACCTGATCGATCAGCTGGCGGTAGACCGGAACGCCCGTGTGAAGATCGAGGGTGAACTCGAAATGCGCATTCTGGGTGCTCTTCGCCACAAGTCATAGTGTACTATAACATTAGTACACTATGTCAAGTTCTTTTTCGAGCGTGGATTCAAATGGATGCAGTGGTCGAGGCTAGGTAGGCAGCATTTCGGCTCGGCGAATGCGCACAAATGTTTGCGAAGACATCTCCTGACAGAAAGATGACGATGAAATGACGCGCTGCAGCGACGTCCGATGCATTCTCCTGTCGGACGCTGGTCGACCGAAAAAGATCGCGCGTCGTTCGATGCCGGCTACCGCCGCGGTTACAGCGCTTTTCTCTCCAATGCGATCAAGGAATAAGCCCGAGTGACACCCGGCTCGTCTTCGCAGGACCAAAATTCCTGAATTGAGGTGACGTAAGATGAATTTCCAGAAATCGAGAATCACGAAGTCAGCTGTTAAGTTGGTTTCCGTCTTTGTCGTCGGACTCGCAATCGCAGTCTCGGCACCGCGTGCCGTCAGAGCCGGCGGCCCTTCCCCAACGGCAACCGGCGCCACGGTGCACGGCATCGTTCACTTCGAGGGCAAGATTCCGCCAGCCAAGCCGGTCGGCATGGCCGCCGATCCCGCCTGCGCCAAGGAGCATGCCTCGCCGGTTCTGTCGCAGGAAATCGTGGCCAACGCCAAAGGTGATCTTCAGAACGTAGTTGTCTTCGTGGCCGAAGGCCTCGGGGACCGCACCTTTGATCCGCCCACGCAGCCCGCCGTCGTCGAGCAGAAGGGATGCATGTATCAACCGCATGTGCTGGCCGTGCGCGCCAACCAGCCGCTTGAGGTCGTCAACTACGACGCCACGTCGCACAATATCCATCCCACGCCGGCCAACAATCGCGAGTGGAACAAGGCCGAGCCGCCGGGAACGAAGATGGAAGAGTCGTTTGCCCGCGAGGAAATTGCCATCCCCGTCAAGTGCAACGTGCACCCGTGGATGCACGGATATATCGCAGTCTTCAAGCATCCGTACTTCGCGGTGACGGGCAAGGACGGCGCCTTCGACCTCAGCAATCTGCCGCCGGGAACTTACACAATCAAAGCGTGGCACGAGAAACTGGGTACTGCGGCCCAAACGGTTACGATCGGGGCGAACGAGACGAAAGAGATCAGCTTCGTTTTCAAAGGAATGTGATTTTTCTCTTGTGCTTTGTAGGCAGTAGCGCTGCACGCGGGACCCCTCGGCCCGCTGGTAAAAGCGCGGGCCCTCGGGATGACGCACCAGCAACAGCCACTACTTAACCGCCTTAAAGCCCTTGCGGCGTTGTTCGCTGTAGCGGTGCAGGGCATCGAGGATGATGGGATACGCCTCGGCCGCGGGGCGTATCTCATCCACCTCGACCGCTTTGCCTTCGAGCTGCTTGTAGTCCTGAAAGAAGCGCCGCAACATCAGCAGCCGGTGTGGCGGCATCTCCGCCGCCTCGCGATACGAGTTAAATTCCGGATCCTCCGTCGCGATCGCAATAATTTTGTGATCTTTCTTGCCCGCGTCGATCATCGTCATGAGCCCGATCGTGCGCGCATGAATGATCGTTAGCGGCACGACGGTTTCCTGGCACAGCACCAGCACGTCCAGCGGATCGTCGTCCTCGGCCAGCGTTTGCGGAATGAAGCCGTAATTCGCCGGATAGTACACCGCCGAATACAGCACGCGATCCAGCCGGATCAGTCCGCTCGACTTGTCGAGCTCATACTTCACGCTCGACCCGAACGGGATTTCGATCACGCAGTCGAATTCCTGCGGCAATTTGTCGCCGGGAGTTACGTCGTGCCAGGGATGAATCATGAGGAGGACCCGTCTCTGAAGATTTCCTATTCTAGTCGACGCTTAGAGTCCCTCCACGGTTGCCGTACGGTGTAGCAGGGCGTGGCGGTGACGTTCTCTTTGCTCACTGCGAGCAATTTTCTTCGCAACAGCCAGCTCACGGCCGCCTGCGTGGAACTTTTCGATATGCCAATCGACTCCGACATTTCCTGATAGCTCACTTGCACCGGGCCCTTGCGGTGACCGTGCTCAGCAGTAAGCCACAAATACACGAGATAACTGGCGGGCCGGCGGTCGTGCCCGACCAGGTCGCGCATCAGAACGTCCACGACGTAGTCGTCGAGTGTCATTCCTATATTAGCCGATAATATAGCATTGAGTAGCAGATTGCAGCCTCAGAATCGCCAAGCTATTCTCGCGCACATGGAGGAACGAGCAGCTATGATTCGAGGCATTAAATTCGTCAGCATCCCGGTTCGCGATCAGGACGTCTCGCTGAAGTTCTATACGGAGGCCTTGGGATTCAAGGTCGGCACCGACCAGCCCTTCACCGAAAAGCAGCGCTGGATTGAACTTCTGGTGCCGGGCGCTGAAACTGGCCTGGCACTGTTCACGCCCGAAGGCCAGGAGGACCGCATCGGGCAATTCCAATCCATCGCCTTCTGGTGCGACGACGTTTTCGCCACCGCCAAAGTGCTGAAGTCCAAGGGCGTGAGCTTTGTGAAGGAGCCGAAGACTGAGTCCTGGGGAACGTCATCCGTCTTCAAAGATCCCGATGGCAACATGTTCGCACTTTCCAGCAAGACGAATCACAAATAGCCGCGCAGCGGCGGGGAATGTGAAAGCCCGGCACGGCAGTGCCGGGTGAGGGGAATGGAGGACGCGCGAAGTCCCGTTGGGACGGCACGGATTAAACCGGCCCTGACGCGTGTCCGCCTTGATTCTCTCTCCCGC
>JASHPH010000033.1 GCA_030038255.1 Candidatus Sulfotelmatobacter sp. | reverse complement strand
ACTATCCCCGTTGGAACGTGGGTGATTCGGACGGCAACAGACAGCGGCGAGGCGAATGTATCCACCCGTAGATCATTGGGATCGATCTTAACCGGACCCGATTTCTCGCTCTCCCCCGTGTGAGCAGGGGTGAAGTCGCGGTAGGCGAGGCCTTTCTCGAAGATCGACCAAGCGACCTTGCGGTGCAGGTCGAGCCGCTCGGATTGCTTGTATTCCTCGTCCCAGCCGAGCCCTAACCATTTCAGGCCTTCAAAAATCGATTGCACGGAGGCGTCGGTGTTGCGCTCGACGTCGGTGTCGTCGAGGCGCAGGATCATGGTTCCGTGGCTTCGGCGGGCGTATAACCAGTTGAAAATAAATGTCCGGGCGCTGCCCACGTGAAGAAAGCCGGTGGGCGACGGGGCGAAGCGGACACGCGGATTGGGTGAATGGCTGGACTGGCTCATGCGGGAGTCTATGAGGTCACTAGCGATGGTACGGGCGCATGAAAAGCAGCGTCAAGCGGCTCGGCTCTAATGTGAATTCCTGATTGGTAACGGTCCTGCTTGCGAGGCATTGTACTTAAATCTTGTTGTCTTAAGCGGGCTGGTATGAAACCATAATTTCACCACTTCTCCCGCATAGAATCACGCAGTTTACGGTGATTGATCGGCTCTATGAACAGCGTCGTCATCACGACGGTGGTGGTCCCGGGATTTGTCTCGGTTTTGCTGTACATCGTCTTCTACTACCTTTACGCACAGAGCCGCCAACCATATTTCGGGGCGTGGCAGCTGGCCTGGGCGTTCTATTCGCTGCATTACGTGCTCAATGCGTTTCCGTCCTCGGCAGCGGCGTTCTTTGTGTCGGAACTTTTCATGGTGGGAATGGCGCTCTGCATCTTCGTGTCGACGCGACTGATGCGGGCGGCGTACCGCTTCCGCTGGTATGACGCTGCGGTGGCCACAGCCGGGGTCGTGCTCGCCGGGCTGACCTTGCGCGCGCACATTGTGCATGGAGCATTTCAGCCGCAGGTTCAGCCCGAGGTGCGGTTGGGCATCGGGCTGGCGGTGATTTTGCTTTACTGCTCGGCGGTTTTTTATGTCAACGGCCACAAGCGCGGATCTCTTGCCTACCAGGTGCTGGCAGTTTCGCTGGCCCTGTGGGCGGTGCTGATGGGAATCGGGCAGCTGCAGACTCCCTGGCTGGAAATGTTCGGCACGGCCAGCCGGTTGTTTGGCCCGGTGCCGCAGATGCTGCTGGGCATCGCCATGGTGATGGTGCTGTTTGAGAATCAGCGCAATGCGGTGCAGGAGAACACGCTCGCACTGTCCACGCTGGGGGTTGATCCGCGGCGCCTGCTGTTCGCCGAAGATCTGGTGCCGAGCATGCAAGCCGCTCTCGAGCGGCTGATGAGCGCTCTGCCGACGCGGCGGGCGGCGATCTGCATCGGCGAGCGCTGGCGACACCTGTTGCCTTCCGTGCAGCAGGGGTTCTCCGCGGGCTTTGTGGAGGCTCTGGAAACCAGCGGTGCCGGAGATTACGTTTGCGAACTGGCGTACCGTCAGAGCGGCATCTTCACGGTGCAGAATCTGGCGGAAATGACCGAGCCTTTCCCGGTTGGGCCGGTGGGTGCTTTTGGGGAGTTTAAGCGAATTCTTCTGGAAGCGGATGTGCGTAATCTGACGGCGGTCACGCTGCAGACGCGCGAGCACAATTTCGGAGTCATTCTGTTTCCGCATGCCGAGCGCCGGGCGTTTGGATCGTCGGGGCCGCATTTGATGGTGGGCCTCGCGTTGCAACTCGGCCTAACGCTGGAGAACTATGTGATCGGCCACGATGCTCATCGCCGCACGAAGGAGTACGAGTTACTGACCGAAATCGGCAAGGCGATCAGTTCGCGGCTCGATCACGACGAAATTCTGCGCACGATCCAGGTCGAACTGGGGCAGATTTTCGACACGACGCATTTTTACATCGCCTTCCAGGAGGCGGAGGAAATCCGGTTCGAGCTTGAGGTGCGGGATAATCGCGTTCTGCCGAAGCGAACGCGGGAGTTGCGCAATGCGTTTACCGAGTATGTGATCCGCACCGGCGAGCCGCTGCTGATTCGCTCCGACCTGGAGGCGACGCGCAAGCGCCTGGGGATCACGCATATTCCGGAACGTCCCGCGAAATGCCTGATTGCCGCACCCATCTTTCTTTCCAACAAGATCTCGGGTCTTGCGAACAAGCCTTCGGGCGTGATGGTAGCGATGAATCCCGACCGCGAGTTCGGGTTCGAACAACGCGACCTGGATGTGCTGGTGACGGCCGCAGGGCAGGTTTCGGTGGCGGTGGAAAATGCGCGCCTGTTTGCCGATGAACAGCGCCGGTCGAAGCAGCTGGCGTTTCTCAACAATGTGTCGCGGACGGCAATTTCGAGCGACGATCCTGTCCACATGCTGAGCCAGATCGCGGGCGAGATTCAGAAGAACTTCAGCTTCGATCACATCGGGATCGGCTTGCTCGATTACGGGACGAAGGAAATCGAAATCAAGGCGGAAGCCGGAGCCACGGCCCATGCTACGGGGCGGCGCATTCCGCTGGGGACGGGCATTCTGGGGCGAGTGGCGCGGAGCGGCGAGCGGGCGCTGGTGCAAAATGCGCTCCCGGGCAACCTCAGCGGAATCTTACAAGATTCGCGCGCGGTGCTCTGCATCCCGATTACGTACGGCGAGACGCTGCTGGGCGTGCTCAACATTGAGAGCCACAACGAGGATGCGTTTTCGCCGCAGGACGTGCTGATTCTGAACACGCTGGCCGATCTTCTGGCGACAGCGCTGCACAACGCGTTCGTGTTCCAGAAGCTTCAGCAGCAATCGATCACCGACGGGTTGACCGGCATCAAGACGCGGCGCTTTTTCTGGGAGGCGCTGTCGGCGGAGTGGAAACGTGCGTCGCGCTCGGGGCGGCCGTTTTCGGTGGTGCTGGTGGATCTGGACAAGTTTAAGGAAGTCAACGACGCCATGGGCCACTTCGAGGGCGACCTGGTGCTGGCGCGCGTGGGGCGATTGCTGGAGCAGAAGTCGCGGCAATCGAACGTGGTGGCGCGTTACGGCGGCGACGAATTCATCATCCTGATGCCGGAAACGGGCGCGGAGCAGGCGCAGGTGCTGGCCGAGCGGTTGCGCCAGTGGCTGGCCGTCGATCCCATGCTTGTTGAACATCACGTCACGGGAAGCTTCGGCGTGGCGAGTTTTCCCATGCACGGGTTTTCGATTGAAGACATTATTCGCGTGGCGGATGCCGGCATGTACGTCTCCAAGCGCTCGGGCGGCAACATGGTTTCGACGGCACAGGAATTTGTCGAAGGCCAGGATTTCGCCCGGCAGCGCCAGCAGATTTCGGCGTATATCGAGGGCTTTCTGCAGCGGGAACACACCGGGCCAGAGCATCTCGACGAATTGACATCGACTCTACGCAAACTTTGCACCGGGGACGATGGATGCAACGTGCCGCTGCTGAAGGAGGCGATCGAGTCGTTGAGCCGGTCGGCCGAGTCGCGCGAATTGCAGACCGCCGGCCACGGTGATCTGGTGGCGCGTTACACGGGCATGATTGCTCGGGCGCTGGGCCTGTCGGCCGAGGAAACGGCCGATCTGGTGTATGCTGCGCGTGTTCACGATGTGGGCAAGATTTTTGTCAGCGAGCGCATTCTCAATAAGCCCGGCCCGCTGACCGACAGCGAATTCCAGCAGGTGAAAATGCACGCACTGGTGGGCGCGGAGATTGTGGGGACGATTCCGCACAGTACCATGATGCGGGAGGCGGTCGAGCATCATCATCAGCGGTTTGACGGTACGGGCTATCCGGATGGACTGAAGGGCGAGCAGATTCCGCTCTGGGCGCGGATTATCGCATTGACCGACGCCTACGCCAACATGATCACCGAGCATGCGATTTCCACTGGGCGAACGTCGGATCAGGCTCTGGATGAGCTGGCGCAGATGAGCGGCACGCGCTTTGACGGGATGCTGGTGCGGTTGCTGCTGCGGGCGCTGAAGGCGGAACGGACGCCGTCGGGGTCGGGGAGTTGACTACTCCAGCCAAATCAAACGGACAGCCGAGGGCGGCTGTCCCTACATGACCCCTCCTAGCCGCACCCGCCATTCCTGTAATAGCCTAGTCTGGTATGTCGATTCCTCTTTCTCTCTCAGGCAAAGTGGCTCTGATTACCGGCGGTTCGCGGGGCATTGGTGCGGCCACGGTGCGGATGTTCGGGGCGGCGGGTGCCAAAGTTGCGTTCAGCTATCGAAGCGCGCGGGCGCAGGCGGAAGCGCTCGCGAACGAATGCGGCGGCGCGGCGGTGTGCCGCGCGGTTGCCAGCAATCTCGATCATCCTGACGCTGCCCGCTCGCTGGTGGCCGAAACCGTGAAGGATTTCGGACGGCTCGACATCCTCGTGGCCAACCACGGCGTGTGGCCGGCGGAGGATGTGGCGATCGATCGCATGAGCGATGAGCAATGGCGCTCGACGCTGTCGATCAATCTCGACGGCGTGTTCGGGCTGGTCAAGCATGCGGTGGCGCAGATGAAGACGCAAGCGCGAGGCAAGGGTCCGGTTGGGCATATCGTGCTGATCAGTTCCACGAGCGGGCAGCGCGGCGAGGCGTTCCATTGCGATTATTCGGCGAGCAAAGGCGCGCTCATCAGCATGACGAAGACGCTCTCCAGTGAACTGGCTTCGCAGGGCATCTATGTGAATTGCGTGGCGCCGGGATGGGTGGATACGGACATGAGTTCGGCGACGCTGGCGGATCCGAAGACCGGCGATGTGATCCGCCGCACGATTCCGCTGGGGCGCGTGGCGAAGCCGGAGGAAATTGCGGCCCCGGTGCTGTTTTTGTGTACGGAGCATGCCGGCTTCATCAGCGGGGAAATTTTCAATGTGAATGGCGGCGCGGTACTGGTCGGGTAGTAGGGAAGCGAGCCAAACGCGCGGATAATCCCACCCCTTCGGCTCCCCCTCGCAACACTCGGGGTCGCTCAGGGCAGGCTCTAGCCGCAAAGAACGCTGCTAGGATGGGGCACCCGCTGCGGAAAAAACCGCGTCACCCATTTGCGCTGAAACGCCTTTTCTGCATCCAAGCTAAAAGAGGACATTTCACCGCCGCGGGCAGAAAGTGCTCCGGAAACGCTACAATTCTGATTGCGCGTAAACCATCCTTCAAATGGAATGAAACATTTGTTTCTTATTGTGGCTTTGGTGTGTTTTGTCTTGTGCCTGGCGTGGGGGCAAGCCCAGCCGGTGCAATCACCTGCGAAATCTCCATCGCAAGCCGCGAGCTTTCCGGACGCGGATGCGGATACGCGCCGGGCCAAAGCTGTGATTGAGCAGGGGATCCAGGCGCTGGGCGGGCAGGCGTATCTGAATATCCGCGATCGCGAGCTGCAAGGGCGCGGCTATGGATTTCATCACGGTACCCCGACCAGCCTCGGCATCGTGTTCTGGAGCTTTTCTGAATTCCCTGACAAAGAGCGGATTGAGTTTACAAAGGAGCGGGACGTCGCGCAGCTCTTCGTCGGAAACAAGGGATACGAGATCACATTCAAGGGCGTTCATCCCGTCGAGCAGAAAGATCTCGACGATTATCTGCGGCGGCGGCACTATTCGCTGGATGCGGTGCTGCGAACCTGGATAAACGAACCGGGCGTGATCCTGCTGTATGAGGGCAACGCGATTGCCGCACAGCATCCAGCCCTGAAAGTGACGCTGATCAACTCGAAAAACGAAAGTGTAAGCCTGTTCTTCGACACCGACACGCACCTGCCGATCAAGAAGTCGTTCGAGTGGCGCGATCCGGTGGACCGGCAGAAAAATCTGGAAGAGGAAGTCTACGAGAATTATCGGCCGGTGTCGGGCATCATGGTGCCTTACAACGTGACCCGCTACTTTAACGGCGACATGTCCAACCAGCGCTTCATGAACTCGGCGAGCTTCAATCAGGGCTTGGACCAAGCCATGTTCGACCCCAATTCCCGCTACGACCCCAACAAACCAAAGTCCAAGCACTGATTAGCGGTGATCGGCTACCATCCGCCGTTGGTCGGGCTTTAAGTAAATATTTGTCAATGACTTAGGGGCGACTTCGGAGGGTTGGAAGTCTGGTTCCGAGTCGCGCTGGCGCCACGAGGTGTGGCTTTTTGACCACAGACGGGATTTTCAACAGCGGCGGTAACCTAGTATCAGTTACCAACTACTGACATCGTCACGGGTTTGTATTTGCGTCTTCAGTCTGGGTCTCGTTGATTCACGAACAGACAATTCGCGCGGCAGTGGAATGCAACGGCATAGGACTGCACAGTGGTGCGCCGGTGTGGATGCGCATGCTGCCGGCACCGACGGGGACCGGCATCGTTTTCCGGCGCACCGACCTCGACGGCTTTGAAGTGGAGGCGGTCAGCAAGAACGTGGCCCGCGTGAGCTACGCCACCAGCCTGATGAAGCAGGGCGTGCTGATTTCGACGACCGAGCACGCGCTCTCGGCGTTTATCGGGATGGGCATCGATAACGCGATCGTGGAGCTGGACAACCTGGAGCTGCCCATTCTCGACGGCAGCGCCAAGCCTTTTGTGGAGATGATTCAGAAGGCGGGCATCCGTAGGCAGCGGCGGCCGCGCAAGTATCTGAAGATTCGCCGCGAACTCGAGTGGCGGGAGGCAAACAAGTTTATCGCGGTGTATCCCGCCGACACGTACTCGGTTTCGTATTCGATCAATTTCCCGCATCCACTGATCGGGAAAGAGACCTTTGAGGTCCAGTTGAGCAACGGGAGTTATCTCCGCCAGATTGCAGCCGCGCGCACGTTTGGTTCTCGCGAAGACGAGCAGGCGATGCGAAACATGGGATTGATCCGCGGCGCCTCGCGGGAGAACTGCATTGTGCTGACGCGGACGGGACTGGAAAACGGGCCGCTGCGCTTTCCTGATGAGTTTGTGCGGCACAAGGTGCTCGACCTGATCGGCGACCTGGCCCTGCTGGGCAAGCAGATTCTGGGCAAGGTGATTGCCGACCGTGCCGGGCATGCCATGCACACCGCGCTGGTGTCGAGGCTTCTGCGCGATAAGACGCTGTGGGAGGAAGTCACGGTGTCTGCCGCGGAAGAAGCACACGTTCCGGCCTTTTCGAACGCGCAGGCGGCTGCCGGGTCGCTGGCGTAGATCCCATTCTTCTTTTCTCAGCAGTTTCTTTCAGTCGGCAGGCTCGCAGGGCGGTTCGGCGGGATCGAACGAGTCGCGGGTCTGCGCTTCACGCAGATTTCCCTTCTGCTTATCTGCGTTCAGCAGCAACCTCTTTAGCTCGGCGCGCGTTCGATCGATCACGGCCGCAGCAAATTTCTTGGCCGATTCCTGCCTTTCTGGTGATAGCTCTTTCACCCGCATGTTGAGCAGGGGGATGTCCTCTTCAAACCAACGCAAGGTGCGCTGAACGCGGGAAATGCGGAGATCGTTGTTCGACATAGCGTCGTTGGACGTGGTTCCGGTGCGTCATCCTCAGCGAAGCCGCTCTTCAGGCGGAGCGAAGGATCTCCCTGCAAACGAACGGTTCAAGGGAGATCCCTCGGCCCGCGGCTTCGCTGCCCCCGACTGAAGTCGGGGGTCTACCTGAAAACGCGGGCCTTCGGGATGACGCCTTAACCTGGCGTTAAATTCAGGTACACACTAAGCTGATTTCTCAGAATGCCATAGGCTGCGGGGAACACAAGTCTCCAGCGTGGTTCCTGTGGCAGGTCTGTGGAGCCGCGCGCAAGATCCCTCGCTCCGCCCGCAAAAAACGGCTACGCTCGGGATGACGCCATCGAAGTTACGGGGTTATTGCAGAGGGTCGGCGTCAGCGGCGGCGACGCGCTCTGTGGATCCGGGCATCTCTTCTTCGAGGCGTTCGTCGAGCCAGCGCTCGAGGCGATCCTTGGTTTCGGCGGCTACGTCGCGGAAGCGCAGGCCGGCACGGCCCTTGACGTCGGCCCAGACAACCTCAGCATCGACATTTAGGGTGGAGTTCGTGTCGGGCAGGATGAATTGCAGGCGAGGCACGGCGCCCTTGAGCAGAGCCTCGCGCAGCATGAGGGCGATGCCGCTCTCGCTGATGTTGGTGCTGGTGGCGTTCACTTTCTTATTATCCAGAAGAATGACGACCGGCATTTTCACCGGATGACGGAAGTAGCGGCGGCGCTCCTGCAGCATGAAATTGAGCGCGGCATGGAAGCAGCGGGAGGCGTTCAGTGTGCTGATCGGCTTCTGCAGAACGAAGTTCGCGCCCATGCCAAACGCATCCTGCGTGGTGGTTCGCTTTCCATTCAGGATGGCGAAGGTGACGGAATTCTTGTTGCTTGGTGTGCTGCGGAGGCCCTGCAGGACTCCCAGGCCGCCCTTGAGGTCGTCGCAATCGACGATTACGGCATCGAATTTTTCCGAGATCAGAATGTCGGCGGCGGCGCGGGCCTCGTGGCAGATTTCCACGTCAATCGAGAGTTTCTCGAGCGTGGGCCGAATCACGCGCACCAATTCCGGATCCTGGCTCAGGAGGAGAGAATCCAACGTCATACGGCGATTCTAGTGGTGGGGCGTAGAGTCACGAAAGTAACAAAGGTAACGGGTGCGATGTTGGCCTTGGGGACGGGACCTTTTGAGACGAGCGGGCGACGGGAACATGCTTGATTTGCGAAATCGTTTACTGTCGGGCGGACGGGCGTCCCTCTCCACGAGCTGATTTACATTACAGTGGGACATCGTAACGGAATGGCGGAATTGGCTTATCTCTCGTTGGGATCGAACGTGGGCAAGCGGGACGAACATATCCGCGAGGCGATCAGGCGCCTGGAAAGCGCGGGGCGCGTGGTTCGTATTTCTTCGTTTTACGAGACAGAGCCGGTGGAATTTAGGGATCAGGGGTGGTTTCTGAACTGCGCAGTGGCGCTCGAAACGGAGCTGACTCCGCAGCAGCTGATGCGGGCGGTTCTTCAGATTGAGCAGGAGATGGGCCGCGAACGCACTTGGCCGAAGGGACCGCGAACGATCGATATCGACATTCTGCTTTACGACAATCTGGTCGTGGGTTCGGCGCAGTTGACAATTCCGCATCCCGCGATGCAGGAGCGGCGGTTTGTGCTGGAGCCTTTGTCGGAGATTGGGCCCGAGGCGCGGCATCCTGTCCTGAAGAAAACCATGCGGGAGCTGCTCGATGAATTGCCGGCCGGACAGGTCGTGCACAAAGTCAAAACCTAGCCACGGATTTCACGGATGGCGCTCAGGGGGCTAAAGCCCGCATCGTTAGTGGGCCTTAGTGGCGCAGCTGAAGCCGCGCCCTTTCAAAACCGATTTGCGAGGCTGAGATCTCGTGCGTCGAGCTCCGCTCGACCGGACAGCCGGGGACGGCTGTCCCTACATGGCCGCTGCCACGGCTAAGGCTAACGACTGACGACCAACGACGGGGTCAAGGCAGGATGATGCGGCTGCCCGCATCCTGCGCGGTGACCAACGGCGACTCTTTCTCGGGGAATTGCGCGAACAAAAACTCGACGAAGGCGCGTGATTTCGGCCGGCCCGAGGTCCTCCCCAGTGCCAGCCGGACGAGAAAAACAAGAGCTTTCAGCACATCGGATTCGCGGAGTGTCGAGTAGCCCATGTGCTTCTGTTCGGCCTCGCGGTACTCCTTGAGCATGGTTTCGACCTCGGCGGCCACACGCCGTCGGCCATCGCTGGTGAACGGCTGCTCGTAGTGCAGGCCGGAATCGACGCGAGTCTGGGAGCTGGTGGTCAGGACCGTAAGCGCGGCGACCAGATCCTGATCGTTCAGGCTGCGGTCAGCGCGGGCGGCCTTGGCCAGCGCGTAGGTCAGGCCCATGAGCAGGTGCTCTTTTTCGTACATGAACTGGTCGGGGACCTCGACCTTCAGAAACAACGCCGCCGGGTCGATATCCCCCGCCGAGCGCTGCTTTTCGTGCTCGCGCGCCTGCAGAAGGTAGGGGCAATCACTGGGACAGTCGAGCGTGACCTCGCGCTGCTCGCCACAGCATTGAGGACAAATGCGCCCGTGGACGGCCGGACAAAAACGCTTCTCCTTGCGGATTTCACAAATGGCGCAATTCAAGAGCGGGCTCCCCTGAAACCATTATGGCAGAACTTTGCCACTGGCATGGGAAACGCGTGCTTGGCCCATTTCGGCGCCGGTATGTCTGAAACGACCTGTAAAAATGGGCCTCCGCGCGTGCACGAATTATAAAACCCTCGTAAAATAAGGTGTTTTCCACAGGGGCGCAGGGACTAAGATAGCGCCGCTGGTATTAAATCGATTCTTACGAGGAGGATTTTCCATGGCTGCTGGATTGACCAAAACGCAGTTGGTCCGCCTTCTGGCGGAGAAGAACGAACTGAGCAACAAGCAGGCCGCGGCGTTCCTGGAGTGCCTGACCGACACCGCGATCAAAGAAACCAAGAAGAACGGCATCTTTGTGGTGCCCGGGCTGGGCCGTCTGAAGAAAGTGCATCGCAAGGCGCGCATGGGCCGCAATCCGCAGACCGGCGAACCGATCCAGATTAAGGCCAAGACAACGGCGAAGTTCTACCTCGCCAAGGCCGCGAAGGACGCAATCGCGCCGAAGAAGTAGTTTGCGCTTCGAAATTAGGAATCGAAGGCCGGCTCACGGGCCGGCCTTTGATTTTGTGTTTGGCTTCGTATGATTGGCGCACTTCCTCATGCTCAACTGGATCGTCATAGGAATCGGAGACATCACGACGCGCCGCGTCATCCCTGCCATTCAGGCGGAGCCGCACAGCCAGTTATATGGAATTGTGACTCGCGATCGGGCGAAAGCATTGGCCTACAACACTCGAGTCTGGCCGACTCTTGACGAGGCACTTGCTGATCCTCACGTGCAAGCGGTTTATGTGGCTACACCGCTATTCCTCCACGCGCCGCAAAGCATTCGGTCACTTCGCGCTGGCAAGCACGTGCTGTGCGAGAAGCCGATGGCGATGAATGAAGCTGAGGCGCGCACCATGCTGCGCGCTGCGGAGGAGACTGGCAAGACCTTCGGCGTGGCTTACTATCGGCGTTGCTATCCGAAGGTGCAGCGGGCGAAACAGTTGCTCGAGGCGGGAGCGATCGGCAAACCAGTGCTGGCCGAGCTGACGAGCCATACCTGGTTCAACGGAAGCGGCAGCCGAAGTTGGCTGGTCGATCCGGCGAAGGCTGGAGGAGGACCGCTGTTTGATGTCGCATCGCACCGCATTGACGTGCTGAATTTTCTCTTCGGCCAGCCGCTGCGGGCGGCGGGGCAGCTCTCGAATGTAGTGCATCATTACGCGGTCGAGGACAACGCGACCGTGATGATCGAGTACGCTGGCGGCGTGCGCGGGATTGTGGATGTTCGCTGGCATTCGCACGTGAGCCGCGACGAATGCCGTATTCGCGGGACGGATGGCGAGATGGAGCTGTCACCGTTGAACGGGCCGGATCTCGTATACCCCGGCGGCCGCGAGAGTCTGCCGCCGCACGCTAACCTGCACTATCCGATGATCGAGAACTTCGTGAATGCTGTGCTGGACAAGGCTCCGCTGTTGTCAAGCGGAGCGTCTGCTTTCTGGACGGATTGGGTCACGGAACGGGCGCGCGGAGGATGAGCTGGTGTGCCGTCCCTACGGGACTTGTTCGAATTTCGGCTGACTTTCCCGGCGCTTCCGCGCCGGGCTTTCACATGGCGCCGCTACGCGGCTGGAGCGAATAAGGCGTACTTTGCGGTGATCCCCCTGAAGTCGCACCGAGCCTTCTGCAGCTAACCGGTCAGGGGCGAGGTCAGGCTATTTTCCGTAGTCGTTCTTGACCACCTCGCCGCCCTTCATGACGAATTTCACATGTTCGAGGGTGGTGACGTCTTTGAGCGGATCGCCATCCACGGCGACGATGTCGGCCCATGCTCCCGGCTCCAGTGTTCCCACCTTGCCCGACCAGCCGAGCAGATCGGCGGCGTTCAGCGTGGCGGCCTGGATCGCCTGCAGGGGCGTGAGGCCGAGTTTCACCATCACTGCGAATTCGTGGGCGTTCAGGCCGTGCGGATACACAGCGGCGTCGGTTCCGAAGGCGACCTTCACGCCGCTGGCAAAGGCGTGGGCGATGTTCTTGCGGGCTGCGGGAATTACCTCTTTCGCCTTGGCCAAGAGCGGCGCGGGCAGACGACTCGCTTCGGCATTTTCAAGCATCCAGTCGCCCAAATAGACCGTGGGAACAAGATACGTGCCGTGCTCCTTCATGGCGGCGATGCCGGCGTCGTCGATGTAGGAGCCATGCTCGATGGAGTCAACGCCAGCCTCGGCGGCCCAGCGAATTCCCTCGGCACCATGGGCATGGGCGGCGACCTTGCGGCCGAGGCGGTGGGCGTCGGCCACGATGGCTTTCATTTCTTCGAGCGTGTACTGCGACGCCTGCGGGTTGTCGCCGAGGGAGAGCACGCCGCCGGTGGCGCAAATCTTGATGAGATCGGAGCCGTACTTGATGTTTTCGCGAACCTTGTGCTGGGCGGCGGCAATGCCGTCGGCAACGCCGTCTCCTGTGGCGTGATAGTCGATTGGCAGCATGTTGTTGTCACAATGGCCGCCGGTGATGCCGAGAGCCGGCCCACTTACCAGCATTCTGGGGCCGGGGACGTCGCGAGCATTGATGGCGTCGCGCAAGGCGACGTCGCTGAAGCCGTCCGCATGCACGTTGCGAATTGTGGTAAAGCCCGCCAGCAGCGTTGTCCGCGCGTTTTTGGCGCCGATGAGAGCCTCGCGCGGCACGGAAATCGCAAGCCGATCGTAGCCGAATTTGGGATCAAAGGTGATGTGGGTGTGGGCATCAATCAGGCCCGGAAGCACGGTTGCGTTGGGCAGTTCGATGCGCACGGCGCCGGCGGGAGCCTTCACTTCGGCGGCCGCGCCAGTGCTTGTGATCTTTCCATCTTCAATGACTACCAACTGGTCGGACAGAATTTTCCCGGTCTTCACATCCAGCAGATGACCCGCATGGACAACGACCTGTCGCGGCGTCTGGGCGACGACTTGGGTCAGAAGGAGCAGAACAGAAGCAACCAAAGCAAACGATATTTTTTTCACGATGACTCTTTCCTCTCTCCCTCTCTCAAACGGGGTGTACGGATATAACAACCGACAACTGAGCATGCTACGTCCTTTAACGTCTTCAAGACGATCGGCGGACAGCCGAGCGCAGAAACAACCTTGTGCTGCAGATACTACAGAAAGGAACGGACGAGGCGCACCCATCTCGCGAGTTGGCTTTAGAAGCAGGAGCGCGCTGTGAGGCGATTCGTTCTAGCCCCCCGGTCCGTCATTGGCAACGTACTGCTCCAGCGACTCGAGTTCGCGGCTCAGGTCGTCCACGCGCCACTCGAGCAGATTGCGGATGGAAAGGATGCCGAGCAGTTTGCCGTCGTCATCAGCAACAGGCAGATGGCGGAAGTGCCGCTCGAGCATGGTGGTGAGGGCTTCGCCGGCGCCGGTGCTGCGGGTGGCCATCTCGACCGGTGTGGTCATCAGATCGCGCACCGATGTAGTCTGCGGATCGAGGCGGCTGAGCGCCAGTTTGCGTAGCACGTCGCGCTCGGTGAAGATGCCGGCGACGCGGAAGTCGCTGTCGACGACGGCTACGGCTCCGACGTGATGGTCGAGCATTTTGTGAATGGCATCGGCTACGCTGGCATCGAGCCCTACCGATGCAATCTCTCGGTCACAGAGGTCCAGCAGGCTCATAAGCACCCCTTTCGGCCCAAAGGCCGCACGGCCGAAAATCCCACAAACGAAACTGGATTGACGCATTATGCTCGCGGCGAGCCGCTTGTCAAGACAATTTACGAAGAAATAGCCGTAGATGCGGTCCGTTTCGGGTCGGGCAATCCGTCTGCCTACAGCCTCGGCTCTATTTCGACCGGAAGACCTGCCCATCCTTCATGACAAATTGAACGTTCTCGAGCGCTTTGATGTCGCGAAGGGGATCGCCGCTGACCGCGATGATGTCGGCGAAGGCGCCAGGTGCAACCACCCCGACCTGGCCCTGCATGTCGAGCATGGCGGCGGCGCGCGAGGTGGCGCTCTGGATCGCGTCCATGGGCGCCATGCCAAACTCGACCATGCGGGAGAATTCCTGCGCGATGGGCTCGGTCCACGGGATGCCGCCCATGTCGGTGCCGAAGACGATCTTCACCCCGGCTTGCAGCGCTTTCTTGAATGACGGCTCATGCACGCTGGCACGGAGGCGGTCGCGCTGTCCGGCTGGAGTATCTGCCGGAGCCCAGTCCTTGTAGTAAACGCTGAGCGTCGGGACCAGCCATGTGCCCTGCTTAAGCATTTGCGCGATGGCGGCATCGTCGAGATCGAGTCCGTGTTCGATGGAATCGCAGCCGCCGTCGAGCGCGCGATGCAGGCCGATTCCCCCGTATGCGTGGCAGGCGACGTTCTTGCCCCAGCCGTGAGCTTCGTCGACGACGGCGCGCAGTTCTTCGACGGTGAGAGTGGGCTGCGAAACCAGTTCACCATTCCTGCCCAGCCAGGAGCGGTGTGTCATGTACACCTTGATCCAGTCGGCGCCGTGATCGAGCTGTTCGCGGGCGGCTTTGCGCGCTTCGACTGGGCCGTCGACAATCTGCGCACCTTTCGGCATGTCGAGTTCGGGAGCGTAGCCTTCAAGCGGGTAGCCGCCAGTGGTCGAAATGGCGCGGGTGGCGACAAAGAGGCGCGGTCCGGGGATGTAGCCGCCCTCGATGGCCTGCTTGATGCCGACGTCGCCATAGCCGGCACCTTCGGTTTCGACATCACGCAGGGTGGTGAAGCCTTGCTCGAGCGCCCGCCGCACTGCGACCGTGGCGCGCGCCGCACGCAGCGCCAGAGGCGCGTTCAGGATGTTGGCGTCGTATCCGCCCTGCGCAGGATCTTCTCCCTGAAGGAGGATGTGCGTGTGGGAGTCGATGAGCCCGGGCAGCACGGTGGCCTGGGAGAGATCTATGACTGTGGCGCCGGAGGGAATTTTAGCGTTCGATGCGGCCGAGACACTTTCGATGCGATTGCCGCGGATGACGATGACCTGATCGTGAGCCGGGGCGGCGGCGCGGCCATCAATCAGCGTGCCTGCGCGGATGACTGTGACTTGCGCCGGTTGCGAGGGAGTTGGCGATTGCGCAAGGGCGCTGACGACTAAGCTGACGACTGACGTTAAGAGCGCGAAGCGGCGGACAATCTTCATTTTGTTCCCCTCTGAGACTGGACTGCCGCGCACTGAGCAGCAGGCAAATGGCTCATTGAATCAGATTGGCGCGATGGTTTCAACGCAAGTTAACACCATCCTCTTTGTCTACCGCGTGCACTGTCTCCCGTGACGGTACAATTTGGCCATCACAAGAATCGCAGAATGGTAGACGATCTCAAGCGCACCGTTGTCTGGAAAAACTTGTTGCTGGACGGTACGGACTATTGTGGTCTCTGGCACACCGCCGAAGGCTGGCTGCTGAAGGGCACGGTCGTCGGAGTCCTGAAAGATCAGCGACCGATGCTGGCGAATTACGAAATCCATTGCGACGAGAAGTGGTTGACCCACCGAGTTCAAGTCGAGCGGACAATCGGAAACGATGTGAAGAACCTCAGCCTGACGGTGGAGAGCCGTGGCCTATGGCGTAGTTCGGGTCAGGAGTTGCGTGAGATTCAAGGTTGTGAAGACGTTGACCTCGCTGTAACGCCCGCGACCAACACTCTTGCGATCAGGCGTCTCAATCTCCGAGTCGGGAGCAGCGAGTCGATCATCGCCGCGTGGGTCAAGTTCCCCGAGCTTACGGTTCAACCACTGTCCCAGCGCTACACGCGGCTGACCAAAGACACTTATCGGTACGAAAGCAACACGGGATTCTCGGCTGAGATCGTCGTCGATGATCTCGGTCTGGTGACCGCCTACCCTAATGGCTGGGAACGGATTGGTACGCTGTAAAGTCCAAGCTCGGCGACTCTTAGGAATTCTGGTTTTATACCCTTATCAGCGCAAGCGTTGAGCTGCGATTCGCCGAGAAGGGTAGTCTAGGACGGCGTGGTTCGACGAAGGCTGTGCGAGGGTTGGGCGAGCGGGTTGGTCATGGGGAGGATCAGTGCAGTTGCGGCTTGCCGAGATTGGGGATGCGGGCCCGATCACGCGCGTGATCAACGCGGCGTTCAAGCAGGCCGAGTCTTTTCTGATTGATCGTGACCGCATTGATGAATCGTCGGTGCGGGCGCTGCTCGAGAAAGGGAATTTCCTGGTCGCCGAGGACCAGGGCGTTCTTGTGGGCTGTGTTTATGTCGAACTGAGAGACGAGCGGGCGTACCTGGGACTGCTGGCAGTTGATCCGCAACGACAGAAGGCAGGCCTCGGTTCGAAGTTAATGGATGCGGCCGAGGAGTTTTGCGCCAAGGCCGGCTGCCGGTTTATGGATCTGCGGATCGTGAATGTGCGCCGCGAGCTACCGGCGTTCTACCATCGGCGCGGATACGTTGAAACTGGGACCACTGTTCCCTTCCCGCCCGAGCTCAAACCGAAAGTGCCGTGCCACTTCGTGGAAATGTCAAAGCGGCTGGCGTGAGGAAATGAGGGCGAGCCAAACGCGCGTTTGTTGCGGCGCAAAGAACGCTTGCTCAGGATGACAAGCGAATGTTACAACGCGCAGCGCTCATGCGAGCACAGCGTCGGCCTCGATTTCAACCAGCATTTCGGGGGAAATCAGCGCACTGACCTGCACCATGGATGTGGCTGGGCGAATGTCGCGGAAGAATTCGCCGTGCGCCTTGCCGATTTTTTCCCATTCAGCAATGTTCGTGACGTACATGCGTGTGCGGACGACGTCCTTCAAGCTCGCCCCGGCTTTCTGCAGCGCGCTCTCGATGTTTTTCAACGTCTGCACTGCCTGCACATAGGCGTCTCCGACGCCGACGATCTTTCCATCCGGCCCGGTGGCCGTCGTTCCCGAGATGTGTACATACGATCCCATCCGTACAGCGCGCGAGTAACCCACGACGGGTTCCCAGGGTGTGCCGCTTGAAATGTTTTGCCGTTGCATGCGACGTCCTCCGATGTGCCATTGTAACGGTACAAAACTGCACAACGGCCGCGCTTGGCAGCCGACGACCCTGACTGCCAGCAAAATAACAGCGTTGTCGCCAACGGATTTAGTCACCAACTCATCGGTTACCAGCCGGGTTCTAACTGATTAGGAAAACGAATCGTGCCGATAAACAAAAGTCACTTGCGTTTCGGAGTGGACTGAGTTATCTAGACCGCATGTGGCTGAAACTCAGTGTCCGGCGCGGAGTTCAGGGGGTGAAAACCGATGATTCCGGAAGGACATCCGCTGCAGCAGCTGTTTCAGGATCTGGTGGGACGGCACTACGCTGAGGCGATCGGCATACGCGACCCGCAGGTGATCGCGTACGTTGCGCATCTGCTTTCGGAGTTCTGCGAAGCGGAACAGCTCTACAAAATTCGTGATGCCTCCAATCGTCCGCTGTCGGATGTGGGCGAGATGCTGCTGGAATCCGATCCGGTTTACGGGCCGGCGCCGAGTTTTGACCGCGAGCGCCAGGTGCGCAAACACATCGGCGACTACACTCTATTTTTTGCTGGAATGTTTCCCGAGAGCATCAATCACTCCCGCCTGCGCCGTCACCGCCTGGAAAGTTTTGTGGAGTGGATCAAGGCCGGGAAAGAGAGCTACTACATCGTCAGCAAATTTGAACACTTTGAGTATGCCAAGGTCGCTCCGTTGTTTGCGAATCTCTCCAGAAATTTTGAAAGCTGCGTCTACGGGCTCAACATGGTGAAAAACGATCTCGAAGAGAAGCAGCATCCGATTCTCCGGCTCAATGAATCCGGGGAAGACCTGATCATGTAGTTGCCCCTGGAATCGGCCAGACCTGGGGATCAGACGCGGTGCCCATACGGTAGAAGCTGAGCGCCGCACTTCCCTGCTCCAATTTGCGAAAACGGCGGAGTGCACCGAACTCCGCGCCAGGGTCAAACTTCTTTTCGTGCTCGGCAATCACCACCGACATCGCCCATACCAGAGACGATTCCGCCAGGGCCCGCAGAGTATTCGCATAGGCATTGCTCATGCGGTACGGCGGATCGATGAACACCACGTCGGCGGCAACATGCCGGCGTTCCATGCGCCAGAAGGCGCGCGGCAGTTCCTCGTGCAGCAGGTGGAAACCGTCGGCAATGCCCAGGCTCTCCAGATTGTTGCGGATTACACTGGCTGCCGTCACCGAAGATTCCACGAAATACACTTCCTTGGCGCCACGACTCAAGGCCTCAATTCCAACCGCGCCCGTACCCGCGAACAAATCCAGCCAGACTGTGCCTTCAAGGGCTGCGGGATTTCCCGCGGTCAGCACGTTGAAGAGAGTTTCGCGCAGACGGTCCGAGGTGGGACGAATGTCGAGGCCGCGCGCCGAACGCAGCGGCCGGCTGCGGTATTTGCCGGCGATTACGCGCATGGCATGGCACCTTCGATTAGGCCAACGTGGTTCACCATACATGTAGAATAAAAGGAGCAAAGCCATTATGCGAAGCTGGTCGATTCCTCTGGGGCGTTTCTTTGGTATTGACGTCCGCATCCACATCACATTCCTGATTCTGCCGCTGTTCGTCTTCTGGACCGAATACGCTGCGCACCAGGGCAGCGCCAACGCGGGGCGCGATGTGGCGATGGTGGGCATCATTCTCGCCTGTGTTGCCGCCCATGAGGCGGGGCACATTTTTGTGGCGCGACGTTTCGGGATGATTCCGAAAGCCCTGATCCTGCTGCCGCTCACCGGAGTCACGCTCTTCGACGAATCGCGCGTGGAAAAGCCGCGGCCTGACACGCCGCTGTGGAAGCGGGAAATACGGCTTGCGCTGATCGGACCGCTGGTAAGCGTCGTACTCGCGGGTGTGGCGGCTGTCGCG
>JASHPH010000375.1 GCA_030038255.1 Candidatus Sulfotelmatobacter sp. | reverse complement strand
GGGCGGAAGAATTGCTGCGCGCGCTGTTGTCGATCTATCTCGACAAGAACTCGCCTCACGTTTTGGGCTCGGGCGCCGACGTGCGCAGCGTCTTTCTGGTCGATCCCGGTGTGGCGGTGATCGACTTGAACGCCGCCTTTGCTGACACACACCGTTCGGGCGTGCTGGTCGAAGAGCTCACGGTCGCGTCACTCATCCACACCATCTCAGTCAACACGCCGGGCGTTTTGAAGGTGAAGATTCTGGTGGATGGCAAGCAGCGCGATACGCTCGCCGGCCACGCCGATGTTTCTGATTTTTACGACGTGACCGCGGTGAACCAGCTGGCGGCGCAGCTGCAATCGGGACAGTAGGAACGGGTTCGCGGCAACCTGAGCTTCACGAGCACGAGTGGGAATTCTTAGCCACGGATCTACGCGGATTTTCACGGATATTGGTTAATCCGTGTCGATCCGTGGGAATCCGTGGCCGATTTTTGCTGTTACGATTTCTCCAGAGCTTCGATCTCGAGTTTCGCCCGCTCCAGAATTTCGCGGAGCTTGTTAATCTTGGCCGAATCGTGGTAGTGCTTCGAAGCTGCGCGGAGGGCCACTTTCAGCACAGCCGCTGCCGGGCCAGCCATCTCGACACCCTCCGGCCCGATCACCCATGTGCCGGCCTCCTGAGCGCGGAACCAGATTCGCTTGATCGTCTCGGCTTCGCGCTGGATCTCGGCCTTGCCCGCGTCAGTCAGGGAATACTTCCGCTTTCCCTCTAACTGATCGGACGTGACCAAGCCCTCGTCTTCCAGCTGCTGCAGCGCCGGATAAATCGCACCCGCGCTCGCTTTGTAAACGCCGCCCGATTTCGACTCCAGTTCCTTCATCAGTTCGTAGCCGTGCTTGGGCCCGCTTTCGAGCAGGGAGAGCAACGCCAGGCGAATTTCGCCCGGACCGAAGAACCGACCCCAGCGGCCTCCGCGGCCCCAGGGAAATGCGGCTCCCACAAACGGCGTCGCCCATCGACCACCCCACCAACTTCCACATCTTCCATACATTGTTTCGAACTCCTTTTCTTTCGATCTTGCGCATAATATATCTAACGATATATCTAGTGTCAATACCGACACTTCCTTCCCGCTCAATGCCTTACAATCCGAGGCATGTTCTATCGCTCGGATAATCGCTCCCCGGACCAACTGCGTCCCGTCACGATCACGCCCGGGTTCATTACCACGGCCGAAGGCTCGGTACTGATTGAAGTGGGCAATACGCGCGTGATCTGCACAGCCTCGATTGAAGAAACCGTGCCGCAATTCCTGCGCAACTCGGGCAAAGGCTGGATCTCGAGCGAGTACAGCATGCTGCCGCGCTCCACGCTGACGCGCACGCCGCGTGAGGTTGCGAAGGGCCGGCCCAGCGGGCGCACACACGAAATCCAGCGCCTGATCGGGCGCAGCCTGCGCGCGGTCACCGATCTTGCGAGCCTGGGTGAGCGCACCATCTGGATCGATTGCGATGTGATTCAGGCCGACGGCGGCACGCGCACGGCCTCGATCACAGGCGCTTTCGTCGCGCTGGGGCTGGCACTCGAAAAACTAGTGGAGGCTGGAACCCTGACCTCGGTTCCCCTGAAAGATTTCGTCGCTGCCGTCAGTGTGGGAATTGTGGACGGAGAGATTCTGCTCGATCTCTGCTACGAAGAGGACTCGCGCGCCGATGTGGACATGAATTTCGTCATGACCGCCGGCCACAAGATGGTGGAAGTGCAGGCCACGGCCGAACACCAGGTCTTCGACGAGCAGCAGTTGGCGAAGATGCTGGCGCTGGCGCGACAGGGCGTGCAGCAGTTGATCGCGAAGCAGCAAGCAGTGCTGAGCGGGATGACGCTAAGACAGTAGAGAATTATGCAGGGACAGCGGCCCTCGGCTGTCACGAACTCCCAAGCAACCCACGGAAAGATTTAATCAATCCAAACCATCATCTGACGGCTCTCCGGAGGACACCTTGACCTACGGCTTCGCCCTCATAACCACGCTGATTCTCGCTTCCCTCAAGTTCGTACCTCACCCGCCTTACCAACCGGGCTCACGCCCAGAACTCCAGTTGCGCATCCTCCTCGAAAAAGAGACCTATGCGCGCAACGAGACGGCTTTCACCCGCACAGAATTCGTCAACCTCACTGACGAGACTCTGTGCTTTCCGGAACCTGCACAAGGAATTCACGATTCCGTGCCTGGATACCTCATTATTACAGAGGCCACGCCGCCTTCGGGAAACAAGGAATTCTTCCAGGTCATCCTGAATAGCCGCTGGCCGGATCGCGAAAACCTTTCCTCTGATATCGAACGGTCCTGGATCAAACTTGCTCCTAACCAAGTCTATGTCTCGAAGCATGCGCAGGTGCGATTCAAACTCGACACCGTGGGCGAATGGCTTCTTACAACTACGTACTATCCTACGGAAGCAACTTACGGCTCCCCACCAGCGCTTGAAGAGCTCCGGAACCTCACGGCTCGAATCGGTTGCAGGCCTCCTAAATCGATTGCTGCAGCTCCCTCGGAAAAGGTTCACGTATTCGAAGTCAACGAGTAAAAAAAGGGACAACCAAGCAGATCCTTTTGCGTCGAACCGCCGGTAGAGGAGCTGGTGGCATTGTGCCTCGGCGGCCGCAGCGAGGATAACGGTATCCCAGATGCGGAACTTGTGCTTCCGCGCTTTCCCGATTTTGCTCGTTTGCCGAGTTGGAACAACGTGGTGACCTTTTTGCTTAGAACTCGCTAAGAAACCTTTACCCCAGCCCTCCTCGCCGCTACCCTGAGACTAGCGATAGGCATTGCGAGTCCAGGTATCTCAATCAAGCCGGACCTGCGGGCCGCTTCCCAACTAATCGCCTGGACCTCCGCAATCGCCCTTCGCAATCGTTCTTCGTGGTCGCCGTGAGCTGCTGGTCGCCGTACGAAAATCGGGCCGCCCGCGAATTCGCGACAAAGATCGCTCGCTGTCAACTCGCACACGAGCTAGGCCATCTCGGCGCTTGGGAGAGAGTTGCATGATTGACCGCCGGCACGAAGCCCGCTTCGACACAGATGTAGAGCTCGTGGTGTGGGGAGTGGACACTCATGGCGAGTGCTTTATGCAGCCGGCGCGCGCCCGCGACATCAGTCTGAGCGGGGCTCTGCTGTCAGGAATCGACACCGACCTGCAGTCCGGGGATGTGGTCGGAATTGTCTATGCAGGCAGGAAAGCGCGCTTCCGCGTTGTCTGGGTGCGCTACGACGGAACCGGCGACCGACAGCAGGTAGCAGTGCACCGCGTTGCTGCGGACGACTGCCCGTGGCTGGATCTGGTATCGGAGGGCGCGCCGCCCCGGCCGACACTGGTCAAAGGACAGACAGACGCCGAGATTCTGTAGGTTCCAGTGCGACGAGGCCCGGTCGGCCGAAATGCGCCGCTCAGTCCTGATCTCCTACGCGATCCACACCGTCTTCGCGTTCAAGAACTCCCGCATCCCCACCGCACTCAGCTCCCGCCCATGCCCGGATGCCTTCACGCCTCCGAAGGGAATGCGCGGGTCGGATGCGACCATTTTGTTGACGAACACCATCCCCGCGTCGATTTCGTTAATGAAGCGCTCGCGCTCCTTCTCGTCGTTCGTCCAGACGCTGGCGCCCAGGCCGAACCGGACATCGTTGGCGATGCGGATCGCTTCATCCTGATCCTTCACGCGGAAAATCGAGGCTACCGGGCCAAAGAATTCTTCCCCGTACGCGGGCGAGTTCTTTGGAATGTTAGTCAGCACGGTTGGCGCGTAGTAATTCCCCGGACGCTGAAGCGGATGCCCGCCGGTCAGCAGCTTCGCTCCTGCCTTTACGCTCTTTTGCACGTCAGCATCGAGATCCTTAACAGCGCCGGCCGTTGAAAGCGGTCCCAGCTCGGTTTTCTCGTCGAATGGGTCGCCCACTTTCAGGTTCTGCATTTTCGCCACGAACTTCTTCTCGAATTCGTCGGCGATCGGCTCGGCCACAATGAAACGCTTGGCGGCAATGCACGACTGGCCATTGTTCTGGATGCGGGCAAAGACCGCCGTATCGAGCAAGGCATCGAGATTGGCGCTGGGCATGACGATGAAGGGATCGCTGCCGCCGAGCTCGAGCACAACTTTCTTGATCCGCTTGGCTGCGCCCACACCCACCTGGATGCCCGCCTCCTCGCTGCCGGTCAGCGTCGCCGCCCTAATTCGGGGATCGTTCAGCAGCGCGTCGACTGCGCCGGAGCCGATCAGCAACGTCTGAAAGACGCCCTCGGGGAATCCGGCTTCGAGGAAAATCTGCTCGATCGCAAGGGCGCATTGCGGCACGTTCGAGGCGTGCTTCAACAAGCCCACATTGCCCGCCATCAACGCCGGCGCCGCAAATCGAAACACCTGCCAGAAGGGAAAATTCCACGGCATCACGGCGAGGATGGGGCCGAGCGGCAGGTACCGGATAAAACTCTTCTTCGCGCCCGTGTCGACGACCTCGTCGGCCATGATCTTCTCGGCATTTTCGGCGTAGAAGGTGCAGGCGGTCGTGCACTTCACCGCCTCGGCCACGGCCTGCTTATAGGGCTTGCCCATTTCGAGCGTCATGAGGTGAGCAAACTTCTCTTTATCGCGCTCAATGATCTCAGCCGCCTTGCGCATGCGCTGGGCCCGCACAGCGAACGGAGTCTTACGCTCGGACTTGAATGTGTTGACGGCCAGTTGAATCTTCTTTTCGATTTCGGCTTCCGACAGCGGCTGGAATGTTTTGATGACTTCACCAGTAGCCGGATTAGTCGTTGCAATCGCCATGATGCCAAGATCCCTTTCTTGTGAGAGGAGTTCTTCCCCGTGAATTCTATCGCTGTATGAGGAACCAGCCGCGGATCAGGATAGCTGCCCACTGCTCAAAGCGCCACCGGGCTAGCGGCGGTCATACGACTATACCATCCACCGTGCCACCTGCTCACGCCGCGGTGCCCGACACGACCGGGTTGGTGAGCTCGCTCCTGCTCGCCCGAAATCGCGCGTCAACTTGCGCGAACAGAATGTCGCTGGCGGGAGTCGGCAATCCCGCTTGGCGCAGGATGACGCGCATCTCGTCGGCCATCTCTTTCATCTCATCCACCGCCGCGTCCAAGTGCGGTTGAGCGCCCATGTCGGCCAAGCGGCTGTCGAGAAGGCGGCGCGTGGCGAACAGAACGATCGGCTGCGGGAGCCATTCCGCCAGGCGTGTGGCCGCCGGTTTCACAGGAACGCCGATGGCATGCAACGCCCGGAGCGCTTCACGATAAGCCTGCAGATATAGCTTCAAGGCTTCTGCGTCATGTGCAAATTGGCGGACATTTCCACCTGCCAGATAGACTCCGCCCGCAAGGATTGGCAAGCCTGCAGCATGGGTTTTCAGATAGGCGTCTACGTTCTTAATGACGCGGGCAGCAAGCCTGGCGCTGCGGAACATGCGTACGATCGCCTGCGTGCGCGGAGTTTTTTGGTCGTCCAGTTCGCCGAAAAGGACCGGCAACCAGCGCCACGATAAATAGCGGACGATGTGACCCTGGCGCGCCCCACCCGCATTGGGCATGCCAATCAACACCCGCTCGCGGCCCAGTGCTGCCACAATGTCGTCGGTGCCAGCGGCATTGTTGCCCAGAAACAAGACACTGGGAATGCGGTGATTCTGCGCCAGAATGGGAAGTATTCCAGGAATCTGATTGCGGCGCATGATCACAATGGCCAGGTCGTAAGCATCGCCAGGGTTGAGCCGGTCAACCAGGGGGACCTGCGTGGTGGTGCGGCGTCCGGTTCGGAAATCCTCGAGCACGATGCCGTATTGGCGGAGATCGGCCAGACGTTGGCCCCGCGCCAGCAAGGTGACGTCCTGGCCCGCCTGTCGCAGCCGTGCCGCGTTAAAGCTGCCAATCACGCCGGCACCCACGATCAGGGTTCGCATGCGGACAATCCTGTGGAGTCGGAACACAATGCAGGCTAAGAGTTCATCGCGATTTGTTTCGTGACCGCGGAAAACTCACTCAATGCAGACTGCTGTGACCGTGCCTTGTCGGCCGCGAACTGTCATCGTCCAGATGACGCGGATGCGCCCAAAGATCATGAAAGTCGCTGTATACCGAAAGGCCGATCAGGACGATCGCAACAATTGCGCAAAGGAACATTAACTCGAGCATTGGGTCACCCCCAACCTGTCATCCTGGCAGGTGACTTTGGTGGATTAACCCTACCCTCCTCCATCACTGGCGTCAGTGACTCAGGTCACTGATAAAGAACCGCCTTTCCCCATTCCGAATTGGCTGGGCGTTGATCTGGGCCGTTATGCCGCGGCTGCCATCATTGTTTGGTTTACAATGAACCGTATTTTGCGCACTCATCTCGTCTGTACTCAGGAGGATTCTCATGAAGCTCACCCCCGGAAAGCTTGCCGGACTGAAAAAAGTTTCGACAGAACGCGGCATCATCGCAGCGGCGGCCATGGATCAACGCGGCTCGCTGCAGAAATCCCTGTCCAAAGAAAAAGGCGGCGGCGAAGTTACCGACGCCATGATGGAAGAATTCAAGTCGCTGGTCACAGAAGTCCTCACGCCGCATGCTTCGGCCATCCTGCTCGATCCGGAGTGGGGACTGCCGGCCTCGAAGAAGCGCGCCAAGAATGCCGGCCTGCTTCTTGCCTATGAAAAGACCGGATACGACAAGACCGGCCCCGGCCGCCTGCCCGACCTGCTCGATCACTGGTCTGCCCGCCGCTTGAAGGAAGCGGGCGCCGACTGCGTGAAGATTCTGCTGTACTACACGCCCGACGATCCCAAGCACATCAACGAGACCAAGCACGCCTGGGTCGAGCGCATTGGCGACGAATGCCGCGCCAACGACATCCCGTTCTTTCTGGAATTCGTGGGCTACGAGGAAGGCGCCGACGAGAAAGGCCTGGAATACGCCAAGAAGAAACCGCGCATCGTTACCGAGAGCATGCGCGAGTTCTCGAAAGATCGCTATGGCGTGGACGTGCTCAAAGTCGAAGTGCCCGTGAACATGAAGTTCGTCGAAGGGACAAAGTCATTCGCGGGAACGAAGGCCTACACGAAGAAGGAAGCTATCGATCACTTCCACAAAGCCGCAGCAGCAGCGACCAAGCCGTTCATTTATCTTTCGGCTGGCGTCAGCAATGCTGAGTTCTCGGAGACGCTCGAACTCGCCGGAGAATCGGGCGTGAAGTTCAACGGCGTGCTTTGCGGCCGTGCGACCTGGAAGGACGGCATTCCCGTCTACGCCAAGCAGGGCGCCGCGGCCTTCCGCAAGTGGCTTGAGACCGAGGGCGTGAAGAACATCAACAACGTGAACGACAAGCTCAAGGCAGCTACCAGCTGGCACTCGATCTACGGTGTGGAGTTGGTGCACGCGTAGTCCTAACCGCGGTGATTTCCGCGCGAGCACGAAATCCGGTAGCTTGAATCATGCCCACTCTCATCTCGCAGCCCACGCGCATTCAAGCCGCCGGCAACAAGCCCAAACTCATCGACGAATACATCGGCCGGGTCAACACAAAGACGTCCGCCGCCAGCGTCGCACATATGCGGAGCCCGGCGGGTTGGGTCGAGCCCGCCCAGACTCCGGAATTCGATGAATTCACGATCGTCCTGAAAGGGATGGTCCGCGTTGAACACAAAGGCGGTTCTCTCGATGTCTCCGCCGGACAAGCTGTAATCGCGCACGCCGGCGAGTGGGTGCGTTACTCAACACCAGACGACGGTGGCGCAGAATACATCGCGGTCTGCCTGCCGGCATTCTCGCTGGAAACCGCGCACCGGGACGGGTAAGACGCGAACTGAGGGCTAAGGATGAACGCTAGCCCTACTCCCACTCGATCGTTCCCGGCGGTTTCGACGTGACGTCGTAGACCACGCGGTTCACGCCCTTCACTTCGTTCACAATTCTCGTGGAGATGGTCTTCAGTACTTCGTGCGGCAGGGGCACCCAGTCGGCGGTCATGCCGTCCTCGGAATGAACAGCGCGGATGGCGCACGTATACGCGTAGGTTCGCTGGTCGCCCATCACGCCAACCGACATCACCGGCAGCAGCACCGCAAACGACTGCCAGATTTTCGTGTAGAGGCCAGCGTTCTTAATCTCGCTGACTACGATGTCGTCGCACTCGCGCAGCAGCGCGAGGCGTTCGGCCGTGACTTCGCCCAGCACGCGCACGGCCAGACCAGGTCCCGGAAACGGTTGTCGCTGCAAGATCTCTTCCGGCATGCCGAGGTCGCGGCCGATCTTGCGGACCTCATCTTTGAACAGGTCTTTCAGCGGCTCAATGAGCTTGAGCTTCATCTTCTCAGGCAGACCGCCGACGTTGTGATGCGATTTGATCACCTGCGACGGCCCCCGCACGGATCGCGATTCGATCACGTCCGGGTACAGCGTGCCCTGCACCAGCCACTTTACCTTGCCTTCGCTTTTCTCGATGCGGTGGGCTTCTTTTTCGAAGACCTTAATGAACTCGTTGCCGATGATCTTGCGCTTCTTTTCCGGGTCGCTCACGCCGGCCAGCTTGCCGAGAAACCGGTCGGTGGCATCGACGGCATCGAGGTGCAGTCCCAGCTTGTCGCGCAGCGTCTTCTGCACCTTCTCGAATTCATTCTTGCGTAGCACACCGTTGTTGACGAAGATGCAAGTCAACCGCGACTTCGCTCCGGGGTCACGCAGGGCGCGGTCCACCAGCACCGCTGCGACCGACGAATCTACTCCGCCCGAGAGCGCGCAAATAGCCCGTCCCGTGCCGACCTGCTGCCGGATCTGCTCGACGGTCGAATCAATAAAGTGCCGCGGAGTCCAGGTCGGCTTGGCACCGCAAATCTCGAAGATAAAGTTCTTCAAGATCTGCGTGCCCTGCGGCGTGTGGTGCACTTCGGGATGAAACTGCACCGCGAACCATTTCTTCGCCACGTTTTGAATGGCAGCCACGGCGTTCGGGGTCTTCGCGGTCAGTTCAAAACCGGGAGGCAGTTCCAGCGCTTCGTCGCCGTGCGACATCCAAACCACAAGTTTTCGCGCCATGCCCTGAAACAGCACGGACGCCGAAGTCACATCGATTTCCGCGTGTCCATATTCGCGCTTTGGCGCCGGCCGCACTTTTCCGCCGAGCGTGTGCACCATGAACTGCAAACCGTAGCAAATGCCGAGCACGGGCAATCCCATCTCGAAAAGGCGCGGATCCGCTGGCGGCGCATCTTTGTCGTAAACCGACCACGGCGCGCCTGACAGCACAATGCCCACCGGAGCGTAACTCTTGACCTCGTCGAGCGAAGCCGTGCACGGCAGCACGACGGAGAACACATTTTGTTCACGGATGCGGCGCGCGATCAGCTGCGTGTATTGTGCGCCAAAGTCGAGGATGACTATGCTCTGGTCGTGGAAAGTCTGGACGGGTGCAGGCTTTTTATTGCGCGCTTGGGTCGCCACGCATGAGTCTCTCAGATTCAGGCCGAGAGTGTAAAGCGGAAGAGCCTTCGAGCGCATCACTTCGCAGGAGTCAACGCACTCAGCGTACTCTTACGAATCTTGGCCACGACGCCCACGTTGCGGTCAGCAACCTCTGAGATGTTGTACTCGATCGACGTCCCTAGCATGATCGCCGCCTCGCTCGCGCTCAGTTTGTAGTCCGTTTGCAGCCACTTTGCCATCTCAGACGTTGCGATCCGAAACGCGTTGTCGAGCGAACCGGAAAGCCCCATGGTCATGATGAAGTCAGCGTTCTCGACGCGAGGCGAGTCGATCGACTTCTCGCGCTCCACCGCGACCGTGAACTCAATGTCCATGGAGGTCTCGAGTGCGTTGCCGTTTAATTCGCCGTCGCCTTGCCGTGCGTGAGCGTCCCCGACGTAGAGCAGCGCACCCGGCTGATTAACCTGCAGGTAAAGAGTCGATCCCTCGCTGATGCCGTTGAAATCCATGTTGCCGCCGAGGTCCCCTGAATCTTGAGTAGACAGCGGAGCCGAGTACGGACCCGGCGCCACGCCTACGCATCCCAGCATGGGGTGCAACGGCACCGGAAATCCCTTGAGCGATGCAGGCGCATTCTCCAGCGTCGCCACCTGCTTCTCTGCGTCCAGATGCCAGCGCGTGGTGTCCCATTTCTGTTTGTTGGCCGAGACATAATCGATCGTGAGAGCGCGGCCAACCAGCCCGCTGTCGCTCTCCGCCCAGTCCCGGTTGATCTGCAGACGTTTAATGGTGACAGCCAGCACATCGCCTGGCATTGCACCCTCAATGTAGAACGGCCCAGTCAGTGGATTTCCACCGGCCACGCGCTGCACGGACTTCTCGTCTTGCCCGCCCGCATCCACACTGCTGGTTCGAACCGTGTCGCCGGGCCAGATTCTCATAACTGGAGGGACATTGGCAGAGAGAGCACGGTGAAATTCCGTGGGCCGGAAGTCGAGCGTGCGCAGCTGGGCCGGCTTGTCTGCCGCAGCACGGCGTGCGTTCCATTCGCCGCTGGACTTCTGGTCTTTGCCCGTCGCTGTGTACGTGCCCGACATCGTCCCATTGCTCAACGTTCCCACGTAAACATCTTCCTCGTCGCCATCTTTGAACACGAGGCGAATGTTCTGGCCGTCCACGGTACCGCCTACTGCGATCTTCTTGCCGTCGCGGTAGAGTGTTCCGCTGACCTGGCTGCCTGAAACCGTGAGCATCAGGCGCTCTGAGCTTGGGATCTTCAACTCGATCGACGTCAGCTGCCATTCGCCGTTAAGCAATTGATCGGTTGACTGCGCAGTGGAGGAAATGCAACCAAGCAACATCAGAACGCAGAGAAAGGTTTTCAAGATGCCCCTTTGCCGGTGCCCGCTTCCTTGGACGGAAACAATGTTAGGTTGTTAGCGCAAACCACAAACGGCGGCGGGCATTCTTCACATGACGCTGGATTCTCGTGGATCGCCTCATCCCTGATTGGGCGGATTGATGTCACTCAGGATCAGCTCGTCGCGGTCAATGTTGGTTTGGATCGGAGTTGCCTGTATCAGGGAAGTCTGAATCGGCGCTGGCGGCGCAACCTGCGGGATGGCAGGCGCGGAGATCGGCACAGGTATCGGCGGCGGCAACGGCTTGAGCAACGCTTCCGGCGTTTCCGCGATGCACACGTATCCCGCCAGCCGCGCCATGTAGAGCCAGTCGGCAACGGCGAAGTACGCCACGGTCGCGATCAACATGGCGAGCACGATCAGCCGCCAGGGCAGCACTCCGGAAAATCCCAGCGGCATAGAGACCGCCGTGGTCGCGGCCACGAAGGCGGCCAAGTGCGCCAGGCCGGTCCACGTGCTGACGGCAAAAACCGCGCCCCCACGCTCGCGGCAAAACCTCACGGCCAGCGCGATCGCACTCATCGTGTCCGCTCCATCGCGCACCGCAAACATCCCCGCCAGCGACAACAGCCAGTTCAGCGCAGACGCCGCCAGGCACACTAGCACTGCCAGCGGCAGAAACAGCAGGAACGCCAATCCCGGCCGGGGATCGGAATCCGGTGAAGCGAAACCGGCAAGGATCGCCGCCCCGACGAAACCGAAGAGCGCGGCCACCGCCACGCCCGCCCGCAGGAAGTTCAGCCGGACCAACGCCGGAAAGGGATGCGATTGAGACTCTGGCCCACCCGTTGAGTCGTTCGTTGTGGTCTCGCGGCGAAAATAATCGAGCAGGAAGCGGACGGTGGCCATGCGTCCCAGCGAAGCGGCGACAATCCACAGCAGGCCGAGCATAATTGCCGCCACCAGGAAAGCCATGACCGCGCGGCCCAGACTGCCGCGGAAAATGTGCGCGATGGCCTGCGCCACGAAATAGGGCTGACGCGTCCGCAGGAACAGCAACTCGCCGTTGGTTAGGGGCAGCGTGTTGAGGAATTCGACGATGCCGAAGAAGAGGACCGCCGTTGCAGTCGCCCCGGTGACCCAGCGCCACGCGATTTCTCCCAGCGTCAGCGACGGCCGTCGGAACGCCGCGCGAAAGCCTTCGGCGGTGGGAGAGATGGGCATCCCAAACAGAATAAACCAGGTTGGTGGGGAGATTCACCTCACAACCAGGTTCACCATCTTGCCCGGCACGTAAATCTTCTTAACCACCTGCTTGCCGGCGATGGTCGCCTTAACTTTCTCGTCAGCGAGCGCGCGCTCGATCACGAACTCTTCCACCGAATCCGCGGGCACAACCACCCGGCTGCGCAGCTTTCCATTAATCTGCACCGGAACCTCGATTTCCTCTTCCTTGGCCAAGGCCGCATCGTATTTCGGCCAGGGCGCGCGGAGCAGGCTTCCCTTTTCCCCCAGCATCTCCCAAAGCTCATGCGCGAGATACGGAGCGAACGGCGCGAGCAGCAAAACCATGTTGCGCTGTACTTCCGCCGTCAGCGGCGCCGGAACCGCGTTGCGTGCGATCGCATCCTCCGCTCCATAAAGAACGTTGACCAACTCCATGATGGCCGAAATGCACGTATTGAAATGCCAGCGCCCCTGAAAGTCGTCAGTCACGCGCTTGATCGTCTGATATAGCTTGCGTTGAATCGCACGCGCCTCCGGTGACAATTCCTGCGGCACGGGTTTCCGCCAATCCGAGCTATCCGGCCGAGCGTTGCGAACCACGAAGCGATACACTTTCCCCAGAAATCTCTGAATCCCTTCAATGCCCGAGTCCTGCCAGTCGAGATCTCGATCCGGCGGCGCGGCGAACAAACTGTAAAGTCGCGCGGCATCGGCGCCGTACCGCGTCACCATCTCGTCGGGCGAGACGACATTGCCCAGGCTCTTCGACATCTTCGCGCCGTCCTTGATCACCATGCCTTGCGTGAACAGGCGTTCGGCCGGCTCGTCGTTGGTGATCATGCCCAGGTCGCGCATGAACTTGGTCCAAAAGCGCGAATAAATCAGGTGAAGAATCGCGTGTTCAACGCCGCCGATGTACTGATCGATTGGGAACCAGTATCCCGCAACTTTTCCGTCAAACGGCGCGCGATCGTTACGCGCGTCGGTGTAGCGGTAGAAATACCAGGACGAATCGACGAACGTGTCCATCGTGTCGGTTTCACGCCGCGCCGTACCGCCGCACTTCGGACAGGTGACATTGGCAAACTCCGGCACTCGCCCCAACGGCGACCCGCCGGTCAGAGTGATTTCGACCTTGTCCGGAAGAATCACCGGCAGATCCTGCTCCGGGACTGGAACAATGCCGTCTTTCTCGCAGTACAGCATCGGAATCGGTGTGCCCCAGTAGCGCTGCCGCGAGATGCCCCAGTCCTTCAGCCGATAGGTGACGGTGGCTTTGCCGAAACCTTTTTTCTCGGCGTACTCCGACATCGTCTTGATCGCGGCTTCACAACTCAGGCCGCTGTAGGAGCCTGAGTTAATCAGCATTCCGCGCTCGGCTGTGAACGGCAGCGCCGGCTCGGTCATGGTTTCTTCCGGATCGTCCGACACTGGAAGGATCACTAATCGAATCTCGAGCTTGTACTTCGTGGCGAAGTCGTAGTCGCGCTCGTCGTGCGCCGGCACGCTCATGATCGCGCCCGTGCCGTAGTCCATCAGGATGTAGTTCGCCACCCAGACCGGCACTCGCTCATTGTTGTACGGATTGATGGCGTAGCGGCCAGTGGGTACGCCGTGCTTTTCAATCTCGCCGATATCGCCGGCTTCCTTAGCCTTGCGCTGCTCCGCGATCAACTGATCTACTTTTACGCGCAAGGCTGGATTCCCCGTCGCGAGATCGTTCACGATCGGGTGCTCGGGCGCAAGCTGCACTGACGTCGCTCCGAAAATCGTATCTACACGCGTGGTGAACACTGTGATCGTCGACCCTGCCGGCCCGAATCCTTTGTGGTTCTCGCCGTAGTCGAGCTTGAAGTCCACCAGCGTGCCTTCGCTGCGGCCGATCCAGTTGCGCTGCATGGTGCGCACTTTTTCCGGCCAGCCTTCGAGCTGGTCGAGATCGCGCAGCAATTCATCCGCGTATTTCGTGATGCGCAGGAACCACTGCTCCAGCTCGCGCTGCTCGACCAGAGTATCTTCATGGCGCCAGCAGCAGCCGTTGGAGAGCACCTGCTCGTTCGCCAGCACCGTGCAGCACTTGGGGCACCAGTTGACCTTGCTCTTCTTGCGATACGCCAGGCCCCGCTCGTAGAACTTGAGGAAGAACCACTGGTTCCAGCGGTAGTATTCGGGAAAGCAGGTGGTCACTTCGCGCGACCAGTCGTAGGCGAAGCCGAGGCGCTTCATCTGCGCCTTCATGTTGGCGATGTTGCGCAGGGTCCACTCGCGCGGTGGCACGTTGGCCGAGATGGCCGCGTTCTCTGCGGGCAAGCCGAACGAATCCCAGCCCATGGGATGCAGGACGTTGTAGCCGTTCATCCACATGTAGCGGGCGAGCGCGTCGCCGATCGAATAATTTCGCACGTGGCCCATGTGCAGCGCTCCTGAGGGATACGGCAGCATCTCGAGCACGTAAAATTTCTTTCGGGCCGAGTTGGGCTGGTCGGAGATTGGGTCGGCGGCATAAAGCGCGGCATCCTGCTGCCAGCGTTGCGACCATTTCATTTCCACGCGCTGGGCGTCGTAGCGCTCGTCGTCGGGACGAGCGTCCCCGGCACGGCCAACATGGGTCATCGTGGCTTCTGATTTTTCTTCGGGCGGCATAGTAAGGCGCGACGGCTACAGAATAATCCCTGATTTTACAACGTAAGGTGGTCGGCTAGCTCCTGGGAACTTAGCGGCTAGCGGTACACATCCTTGCGGTGCCCAACCTCGAGAACAAGTACAACAACCCTGTCATCCTGAATGTCGCAAATCAGACGGTAGTCCCCGACGCGATAGCGCCACAGATCGCGCTTTTCGCCGCGCAGCGGTTTGCCCCATTGTCGCGGATTGTCGGCCGTCAGTAGCCGCTCGCGCAAGAAACGCTGGATGGATTTCTGAGCCGAACGGCCCAATTTGGTAATCTGCTTCTCTGCGGTGCGAGTAATTTCGATTTGCCACGCCTTGCGCTGCGGCTCACTCGACGAGACCAAGACGCCGCTCCAGCTCTTCGAGAGTTATCGTCGGCTCGCGTCGCTCCAGCGCGGCAATTCCCTTCAGATAGTCCTCGCGGTCTTCCAGGTACTGGCGGATCGCTTCCCGAGCGTAGTAGCTCTTGCTGCGCCCAGTTTGTTTCGCGAGAGAATCTAGCTTCTTTTCCAGTTCGGGTTCAAGGCGAATACCGAGCATATGTTAAACATGTTTAACATAACAGATCCAGACTTGCTGCGCAAGGAACCTGAGGGGTCTCAGCAAGCGGTGGAGCTGCCCTCTTCGACCAGTGCCTTCAGCGCCGCAACATTTCTGCGGTCGTCGCCTGGCTTGTCGATCGGGGTTTCGGCGATGAAGGCGGCGTGCGCCAGCCGCAGATCGTTCAGCAGCACGCGAAACGTTTCTCTGCCGATCGTTCCCTTCCCGATGTGCTGATGGCGATCGAGCTTGGAGCCACGGGTGGCCTTGGCGTCATTGCAGTGCCACACTTTGACACGGTTGAGTCCAATCGTTGCGTCGAGATGCTGCAGCGTTTGATACAAGCCTTCTTCGCTGACGATGTCGTATCCGGCAACGTGCGTGTGACAGGTATCGATGCACGCTCCGACAGGCACGATTCCTTCAAGACGCTCCACCACTTCCGCAACCTGCTCGAAGCTCCCGCCAAGTGAATACTCCGAGCCCGCGGTGTTTTCGATCAGGATGGTCAGGCTGCGCTTGGCTAGGTCCAGCCCTTGCGTGGATGCGGCGATCGCGGCCGTGGTGCGCAACAATCCCTGCTCGCGGTCCGCTCCGCGAAACGACCCGGGATGCAAAACCAGGTACTCCGCACCGAGAGCTAGCGCGCGCTCGACTTCGCCGCGAAACGCTGTCATCGACTTCTCGAGGACGAGTTCATTCGAACTCGCGAGGTTCACCAGATAGTTCGTATGAATCACTAGCGGCTTCAGATCGTAGCGTGCCTGCAGGCGGTTCATTTCTTCGCATTGCGGTCCGCTCAATTCCCACGGTGCCCACTGCCGCGGGCTCGAAGAAAAAATTTGCAAGGTGTTGCAGCCCAGACGATAGGCCCGCTCGGCGGCATTCTGCACGCCTCCCGCGGTCGACGTGTGAATGCCGATGCGGCGCGAAGTCAGCCGAGGCGGGCGCCTAGGCGGACGCTGCCCGAGAATGTCCTGCTCTTGCGCCATCGAGCGCGGCATCCCGTCAGTTTCATGGTTTGGGTTTTCAACAATCAAGCCTGATCCCGTTGTCATCCTGAGCAAGCGTTCCTTGCACAGCGAAGCATCTGGGCGAGCCGCGCGAATGCCGGGGTCCCCCACACGCCCGTTTTTGGCGTGACGGGGTAGGCGAATGCGGCGTGCTCTTTACGCCGCAACAACCGCGCGTTAGGCTCGCTTCCCTACTAACCCCTCGCTAATAGCCCCAGCTGCTCCATTTGCGGGGCAGGCTAGGAGAACTGTAGACTTGACCAGCGGATTCGGCTTTGATGTTCTCCTGCAGCCGGGCGGTTCCCACGTGTTCCTCTAG
>JASHPH010000374.1 GCA_030038255.1 Candidatus Sulfotelmatobacter sp. | reverse complement strand
CCAGGAATTGCCGTCGACGCCGCCCTATGGCCCTCCTCAGTTTGGCTTTTTGTTCGGGACGGTCCAGAATGTCAACGCCAGCCAGAATCAATTCACCTTGCAGGCTCCCTGGGGCAGGATTTTCACGATCGATGTGAACAGCAGCACCAGTTATGAGAACTTCCCCAGTAGCGTCTGCAGCACGAGTGGTTTCTCCTGCCTTGTGTCGGGTCAGATTGTTCAAGTCCAGGTGGCGAGCGTGCAGGCGGACGGCACCTTGCTCGCGGGATCGGTGTCGTATGTGCAGGCTCCTTCCCAGCAGGTTGTGAAAGGAAACATCATCAACCTGAGCACTGCCAACGGCAGCACGATCATGACCCTTCTGCTCCATTGGTCGCCCAACCCCGGCGCTCTGCCATTTGGTGGCGTTGCATCCGTGACCGTGCCCAGCACGGCCACGTTTTCGGTCGACTCCGGGAGCTTTACGATTCCTGCCGGTCTGAGCTTTGCGAGTGCTTCGGACCTACTCATAGGCCAGAATGTGGAGGTGGGTGTGGTAGCGGGAACGCTGAGCAATTCCAGCGGTAAGGGCCCGTGCGCCCCGCCTTCGGTGTCTTTCACCACCGGTAGCGTGGAGCTTGAGCCGAGTCAGATCACCGGTATGATCACGGCGACAAATTCGAGTGCGTCGAGCTTCACGATGACAACGTTCCCGAACTTCTTTCCGTTCTGGTTCAATTCGAACTGGATGCCGACTCAGATTACGGTAGACACGACCTCGCAGACGACCTACCAAGGTCTCAGTCCGGACAACTTTTCCGGACTGGCTGTCAACAATGTGGTGTCAGTAAGCGGCTGGCTCTTCTCGACCCCGAGTGGCGCCACTCCGTCCACGCAGCTGGCCGAGACAATCATAGGACGCACAAACGGGCTTTTCTGATCACGCTGAAAATACAGGCGGGGAGCAGCGAACTGTACCGCACGCGGCTCCCCGTTCTTGCTTCCCTCATTCACGACGATTTGGAAGTAACTTCTGTTAACAGGCACACACGCTCAGAACCCACCGGGGCACCCATTCGGCGAAACACTTATGTAACATTGACCGCTTTGGGCCTGTTTGTAATCCTGCATACAATGCCGCGGAACATCGAGAAATCTCGCAAAAACCGGCCCCCTCGAATCCGTGTACCCCATCAACAAAAAGCGATTTTCATAGTCGATAACCAAAAGCTCGTCGGTGTGGTGCAACGGCTGTCTTTGACCGGGGGATCGGCTGTGCTAGTGAAGGGACCCATTCCTGAGGGAACACTCGGGGAAATTGTTTTCGGTACGGTGTTTGGGAAAGTGAACGCACACATTGAATTTCTGCATCGGGGCGCGGATGGTGTTCCCCTCGCGCAGGCATTCGCCTTCCTCACGATGGATGCCATGAGTAGCCAACGCTTCAAAAGAGCTGTCGAAGAAATGCATACTTCAGACCTCTCGGACCTGAAACAAACACCTATCGACGCCGCATTCGAAACGCTGCGCCAGAGCGTTCGTCAGCTTTCAGGAATGCTCAATTCAGTGCGACGGACGCGATCGAAAAGCTAATGCCCTTGACCCCGACTGGGATCGGACCTTGTTCGGAAATCATCTGAGACTGTTGAAAAACTCGGATACGAGGTCGAGTCTTGCTATTTGTGGCGACCCGTCATGTGTGCTAAGCAGACTTTCAGGAGGAACGCTGCCACATGATGGGCCACCCACGCCAGAAACTCTTTCGCCACCTGCGCCTCCAGCAACCGGTCGCGATTCTTGGAGAACACGGTTGCATCCCACACGTCATCATCGGCGTTGAGGCCCACAAACCAACGGAACAAAAGGTTGTAATCCATCTCCTCCATCAGCAAGCGCTCGCTGCGGATCGAGTACAGCATCTGCAGCAACTGCGGCCGCCTGTTAACAACAATTTGATGTTAACCCAGGTTTTAATCCGTCCCAGAGCGGTTGTGATCGACATCTCTGATTATGTTCGAACAGCTGATCCTCAGTATTAATGCTGTTGGGCCGAGGTCAGATTAGTGCCGGACGCCCGCCTGCCAGGACTATTGGACCATCTCGCTGCGCGACAACACTCCCAATTCAGCGATCTTTCGCGCGATCTGCACAGTGTTGCGGCAGATGACGGGACATGATTCACAGGTGGTGCAAGCATCAAGTCCGGGCACGGCGGAAGCCAGAGTTGTCCGCGCCAGTCCCATATTCCGATACTGCACGGCGTACATGTGAGACCTCATCAATACCGGTATGTCGACTTCTTTGGGGCAATCTTTCCTGCACTCGCCGCACTGCTGACAAAACTCTGTTTCAGCCGTGAAACTCTTGTCGGCCAGGAATCTCTCCTCTTCGTTCGTGTAGGACAAGCTCCGCGCCACTGCGAAATCCTGTTCCAGATGTTCGTACGTGCTGAAGCCAGGTATGGCGGTGGTAACGAACTCATGGTTGAGGGTCCACTTCAACAGCGCGGTCTGACTGGCCGGCGGCAATTCTTTGGGAAGTTTCGGATCCGGCTTTACCGTGCCGCCCGCCTGCGTCTTCATCGCCACAATCCCGATTCCGCTGTTTGCGGCCCGCTCGATCGTGGTGAGAATTCCCGTGTCGTGCGCCATCGTATAGTTCAGCATGACCAGAGCGACGTCGAAGACGTTCAGCCGAATTGCCTCGGATAGCACATCGACGGTTTTGTGAGTGGAGATTCCGATGAATCTGGTTTTGCCTTCTTTCTTCAGGCTTTGCAGCGCTGCGAGTGGACCTTCGGCCCGAGCCTCTTCGACGGAGTCGACGGCATGGTGGTAGAGGATGTCGACATGATCCATCTGCAGGCGCTTCAGACTTGCCTCAACGCCTTCTATGAAACGCTTCTTCGACTCAGCGGGGTTCGACGGGAAGTTGCGCGAAGGTAGCTTGGTCGAAATCACGACTTTGTCGCGCACGCCCATTTCCTTGAACACATTGCCTACCATCTCCTCATTGCGTCCTTGCTGGTAGCCGGCGGCGGTGTCGAAATGGCGGATGCCGAGTTCATACGCGCGCCGCAACAATCCCGGGATGTCTGCATTCATGACGCCCATACTCACCACCGGCAGTGTGATTCCGGTCTTTCCCAATGTGCGTTGCAGGATGGCGCCGTTTGTCGACTCGTTTACAGGATTTCCTAAGAGCGATTCCACTTTGCCGATGACTCTCGCCGCTCCCGCCCAGAGGATTGGCTTTACGATGAACTCCCGACGATTCCATTCATTGTTTTTCATGGTTCTAACCCTCAAAATACCGGATTCCGTTGGGCTGACTATTGGTTTAGGGAAGACTCTGCGCTGTGGCGTTTAGCAACTTGGCGCCACTGCCTGCGGGATTAAACAAGGCAATCAGATAGCGTCCATGCGTTCGTGCGATCACGCGTCCCTCGAAGCTGTTCTTTGCTCGCATTCCACCTTCGCCCAATTCGGGCGCAGCGGATAATTCACCACTTTGTTTGAAGTACCTTGCGAGTTGGTCAGTTCGCGCCTTGGCGGCTTGTGCGTCTCTGGCGATGGAAACGACTAGTTTTGATTGCTGCTTTCCTTGTGCGTAGGTCACAACATAGGCTGGTGCGAGGAACGCGTGGCCGAGTGGGTCTTTTTTGACGTACTGCTCGGAATGCGGAACCCGATGTTCCCGGGGAAGCTTCTCCAGCAGATTCGGCAGCGTTTTCACTCCGCCGATTCGGCTCGAGAGCAGTCGCGCAAACTGGTCAAGCAGTGTGTCCTCGTTGGCACCGGAACCAGAGAGCTTGACGTAATAGTGGTCCTCGAAGAAATTGAGGATGCCCTTCTCCCGATATCCCTCGGCGCCGATTGGAATGAACGTGTAGCCTGGCGAACGCTCTGAAGCATAGATCCCAAACGCGTCCTCGGGACTGCTCATCTCATAGATGTCAGCCGTCAAATCCGTCGCGCCGCTCTTGAACTGCTGATGCAGGAGAGCCTTGAAGTCGTAGAGAACATAAAGATCAGCGCCGCCATCGATGTACTGATAGAGAGTTTCGGAGTTGTAAACCGTGACGGAACCTTGCGCCGTTGCTTTAGCGGGAAGCGGCTGACGAAGAAAACTCGCGAGTTGCCCCTGCGCCCTGTTTTGTACTTGTGCATGTGGTAACGCCAGGGCTGCGCAGAGAAAAGCTGTCAAGAATATCCGCTTCGCTTTCACTTCGTTCTCCATTTAGCCATCGTGCCGGCCAGCCTGATTCCGAACCGTGGTCGAGCGTCGAGCAGCGTCGGCATTACAGTGTCCTGATCTGCGTTCGAACCTTTTCGAATTCGAACGTACCCAGCCCGCGGTTTGCCGCCATCGTGAGATAGGGCAAGTCGGAGACCTCGAGGTTCCAGAATGCCTTGGCTACGTATGCATCGAGAGCAACCGGGTTCGTTCCGGCGACCATCGTCTTCTTGAGCAGAACGTCCTGCAGATTGCCTCCGGTCGGACCGTTGCGAATCAGGACCCGGTAACAGTCGATGATGGTCAGCGTGGGCCGTACGAAATCGGCGAGGTCCACGAGGCTCTCGTGAATTTTCTGATGCAGCTGATGACGCGGCCCGCCAAGCATTCCGTACCAGTTCTTCATCCCTAAGGTCGTGCCGGTCAGGCTGTGATGCTTGGCGATTGGGATGTTGATCACTTTGTCGACATTCAGAAAGGGACTGAGCACCGGCCACGCGCGCAAAATTTCTCCCTGCAGATCCACTTCCTTGAACATTGCCGGGTCGGGGAGGATGACTTCGGCACCTGCGCCCTGCGCAGCCGCGGCAATGCGTGAGCGCTGAAAGCAACGGCGCGGATCGTTGCAGCTTGCGTCTGTCACGATGACCCTTTTTGCTCCTGCCCCGGAACATTGTTGGATTACTTCCGCGACAACATCGGGATTGGTGTTTGCCGCCTGCTCTGGAGTGCGATCCCATCCGATGTTGGGCTTGACGAGGACGACATCTCCGCGCGAAACGAAGCGGCGAATTCCTCCCAGTTCCGCGATCGCTTGCCGCGCCAGTTGCGCCGGGTCATCGCCGGTAATGATCGCCATCTCTGGAAGCAGCGGATCAGGCGCGATAGTATGGTCGCGCTTGGCTGTTACAGCGAGCGCGGGCTCGGGGCGCAAGCTATGCTCGCTCAACCAGACCCCCAGCCCGGACGCAGCGGCGCCCACTCCAGCGACTCGCAGCAGCTTGATCAGCGCATCGCGACGGCTGAGAGGTTGCGTGTCAGGCTGCATGTCAATTCTTCCTCTGGTTCGGCAAGCTGCGATTCGGCAGGCCCCGGTTCAACAGAATCTGGTTGGTGCGGGAGCGGCTCTCGCCGACACTTGTGACATAGACCGCCGGACGATCCTGCACGGGGCAGGCGTATTCGCACGCGCCGCAGCCGACGCAGCGAGAGGGATCGAGATAAGGTTGCTTCACTGCCTTCGAGTTGCCCGCCGCATCGATGACCTCGGCTGGAC
>JASHPH010000373.1 GCA_030038255.1 Candidatus Sulfotelmatobacter sp. | reverse complement strand
ATCCTGCGCGAAGTGACGGCCCACGCCCTGATTGGCGTGGCCATCTTCACCTTTGTGCTGTTCACCCGCGACCTGGGACGCATTCTCGAACTGGCCGTCCGGGCTTCGGCTCCGCTGCCCAGCGTTGCCGAAATTTTCTTCTTCACGATCCCGGTGGCGCTCACCTACACGCTGCCCATGAGCGTGCTGGTCGGCATTTTGATCGGCCTGAGCCGCCTGGCCGCCGACTCAGAAATCACGGCCATGCGTGCCAGCGGCATGGGCGTGTGGAGCTTCTTGCGGGTGCTGTCGATCTTCGTGCTCGCGGCGTGGGCGATGGCGCTGGCCAACGGCCTTCACATCGCGCCGCGCTCGCAAGCCGCCCTGGCCCGTCTGGAAGACCGACTGAAAAGTTCCCAGGTTTCGTTCGAAGTTCAACCCAGAGTTTTCTACGAGGGATTCCCCAAGATCGTCCTGTACGTGCACGACGTGAAGAGCGCGCAGGGCGCGGCGGTGTGGAAAGACGTGTTCATGGCCGATCTGACCGACGCCACGAACCCGAAGATCACGCTGGCCAGGGAAGGCATCGTCGTCAGCGAGGGTCCGGATCGGCTGCACTTGCACTTGACCGACGGGTCCGCCCACGAAACCGATCCCACGAATGTCGATCATTACCAGATTTCGACTTTTCAGCAAACCGACATTCCCATCGAACTGCCCTCAACGGAAAGCAAAGCCGACGAATCACAGCCCGCAACGATCATGGACACGTGGGCACTGCCGCAGAAAGCGAGTCATTCTGATCGCAACTCGGCACAGTTATATCTGATCGAATTTCACCGGCGCTTCGCTTTGCCTACGGCGTGCCTGGTGCTGGCTCTGGTGGGAATTCCGCTGGGCCTGTCGTCGAAGAAGAGCGGCAAATCGGGTGGATTCGTCCTGACCATCCTGCTGGTGTTTACGTATTACGTGATTTCGCTGATCGGCGTTTCGCTGGCCAAGCAAGGCCGGGTTTCGCCGTGGTTCGGAGCGTGGCTGGCCGACCTGGTCTTTCTTGCCCTCGCGCTCTTCTTGCTGTGGCAAGCCGAGCGGCGTCCGTTCGAACTGGCTTCGTTTCGTTTTTCGTGGAACCGGACGGAGGGTTCGCAGCACTCCACGAGCACCCGCAGCCGGGAAAATGTTTTCCGGCGGGTTTCGACCCGGCGCCGGGTCTTCAGCGCCAGTTTCCCGACCTTGCTCGACGACTACGTGCTGCGCGACTTTTTCCTCTATCTGGGGATGATCCTATCGACATTCCTCGTGCTGGTCCTGGTGTTCACGCTCTTTGAGCTGTTAGGCGACATTCTCCGCAATCAGGTTCCGTTCATGGTCGTGGCGGAATATCTGCTGAACGTCACGCCCTATTTGCTCTACAACGTCGCTCCGCTCGTCATGCTGCTCGCCGTGCTGGTGACGTTCGGCCTGATGCAGCGCTCGAACGAAATCACGGCGATCAAAGCCACGGGAGTCAGCATCTACCGTATCGTCTCGCCGGTGATCGCCGCAGCCGCCGTGCTGGCTGCGGGACTGTTCTTTGCCGACCAGCTCTACCTGCCGCATACCAACAAGCGCCAGGAGGCGCTGCATAACCAGATCAAAGGCAAGCCTCCGCAGACCTATCTTCGCCCCGATCGCAAATGGATCTTCGGCCAGAACAACGACATCTGGTACTACCAGTTCTTCGATCCCGACAAGGACACCTTCGGCAACGTCACTGTATTTCAGCTTGACCGCCCCAGCTTCACCATCACGCGCCGCATTCACGCCGACCGCGCACACTGGGCCGACAACTTGAACAAATGGGTCTATGAGCAGGGATGGGATCGCACCCTCAACGTCTCCGCCATCGTGAACTACCGGCCGTTCGACGTAGCCACGTTCGCCGACCTGGGCGAGACGCCGTCGTATTTCAAGAAGGAAGTGAAACAATACACGGAGATGAATTACGAGGAGCTGCGGGGCTATATCCGCGACCTGCAGCAGAGCGGCTTCGACGTGGTGCGGCTGCGCGTGCAGCTGCACAAGAAGCTTTCCTATCCCCTGATCACGCTGATCATGGCGGTGTTGGCCGTTCCCTTCTCACTGTCGGCAGGAAAAAAGGGAGCGGTCACCGGAGTCGCGGTCGCCGTCGGCATTGCGGTTTTCTACACGGTCGTGTCGCGGCTGTTTGAAGCGATGGGCGACCTAAGCCAGCTGCCTCCAGCCATGGCCGCGTGGTCGCCAGATCTGATCTTTGTCCTGGTGGGCGGGTATCTGATTCTGAAAGTGCCCACCTAGATAGAAGGCTCAGAGACGCTCGCGGGGCGGAGGAATGCCTCCGCACCTACGCAAACTTGTCGCTGGTCTGTGTAGCCCCGGACGCATTCGTCCGGGGTTGCGCGCAAAGCGCGCAATGAAACATCACGAGCAAGCAATAGGGCACTGAGAGGCGCGCAACCACCCTACTTCACCGCCACTCCCCAGGGATAGTTGTCGGTCACCGTTGCCGGCACGGGCACGAGCGCGCCAGTATTGGGCACAACGGCGAACTGCGACAAGGTGGGAGGATTGTAGTTGGTCACGAACAGCCAGCTGTCGTCACTGCGAATAACCATCGCCTTCGGCTGGTTTCCCACGTTATACACGGATCGGCCAGAAATGCTGCCGGTAACCGGGCTGATCGCCATCGGCGAAATCGTGTTCGAGAGCTGATTCAAGACAAAGAGGTAATTGCCCAGCGCGTCCACCACCAACGGCCCCGGGCCATTCGCGTTGCCCGTGAGGCTGAAGGGCGAGCCGGTGACAGCCACTAGGCTGCCGTCCGGCGTGGCAGGGGGGATGGGGCATTGGGTAGAAGATTGAGTCGCCGATCCGTTGCAAATCGTGTAGGCGCTGATCTGGTTCGAGTTTGCATCTGAGACGTAGACGAAGCGGTTGCAGGGATCGACTACGACCCCGAAGGGGTACGACCCCGTGGGGAAGTTCAGCACCTTGCTGTCTCCGGGAGGATTTTGCAGCGCACCCGTGGACATGTCGACGCCAAATTCATAAACCGCATTGTTCTGGGAATCCACCGCATAAAGAAACTCCTGCGTCGCGTTGGGACTTCCCGAGCAGACGGCGCTGGAAATGTTAAACGAGATCGGAGTCGTCGTAAGAGCGGCAATATTCGGATGCGAGAAACCTGTGGGAAGAACAAAATTAAACGTGCCGGGCACGGGAGTCAGACTGCCGTTGCTGCCAATCGCGTACACGCAAATTCCATACTGTGCCGTCGTGCCCGGGCAAGGTGTCGGGGGCAGGGGAGGTATCGGGAGGACGGGGGGTGTCGGGGGCAGAGAATTTGTCCCCTCCGCCACAAACAGATATTTCCCGCTCGGATCCATGGCGATGGCAATCGGATTGGGATCGGTGGTCACGGTGCCACTGTTGGGAATCGTCCCATTGGAATTCACTACAAACGACTCGATCCCGGTTTGGCTCCCCGAACACTGGTCGGTCTGGTTGATGATGGCGAAAGCGTAGGTTCCCGCTGGATTTAGCACCAGCGAGCCGGGGATGCCGGCAATCTGGCAGGTCAGGTTCGCCGTGGCTCCAACCGAGTTGCTCACGTCGGCGATCGAGCCGCTGGAAAGATTGAAGCTGAAGGTCTGGATCAAACCCGAACCCTGACTGGCGACGATCACCAATCCATCGGATGCGGGGTTGTAGTGGCTGCCGCACGCCAGCAGAACTCCGATCATCACCAACGTTCCCAGCCCGAGCAGCCACGCCAATTTCTTCGACATTCTCCGCCTGATCTCCCTGATTAATTTGGCACTTGCGCGCACATCCGCTCCCCGGAGCCCTCCCGGGACGCTTGCGGTCTCAAAATGCGGGAAAACGCAACTCATTTATGTATCAGGAAATGCGCCGGAAGAGCAAACTCCAGCCGCAGTCCCAGGCCTATGATTGGAACCAGAATAACAGCAGCCGAGTTGCCTATACCGGGGTTTGAAGGACAGATAGAGGGTTTCCCACCTAGGCTTCTTGCTCTGACGGCACGGGTTCCGGTTGCTCCTTCAGCAACGGTCGCACAGAAATCAACGGAAGGCGAATCTCGACCAGCAGTCCACCCTCCCGACGGTTCGAGGCCGCCACGCGGCCGCCATGAAAGCGAACGGCTCTTTCTGTGATGGCCAGCCCTAAACCCGCGCCGCCGGTGAGACGTCCGCGGGAATCGTCCAGGCGATAAAAGGGCTCGAAGAGCTTGTCCAGGGCATCGGCGGGAACGCCCGGTCCCAGATCGCTGACCTTGAGCACTGCTTCCCGGCCGTTGGGCACCTCCACGCTCGACAGGTCCACGTTGACCGTCGTTCCTTCCTGTGTGTAGCGGATAGCATTGCGCACGACGTTTTCGACTGCGCTGTGCAGCAGCGACGCATTGCCCCGCACGCTCCAGTCGCCGTCGGCCATGGTCGCGCGGACGTGGCAATGGCGCGCCTGGGCTTCGAACTCGGCATCTTCCGTAACGCTGGCCACGATTTCGTCCAACGCCACCGGAGTCTGGGGCACCCGCTGCTCTCCGTCCTCCAGGCGCGCCAGGATCAGAATGCGCGAGATGAGTTCGTTCAATCGGCTGGCTTCGAGCTCGATGCGGTCGAGCATGTCGGCGTTTTCCACGTCTTCACGCAGCCGGGCCAGGCCCAGGGCCACATTCAGCCGGGCCAGCGGAGACCGCAATTCGTGAGAAATATCGTTCAACAGGCGCGACTGAGCCTTGACCAGCGTCTCGAGCCGCTCGGCCATGGCATCAAAATCGCGCATCAGGCCGGCGACTTCGTCCCGGCGCCCGGATGCCGGCGCTCCGCTGCGGGCAGCCAGATCGCCGGCCGCAAGTTGCCGCGTGGCCGCGCGCAAACGCACGATCGGCTTGGTCAAGTACCACGCCAGGAAGTAGCACACCAACCCCGAAGTGATGACTCCAATGATCAGTCCAGTGAAGGGCACGCCGCGCGGACCAATGAAAACACGCGGCCCGGGTGGCAGAGCCAGGACGATCGTGTAGTGATGCTTGCCATCCGAAGAAGCCCGCGTCTCGTGCGGGGCTGGCGGTGCCGGAAACAGGAAACCATTTTGCGGAGCGCGCGGTCCGCCGGTTGCGACACGGATCGCCCAGTCGGGCGCGGGGCGATGAGAAAGCTCGATGCCATCCTCGTCAAAAAGAAACGCGCGGACGTGCTGCGTCTCGTCCAGATTCTCGAAATACTGCTTCAGCTGCTTCGCGCTGCCCTGTTCGTAGGCGCTGACCGCATCGTTCAGTACAGTCGTTCGCAGAGCCTCCCAGGTGGAAGTGCGCGGCCGGAAGGCGAGCGTAACCAGGATGGCGAGCACGACGAAAAGCGCCTGCGCCAACCAGAACGACAAAAAGATGCGGAGAAAGAGGCTTTTCATGACGTGGCTTTGGACTTCTCCCTGGGCCGGGCAAAAATATAGCCTACACCACGAACCGTCTTGATGTGCTCGTCGTTGTCGGTATCGCCGAGCTTCTTGCGTACCTTGCTGACGTGCATGTCGATGCTGCGGTCAAAGGGCGAAAACTTGCGGCTGAGCACGGCATTCACCAGCCGCTCGCGCGGCACCACGCGCCCCGCCTCGCGCAGGAGCACTTCCAGTAAGTTGAATTCGACCGAGGTCAGATCCACCGGCTTGCCGTCGAGGTGCACCGTGCGGGTCGCGGGATCGAGTTCGACATCGCCTACTTTCACCACTTCCGGGGTTGCCGGCGCTCCGCTGCCATCACGCGTGCGCCGCAGGATGGCCCGGATTCGCGCCAGCAGTTCCCGCGGATTGAACGGCTTGGGCAGGTAATCGTCGGCGCCAATCTCGAGGCCAACGATGCGGTCCACATCTTCGCCCCGCGCCGTGAGCAACAGAACCGGCAGCCGCGACGTAGCGCGAATCCGCCGCAGCACTTCAAAGCCGTTGATTCCGGGTAGCATTACGTCGAGCACGGCCAGCAGGTATTCTCCCGCGCTCGCCTTCTTCAGCCCGCTTTCACCATCATGGACGGAGTCGACCGCAAAGCCCTCGGCCTGCAGGTATTCGCCGACCAGGTGGCACAGCTCCACGTCGTCGTCAATGACTAGGATGCGTTCCATTGCCCCCGTCTTCTATGCTTTCATCATGCACTGCTCTTAATCATTGTGCATCACCGCGTAAAGCACCAGAAGTAAAGAATTGTCAAAGGGAGACAGTGCCTGCGTTATAACCGGCGGCCCGAAAACCGCTTGTAAGGCCCTGAAAATCCTACACCGCGGCCTGTTAGAATTTCATCAACTTCGCATGTTTCCCAAGCGCCTGCGCCCGCTCCTGCCCTACATGAAACGCTACCGCTGGGGCTATGTGACGGGCCTGCTGTGCGTTTTCCTGCACAACGGTATTTGGATCCTGTTTCCCAAGGTGCTCGGCATGGCCGCGGATAAACTCCACGAAGGCGTCACGCAGCAGAAACTTCTGGTTTATGCCGGACTGCTCCTCGCCATCGGCCTCACGAAGGGCATCTTCCAGTTTTTGACGCGCTGGATCGTCATTGGCATCTCGCGCGATATCGAATTCGATCTCCGCAATGACTTGTTTGAGCGCCTCGAAGGCCTTTCTTATTCCTATTACCAGAAGCATCGCACGGGCGACATTATGGCGCGCGCTACCAACGACCTGAGCGCGGTGCGCAACCTTCTCGGGCCGGCCATCATGTACTCGGCCAACACGATCGTGCTGACCGTGGGCGCACTCGCTTTCATGATGTCGATCAGCCCGCGCCTCACGCTGTACACATTTTTGCCCTTTCCCATCGCCAGCGTTCTGATCCAGTACTTCGGGCGGCAGATTCACGACCGCTTCGAGCGCATTCAGGCGATGTTCTCGGACATCTCCGCCCGCGCGCAGGAGAATTTTTCCGGCGCCCGCCTGATTCGCGCCTACGTGCAGGAAGAAGCCGAAATTCGCGCGTTTGAGCAGGAGAACAAGGAGTACATCCGCCGCAGTCTGAAGCTAGTTCGCCTGATGGGCATGTTGTGGCCGACGCTCGAGTTCATGCTGGGCTGCGCGATTGTGCTGGTGATTTGGCTCGGTGGACGTGAAGTGATTGGGGGACAGTCTACTGTCAGGCTCGCGACGCATATCAGCGGACTGATCTCCGGAGGCACGCCGCCCATCGAGGCTCCGGCCCTTGTCACTACGCTCCAGATCCCAGGAAGCATGAGCGTCGGCGAATTCGTTTCCTTTAACATGTACATGCTGCAGCTGATGTGGCCCATCATCGCGCTCGGCTATGTGATCAATCTTTTCCAGCGCGGAACCGCCTCGCTCGGCCGCTTGAACGAGATCATGCAGGAGCAGCCGGAAATTCAAGACACGCCCACGGCGCAAGACCGCCAGACCGACGGCGAAATCGAATTCCGCGGGCTGAATTTCAGCTACGACGGCAAGCAGGTCCTGCACGACGTGAATCTGCGCATCCCCGCAGGGAGCAGCCTTGCCATCGTCGGGCCGACCGGCTCGGGCAAAACGACCCTCGTGAGCCTGATCCCGCGCATCTACGATGCCGCGCCGGGAAGCATTCTCATCGACAGCCGACCAATTCGCGACTACTCGCTTGCCTCTCTGCGCCACAGCATCGGATTCGTGCCACAGGAAACATTTCTTTTCAGCGACCGCATCCGCGAGAACATCGCTCTCGGCGTGAACTCGGCCACCGACAGCGAGATTCACGCCGCCGCCGACGCCGCCAATATTGCCGCCGACATCGAGAGCTTCCCCGAAGGCTACGAGACTCTAGTCGGCGAGCGTGGCATCACGCTCTCCGGAGGCCAGAAGCAGCGCACCGCCATCGCCCGCGCTCTGATCCGCGACCCGAAAATTCTGATCCTCGACGACGCCCTCTCGAGCGTCGACACGCACACGGAAGACAAGATTCTCAACCACCTGCGCGATGTGATGCGCGGGCGCACCACGATTTTCATCTCGCACCGCGTCTCCACCGTGCGCAACGCCGACCGCATCGCCGTGCTGCACGGCGGCCGCGTCGTCGAACTCGGCACCCACGACGAACTCCTCGCCCTGAACGGCTACTACAGCGACCTGTACAACAAGCAGCTGCTGGAAGAAGAGCTGGCTGAAGTGTGAGCCTGGAATTGTTCGCCGAATCCCAGCGCCTCCCCAAAGTTTTGTCATTCCGAGCGCCGCTCTTTTGGCGCGAGGAGCCTGCTTTTTTCTGACGCGGGCAGACAGCCGGGCGGACGAATGCGTCCGCCCTACACAGGCCTTTAGCCCGGAGCGTGTAGCCCCGGACGCATTCGTCCGGGGTTGCGCGCGCCAGCGCGCAATGGAGACTCATTTACATCTTCATGACAGTGGACCGCGCCCAATCCGCTACACTGACGCTGAAATCATGCGCCGCGTCGTGACTCAGGAAATTCTCGATTCCCCCGATTGCCCTCCCACCGAGGTCCAGAAATCGCTGCGCGATCTGTCGCGCATCAATCGGTGGTTCGGTGGAGTCGCGACCACACGCAAGCTGATTGAACGCGTGGCAGTCACAACGGGGAAGAAGCATTTTTCTCTGCTCGAAGTCGCCGCAGGACACGGCGAAGTGCCGAAGGCCGCAGCGCGACAGCTGGCGCGACAGGGCATTACGCTGGATATCACGCTGCTCGATCGCGCGCAGTCGCATCTGCTGCCGGGAAATCGCAGCGTGGTCGCCGACGCGCTCAGACTTCCCTTCTCCGACAACTCGTTCGATCTGGTCAGCAGCGGCCTGTTCGTGCATCATCTGGAGCCCGTGGAAGTTGCGCAGTTTGTGAATGAGGCTTTGCGTGTGAGCCGCGTTGCCGTCCTGATCAACGATCTCGTGCGCCATCCACTGCATCTGGCCCTGGTATATGCAGGCTGGCCATTGATGCTAAGCCACGTCTCGCGGGTGGATGGGGTGGCGTCAGTGCGGAGGTCGTATGTTCCCCGAGAGATGCAAGAAATGCTCACGAACGGCGAGCGGCGAGAGGTTGTAATGTCACGGCATTACTTGTTTCGCATAGGAGTGATCGTGTGGAAGCGAGCCGATTCCCGGTGTGGCCCGTCCTCAGGCAAGCTAGCCCCCCGCAATAGCTACCGATCAGGCGGTCGGTGGGCGTAATTGATTCCATGACAATGTCGGCTCCCAAGTCCGAGTAGAGTTGGTGGCGCTGAATCCAACCAACAAGGCTCGGGAGAAAGGAGCCGAACATGCTGATTATAGGAGTAGATTTCCATCCCGAGTTTCAACAAA
>JASHPH010000372.1 GCA_030038255.1 Candidatus Sulfotelmatobacter sp. | reverse complement strand
TTGGTCCGCTCCTCGATCTCCTTCGACATCTCTTTCGGGAGGGACTTCGCCAGGCCCTTCTTCACCCAGCCGAGCATCTTCTGGAACTGCTGCGTGTCGGCGTAGCCCATGAGCCGCTGCATCGACTCGGCGCCGTACTTCGCTGTCATCTCGTTGTAGAGGGCGACGAACTTGTCCGGATCCATCTTGCCGTGGATGACGTTCAGCCGGACCGTGACGAACTTCTGGAGGTCGGCCTCCTGCCACCGCTCGTCGGTGAGCAGGACGCACGGCGCCTCTTCGTAATTCAGGTTCTTGGCCGCGCGCCACCGATGCTCACCGGCGAGAATCAGGTACTGCCCGTTCTCCAGAGGCACGACTTCGAGCGGGTCGATGAGACCAACCGTCGCGATCTCATCCTGCAGCATGTTGAACGTGATGTCGTCCTGGGTGTTCGGGTTCCAGTCGTTCGGGACGAGCAAATCGATCGGCAGCCATCGAAACTCGATGGACCGCTTCGGCTTGTCATCCTCCACAACAGCTGCTGAGTCCCTCTTCTTTCGCCGCACGACCGCCTCGCTAGGTTCCGTCCGCGCTCACGATGTTCGCGATGGTTTCGAGCTTGCCGGCGAGGATGAGCATCTCCGCGACGAATTCGCGGCAGTACTCGTCGACCACCTGCTCCGTCGCCGGCCCGTCTTGCCCTGGAATACCAGCCGCGAGCTTATGCTGCCACTTCGTGATGACCTTCTGGGTCATGTTTAGCTCTTCACCCAGGATCTCTTTGGACATCGGAATCATGTCAGGTCTCCCCCCGCGCTCGCGGCAAGTTCGAGAGTGTCGACGCCGTAGAGGACGTCCCCGTCAGGGCCGACAGCGACGAGCCGTAGTCCGAGTACGCGTTCCAGCTTGGCGATGTACCGGAGGCGGGCATCGGTGTCGCCGGCCACGAAGTCGTTCGTGGCGAGGAAGTCGAGGCAGATCATGTCCAGGTTGTGGCTCTTCTTGTCCGAGTGTGACAACTTCTGAGCCATCTCGATGGCCTTGCGGACGTTCGCCAACTGCGCCGGGTAGAAGCCGAAGATTTCGCGGGTCAGGATTTCGGGCGGCGGGGGCTCTGGGGCCGGGGCATCGTCCGTTTCCTTGGAGTCGGCACTCTCTGCCTGGAGCATCGCCTCGTTGGCCCCCTGGCGGCGCCGCTCGTCGTTTACGTTCGCCTCCAGCTCGTAGTAGGTCATGTTTTCTGCGCGGTCGATCCACGGCTTGGCGTTCCGGACCGTGAGGACACGAATCAGCTCGCGGACCTTGCAGAAGCCGAGATTCACGATTCTCTGCTTCAGGTCAGGATCTAGATCTTTCATCTCGACTTCGAGCACGTACCAGATCTTCCGAAGTCTCTCCGCCCTCTTCCGGTTGATCTGAAGTTCCTTTTCCGCGTACTCCGCGAAACTGTCGAAGCCCCACGCGGTGTAGAGCGCCCCGCGGCGGCGGTCGCCGTCCACCGGCGTGTCGTAAACTTGGTAGAGAATGTGGGCCATTTCCATGTACCCATTCTCCAGGAAGCCGGCCAACTCCTTGGCGCGGTGGCGCAGCTTGCTCGCCCACGGCTTCGAGCCGACGATGCTCGTTGACTTCTCCCCCTGAATCGCCTTGCCGCCTTCGAGAACTGTCAGCCCGTCTGCCTGCTTGCCCATGATTTTTCTCCTCGGCTGGTCTTCCGGACCCGCCGTTTCGCTCCCCGGTTTACGACAGCGGGAGCATCCAATACAACTTGACTCTTCGGTTCGCGAGCCTCGATGCGAACATGGACTTTGTACGGCCCAATAGCCTGCAAAACGCGGTATTCGACGACGTCGTCGTACCTGTCATCGACGCCAATGAGTTTCGCGATCGTGTCTCGGACGTACTTGGCGGACCCCGTGTTGTTGTCGGTGTCCATCTTCTTCGGCCCGAAACGGGTGATGGTCACGAGGGCGCCCCGACGAAAGTGCTCCCTGAACGGATTGATCTTGACGCGCAGAAGAAGGGCGGTGTCCTCCTTCTGCTTGTTCACGCGGCGACCCTTGACGGCCCAGTGCTCCTTCTTGTTCGCCTCGGAGACCAGCTTCAAAGGGAGCGTGTACTCAACTACGGGAAGACCGGTCACTCAAATCCACCCCGCAACACGCGCGACTGCATGAACCGATTCGTCATGACGAGCCCGAAGGCAATTCGATCCGCGTCGTCCGTGTTGCTGAGACGCCCCTCCGCGTCTCGATCGAATATCGTGGAAACTCGCTTCTCGACCCCCGAAACAAGGAATTCGAGCTGCAGGCGTTGCTCCTTGAGCCGAGGCACCTCGTAGAGCAAACACGACGAGCAGGCAAAAGCACTGGCCGGGGCGGCACCCTCCGCGAACTCCCACCGCGCTGCGTTCTTCTGGCAGTTGGTGCACATCACCTTCTCGTGCAGCTCGGTCGGCACCGGGCGGAGGCTCATCCCTGAGATGTCCACCGACTTGTGCTTCACGCGGCCTCCTCGAAGCACGCGTTCTTCATCTCACACTTGACCGCCCGAGGGCAGTCGATCGACGTGCAGGGCCGCTCGGGGAGGATGCCGGTCTTGACCCCGTTCCAGATGCCACGGATGACCCGCTTGATGCTCTCGATGGAGTCCTCGTCCCTCTCCACCGTGTGCTCGAAGAGCGCCTGCATCCCGAAGCCGCTCTTCTCCCAGTAGAGGATCTTTCCCCACTTGAGGCCGGTGAGCCAGAGATAGGCCTGCACCTGGACCACGTGCCCCAAGTTCGGCGTGTTCCGAACTTCCCAGGCCGACTTCGGCCCGACCGACTTGAACTCGGCGACGCCGAGGCCCGGCATCCCGCCGAGAACAAGGAAGCCGTCCGGATGACCACCAATCCGGTACTCCTCGTTGACGAACTTCTGCTCGCGGAAGACGAAGTCCTCGCAACCGCACTCGCAGGCCTTCGGCCGCCGGACCAGTGATTGCGCCTCTTGCAGATTCGGAGCCGGCGCCCCGTACTGTTTGGCGCAGTCCGCGCAGCGCCAGACGCCGAGCAGCGCGCCGGTGCCTCCGACCACGAGGTTCTGCAGGACCCAGTGAAGGGCCTTCCCGTGAGCGAAGATCATCCCGAGGTCCGGCTCGACAGTTCGAGTTCGGACGTACTTGAGGTTCGACGCAAGCACCTCCTCGCGGGGACACATGTCCGCCAGCGAAGAGACCCGGAGGTAGCCCGTCTCGTCGAGGTAGGGCACCTCCCTCGACTCACTGATCTTGAGCCGAACGAGCTTCTTTAGGCTCCCCTGAGTCGAAGCAGCCTCAGCAACCAACTTAGCCAGGCCCATCGAGGCTTTTCTAGCACATTTGCAGTAGTTGCCGGAAGAACAGAGTCGGGTTTTTCCTCTTTCGGAAAAGGAAAGTTCTCCAACTTGGAGCGCGCAAAATCGGCGACCAAGCGCGCGTCTTTCGGCTGCAGCCCGTAGCCACAGGTGGGACACACCCAGCCCGAGCGGCCGGCGAAGTCGAGAAGATCTTCGCAGCTCACACACTCGAACATGGGCTCAATCGAGCCGTCCGGTCCCTGTTCGAACCGAATCATGACCTTGCTGACGGGTACCGTCAGAAGTTCCGCGCGAAACTGATCAAGATGGCTCAACTTGGCCGACATCGTCGTCTCCGTCACCGTACGGTGCTCAATCCCTGGCCTTTTTCATAAGGCGTTCCAACACTTCCAGCGGCACGAGGGCCCACTCTTCGAGGGGCGAGCCCTTCTTTTCGAACGTGATGATGATTCCAGGATCTTTGATAACACGTCGCGCGCCCTCGGACACCTTCGCCAGCCACGCCTTCGGGATCGAGATGGAACCGCAGTCCGTTCGCTTGTGTTCGAAGTGGAAGTCGGGAGCCGAGATGTCCCCACCTGCCGTTGTCTTGTCCCACTTCGACCACGGCAGCCCCCCAGAGCGAGGAAGCCGGCGACCGCCGAGGCGCTTACCCAGGCGGTCCTCGTGCTTCTTAGAGCGCTTGTACCTGTCGTGGTTCGATTCGAGGTACTTGAGCTGCGGCCGACGCGCGGGCTCGTCACCCATCTTCCCGCATCTCCTCGTGCTGGCACCGACCACAGCGCCAGCGAAACATGATCGGGTAGTTCAAGTCGTCGACGCTCTCGACCTGCATTTCCCCCGGGCAGACCGGACAAGCGCTCCCTACATCGCGAGGAGCACCTTCATGAGCGTCTCCCGGAACGTCTTCTTGAACGCGAGATCGGTCAGAAGCTTGCGCTCCACGAGCGACTTGCCGTTGTACTTCTCGCCCAAACACGTCCATGAATTACCGTGCCCCTCCAACAGTCCGAACTTCTCGGCCAACTTTATCATGGTGTCTTCTTCGTAGATGTCACCCTTCCGCTTGGTCTCGGTGTCGGACAGCATGATCTTGAAGTCGCCCTCCATCCGTGGGCGCTCGACCTTGTTCTTCTCGACCTTGAAATGAACTTCGACGTGCGTCGGGGCGCCCACGACCTCGTCCATCTTGTACTCGCCGGCCCGCAGCTTGACCTCCGTCGTGGAGGCGAACTGCGGCGCCATCCCACCTGGCTTCGTCTCGGGGTTCCCGAACATCACTCCGATCTTCATGCGGATCTGGTTCGTGAAGAAAAGAGTGGGGAAATGCCCACGCTCGTTCTTCGCGCTGTTGAGCGCCGCCACGAACTTGCGAGTCGCCTTCCCGAGGAGCCGGGGCTGGACGCCCATCGTCTCCT
>JASHPH010000371.1 GCA_030038255.1 Candidatus Sulfotelmatobacter sp. | reverse complement strand
AAAGCCGCGACGTGAAAAGCAACGAAGGGCGGCTTCCAAAATTTGCTCTCGGCGGCGAACGCGATGTGCGGCAGCTACCTTCGGCATATAAAACGAATGTTCGTTCTTTTTAAGAGATGTGTCAAGGGCCCAAACTGCCGGGCGAGCCAGAAGTCGGCTTCTGGCAAGCCGCGAGTTGGCGTTGTGGGAGGATGACGGGCAAACCGGAAGTCAGGCCTCGAAACGGAAAAAACTGCCATAAGGGATTTATGGGATAGGTTCCAGGGGTTAACTCAAAGTTGATTTTGTTGCGGTTTCCGAGAGGGGCTCGCGGATTTCTTCTGCCGGCTCGCCTCCGGCCATCTGTTGTGCCAGAATCAACTTTCTCGCCTCGACGCGAATCTTCGGCAGGTGCATTCCGAACCACACCGCTCCAGCGACCGAAGCGAGGCCGCCAATCGCTACTGTGAGCGGTGCGCCCAGCCGATCCGCCAGCGCTCCGCCCATCAGCGAACCCAAGGGCGCGAGCCCCATGAACATCATGGAGTAGACCGCCATCACGCGCCCGCGCAGCGCATCCGGCACCATCACCTGGATCAGCGTGTTCGATGACGCCATCTGCAGCATGATGAAATAACCCACCGGCAACAGCAGCGCCACCGATAGCCAGAACCATCGCGAAGCGGAAAACAGCATCAGGCTCACGCCAAACCCGGCGCAGCAGACCATCACCCAGCGGCTTAATCCTTTTACTCCACTGCGCACTGCGAGCGTCAGTGCGCCCAGCAGTGCGCCCACGCCCGCGGCACCCATTAAAATTCCCAACCGCACCGCGCCCAGATCGTGCGCCCCGATCAGCGATGCTAGTTCCTGCCCGCCTGTGTGCAGAATCTTGTCGGCGAAAATCGGCATGAGGACTACATACGGCATGCCGGTCATGCTCACTATACCGAGCAGCATGAGCAGCGCCCGGATGGGCGCGGTATCGTTCACAAATCGAAAGCCTTCCACGATGTGCTCGATCGGCGACCCTGCGATCGCGCGCGCCGGGCTCTCCACTTTCATCAGCAGCAATCCCACAATGACAGCGATATAGCTCACGCCGTTGGCGAAAAAACACCAGCCCTCGCCCAGCCTTGCCACCAGCACGCCCGCCACGGCCGGCCCGATGACGCGTGCCCCGTTAAACATCGATGAATTCAGCGCGATCGCGTTCATCAGATCTTCTTTGCCCACCATGTCCACTAAAAACGCCTGCCGCCCGGGGATATCGAATGCATTCACTACGCCCAGCGAGGCTGCCAGCACGAAGATGTGCCACACCTGCACCGTGTGCGTCAGTGTCAGCGCAGCCAGGATAAATGCCAGAACCATGGAAACAGTCTGCGTGGCAATCACCACGCGCTGCCGGTTCATGCGATCCGCCGTGATCCCGCCGAGCGGCGCCACCAGAAACACCGGGATCTGGCTGGCGAATCCCACCGATCCCAGCAGCAATCCCGACCCGGTCAGCCGGTACACCAGCCACGACTGGGCCACCGTCTGCATCCATGTGCCGATCAGGGAGATTAGTTGTCCACTGAAAAAAAGCTGGAAATTACGATGGCGCAGCGCCCGTCCCGCATCCTGCCAGCGCAGTTTGCGCTCGCCGGCTCTGGCGATGGCGGCAGTTTCCTGGATGGAATTCTTCGCTTCGGCCACGACTCGCTTGTGTGGTTGCCGCGGACGCGGCGTACCGACAGTATATCGTCAGCTCGCCATGCATGAACTGGAGCCCCTGACAGCTTGCATGCCGAGTTTTCCACAGATGGCGCAAGATGGGCGTAGCCCGATTGCGTACTCCTTCTCAGCAAGTACAAGCAAATGACCAAGTTGGGAATTTCCGCCGCTGTAACTACTTTGCAACTTCTCATCGTGCGCACAGTGAGATAGAGTAACCTACGCTCTCTGGCCACTGGGCGAAGGATGTGTCACCACTTATGACCACCCCTCCAGTTCGCGTGGAACGTCGCGTCGGACAACGTTTCGCTTATCTGCTTCCGCTCTCGCTGCGCCAGATTCCAACGGCGACCGAGGGTTTGGGCTTTACCCAGGACGTCAGTTCTCGCGGCGTTTTTTTCTTCACTGATTCTGCTCTGCAGGAAGGGGCTGAGATCGAGCTTACCCTCCGCATGCCTTCGGAAATTACGCTGGGCGAGAACATGCTGGTGCGCTGCCGTGGGCGCATTTTGCGGATCGCAAGGCCGGCGACTTCAGTCGAAGAAGCGGCGAGCCTTGCGGCAAGCGATTCCAGCACCCACACCCAAACTCAAACCCAAGCCAGGACCCAGGCCCAGACAAAAATCGGAGTCGCCGTTCGCTTTGAGGGCTACGAATACCTGCCTGAAACCGCGGAGTCCTCGCCCGCGTATGCCCGCGTCTCTGCTCTTCATCGTCACCAGGAAGAAGACCAACCTGTCGCTGCCTCTGCTGCCCGCCCAGTGCTGGGTTAGCACAAGTCTGGGTTAGTTTAGGACTAGTCCACAAAAAATCTGCTCGTATTCCACCTTTGTGCCTTTTCAAGCTGCGGCGCATGCCATAGAATCGTTTGGATTAAACGCACTGGTTTTCCTGCGTTGTGCACTCCCCCCAGCCTCCACCTTTTCTGTGGTGTGCCGCGAGCCTTCGCAGCGAGTAACATTGGACGCACCAGCAGGCGATTACCTAGGTCACTTGGCGGGGGGTGTGATCTCTTTCTAACATGCAAACACCGAGAGAAATCAGCGAGAACCGCGCTATGCATGGGATCGCCGTCGCCCTCCTGACCGAGGACCCGGAACACTTATCCGCGCTGCAAAGTCGGCTGGAAGCGACCAAGCTGGGACAGAAGGTTTTCAGCCACATCGGCTTTCCCGTCGGCCCCACAGACTCTATCCTGCGGCAACTGCAGGAGTCGCGCGCCGAAGTCGTCGTCGTCGACATTTCCCAGGAGCCGCAGCGTGCCATACGCGCCATCGAGTTGATCCGAGCTACGACTCAACAGATTGCGATTTTTGCCAACGGCCCCATGACGCAGCCTGCCGCCATCGTGGCCAGCATGCGCGCCGGCGCCGGCGAGTACCTCGATCACTCGGCTGGGTCCGATGGGCTGTTGGAGGCGCTCACCCGTTTCACCTCCACCCGCACGCGTACCCCAGGAACCGCCGGCAAGGCCCGAGTGTTCACTTTTCTCAGTGCGAAGGGCGGCGCCGGCTGCACCACGGCGGCGGTCAACACTGCGTTGGCCCTGCAGCAGGCTCATGGTGATGTCGTGCTGGTGGATTTCGCGCCCATCGGCCATGCCTCGCTGCACCTGAACCTGCGTCCGCAGTTCGGCGTACTGGACGCCCTGCAGAACCTTCACCGCATGGACGTTTCCCTGCTCGATGGCCTGATGACTGCAACCAAGGAGGGCCTACATGTTCTGGCCGGGCCGGAGCAGCCTTATCCCGCCGAGCCTACGCCGGGCGAACTGGCCCGCCTATTTGACCTGCTCGTGAATCACTACCGCTTCGTTGTGGTGGACGCCTCCAGCCGACTGGACACCACGACGCGCCTGCTCTCCGATCTTTCAAACGCTGTGCTCATGGTCGCGCAGACCGACGTCGTCTCGCTGTGGAGCGCCGGCCGGATTCACGCATTCCTCGAAGAGGGAACGGGGCGCGATCGCCTGCGCATGGTGATGAATCGCTACAAGAAGATTCCCGGCTTCACCGACGAGGATGTTCTGCACGCTACCAATTGCAAGGTTTTGTGGAAGGTCCCCAACGCCTACCACGCGGTTTCGCCCGCCATCGACCACGGCACGCCCGTAGTGCTGCAGGAGGGTCCGGAAATCAGCCGCTCCTATCGCGCTCTGGCCGCGGCACTAGCCGACGCCTCCACTGATGGCGGCCCCGATCTCGTCTATGCCCAGGAAGGCCAGCGCAAGAAGGTTCCGGGCCGGCTGAATCTTTCAGCTGCTCGTGCGAGTCAATAGTTTCCAGCACTTACACAGTCTCTCGACTCGAACTTCTTTCTTCCGCTTCGCCAAGAAATCATGCGGCCTGCACAGGCGACTGTACAGGCTGCGATTGCTTCATTGCGTTCAGCAAGAACTGGCCACGATTATCTCACCGGTGCTACAGGGATGATACGTTTCTGCGGGGCAGAGTGCGGGGAGCGTTTGGGGGTATTGCACGGTTCCGATGAACTGAGTACCATGCCGCCTATTGGGGCTGTGCCGGAGTTTGCGCGCCGATGACGGATCAGATTGTCTCGCACTATCGCATTGTCGAGAAACTTGGTGCGGGCGGCATGGGCGTGGTCTACAAGGCTGAGGACATCCGCCTCGGCCGCATGGTCGCCCTGAAATTTCTTCCCGATACTGCCGTTCGCGATCCTCGCGCGCTGGAGCGCTTCAAGCGCGAAGCCCGCGCCGCCTCTGCCCTCGATCATCCCAACATCTGCACCATCTTCGAGATCGACGAAGACGAGGGCCGTCCCTTCATCGCCATGCAGTTGCTGCAGGGAGCCACACTGCAGGCGCGCATCGGCTACAGGCCCGTTCCGCTCCGAACGCTCTTTGATTGGGCGTTGCAGATCATCGACGCGCTCCAGGCCGCTCATACGAAGGGCATCGTCCACCGTGACATCAAGCCCGCTAATGTTTTCATCACCAATGCCGGGCAGGCGAAGATCCTCGACTTCGGACTGGCCAAGCTCACCGGGCCGGATCTCTCCAGCTCCGAAGAACCAACCCTCTCCGTCACCGGCCCGCTCACCCACTCGGGCGCGGCCATTGGCACGGTGGCCTACATGTCGCCGGAACAGGCGCGCGGCGAGCCTCTCGACGCGCGCACCGACCTGTTCTCTTTCGGCGTTCTGCTTTATGAGATGGCCACTGGCAAACAGGCCTTCTCCGGCCCCACGTGGGCCGTGACTGTGCACGCCCTCCTTGGCCAGTCCCCCATGGCGCTGAATGAGTCCGTGCCCGGCCTGCCTCAACGCCTGCAGGAAATCATCGACAAGTGTCTGGTCAAGAACCGCGAAATGCGCTACCAGACCGCGGTCGAGATCCATCGCGATCTGCTGGACCTGAAGAAGGACTTCGAAGCCGGAAAAACGCTCAAGACCGTGCGCACAGCGGCGGTTTGGTCTCCGCAAAGGAAGTTGCGGCTTGCCCTGGGCGCGTTGGCCGTGGTCCTGCTGATCGCCGCAGTCTTGTGGGGCCCGAAGATACTGCGCCACCTGGCCACGCAAGTCGTTACCATGCAAGGCGTGCCCTCCGCGCCAGCGGTCGCGCGGGCGAGCATCGCTATCCTGCCGCTCACTCCCGTCGAAGGAGATCCCAAGCTGACCGCCTTCGGCAAAGGACTGCTGGAAGACGTTGCCGCGAAGCTCTCGCAATTGAGCGCCAATCATGACCTGGAAGTCGTTCCGGCACGAACGCTCGAAGACAAGAAAATCGCCACGCTCGCCGACGCCTCCAGAGAACTGGGCACGAATCTCGGCCTCAGCGTCTCGCTCGAGCAGGCGAACGATCTTGTACGTGCCTCCTACAACCTGACCGACGCCAAAAGCGGCAGAAACGTTGCCGGAGACTCGATCACCGCGCCAGTATCCGATCTGTTTACGATTGAAGACAAACTGACCAGCGGCATCGCCCGCGCGCTCAACGTCTCCTTGCGCTCCGAAGAGCGGCAGGCCCTCGGCGCTCACGCCACCACGGTGCCCGAGGCCTATCAGTACTTTCTCCAGGGCCTCGGCTATCTTCGGCTTCAGCGCGATGCGTTGACCAGTGCCGAAATTATGTTCAAGCAGGCGCTCAAGCTTGATCCCAATTACGGTCCGGCCCAAGCCGGCCTGGGTGAAACCTACTGGTACTTCTATCAGCTGACGAAGCAGAAGAACTGGGTCGAGCAGGCGCAACAGGCCTGCGCACGGGCGATCGAACTGGGCAACGCTGGCGCCGAAGGCCACATGTGCCTGGGCACCATCGAAAACGGCACGGGACAATTTGAGAAAGCCGCGGAAGAGTTCACGCAAGCGATTCAGCTCGACCCCATCAACGATCAGGCCTATCGGCGTCTCGCCGATGCCTACCGGAATCTCAACCGGCTCGACAAAGCCGAAGACACCTACAAGCGCGCCATCAGCCTTCGTCCCGACTACTGGCGGAATTACAACGCGCTCGGCATTTTTTACTTCGGCCAGGCTGAGTACGAGAAAGCACAGGCCATGTTCGAGAAGGCGGTATCGCTCCGGTCCAATGATTACGGCGACTACAGCAATCTTGGCGCAGTGTTGCTCTATGAGGGCAAAGACGAAGAAGCGACTCAGGCCCTCGAGGGATCGATCGCCATTCGGCCATCGTACGGCGCTTACCAGAATCTGGCCGAGGCCTATCTTCGCTTGCGCAAGTTTGACCAGGTAACGCGCAACATTCAGGCAGCGCTGAAACTCGACGACAGCAACTATCAAACCTGGGGCAACCTGGGCGAAGCCTATTACTATGGCGGAAATAAACCCGCGGCCGCCGACGCCTACAAGAAGGCCATCTCCATGGCCGAGCAGCAGCTCAAAGTCAATCCCCGGGACACTAACGTCCTCATCGACTTGGCCACCTATTGGGCCATGCTCAACGATCGTACCCGCGCCCTCGACTACCTGGACAAAGCCATGGTGGGCAGCCGCAAGGATAGAGAGTTGCTTTTCCAGGCAGCGCTGGTGTACAAGCAGTTGCGCGAAACCGGGACCGCCTTGGAGTGGTTAAGAAAGGCGCTGGCCGCGGGGTACTCGAAGTCGGTGGTAAGTAAGACTCCGGATCTGGATAACCTGCACGACAACCCGCGCTATCAGGCCCTGATGCATCAAGACTAACATGCATCAGAACTAAGACGCACCAGAACTAAGATAGAGCACACACTGAAGATGCACCGGTACCTATAGGCCACGGGAATTGAGATAGAACAGAACTGAAAAATTTCACAAGGTCAATCAGACCGGCGAGGAGAGGTTTGCTATGCCAATGCCAACAATCGATATCGCGACCTCAAAAGTATCAAACGGACCGATCTATGAAGGTGAACAGTTTGCCTGGACCACCAGTGCCTCGGTCTCCGACATCCAGGTGTATGCCCAGATTATGCAGAACGGGCAGCCATGGTTTACACCAAACCAGAATCCTTTTAACGGGCCGGCCACCGGTCCGTTGCCGGATAACTCCAATGTGGTGACCGCGGCCGACGCCGTCAGCCCGGCGAGCGGATGGACTTACACCTGCCCGAGCATCTTCCAGGGTGAGGGCCACGTGGTTGTGATCGAGACGATACACAAAAGGAAACGAAAAGCTGGCTAAGCTCGAACCGAAATAGGCTGGAACTTGGGGCGCAGGCTACGTGACAGTGCTGCGCACCTTCCCTCATCTCGTTACCCCGTCGCCTCAGGTTGTGAATCTCGCCATTATCGGGCAGACCGGTTCCCGTCAGCGCGTCTTCATTCTTCCCGGAAAATTAGACCTAACTTCGGCGTTTGGCCGGCTGCCGCTTGCAGGATTGTTTGTGCAGAGATCTGATGGTCGGTCCTGCAGACGACAAGAAGGAGCGACGGCCTGTTGCGAACTGCGGGCAGTCGTCACCGCCCCAGGTCTGCTGAACGGGCCTGCTTGACGTACATTGCCGCTTGCCTTATTGCCGTCTGGTCGAGTTCGCCCTTCTTTTGAAGGTCGAGCTTGTCGAACTCGGCTTCCATGAACGCCATCCATTGCTGCTTCGATATCTTGCCGCGCTTGTCCGTGTCCATGAGGAGTAGCAGCTGTTTGACGTTCTCGATTGCCATGACATTCTTGTCCGGCTGCTTTGGAACGGCTTTCTGTGCGAAACCGACCCCCAGAGCGGTCACGACAAGCAATGCGATCGCCAGATTCCTTCGTCTCATAGGCTGCCTCCTGCCCCACACTTGGTCGCCATTAGAGCACGGAAAAACATAACGACACCCGCTCTTTATTGAATGGAACGGATCGAATTTATCTATAGACCTTCCAGTTTTGCCGTTAATTCGAGAACTGGCCACATTGAAGCTACTAGAGCGTTGGTCGTTCCTGATCAGGTAAATCTCCCCGAGCCGACTTCAGATCCGGGTCCCTGCGTACGTCTTCGCAAAAGCTGGGAAATTAGAAGCACTGCTACACGCGGTGCAACCCTCCACAAAGCGTAAGGTTCAAACCTGCCAGAACATCTTTTGGAGGTATGGTGGAGCTTCATTTTCCTGTACATGCAAAAAAGTATTTGCGGTGCGTTCCTAAGCTGAATAGATAGCGCAGGCTGTTGATGGGCTATTTGCGTGGAGGATCCGATGGCACGACGCCACTCGCATGGGATCGCCGTCCGTTTCACTCTTCTTTCTGTTACCGCTTTTGCTGCGGTTGCCACCATTCTCAGTTTACGCATGGCTGAGGCTGGTGCACCTCCTTCGCTCATCGCCACATACGCCCACGGAGTGCTGCAGGTGACGATACCGTATCGTGATGTCAGCACGGGAGCCGGCCAGCTCACGTTGCAGTTACTCGATCCAGAAGATCATGTTCTTGGCCGGACAGAGCGACACTTCGAAATTGAAACTAGCTCCGGACGATGGAAAGAAGAAATTTATCTGGCGAAACCGCTGGCGGTAGAAGATCTTGTTTGGCACCGGGTGCGCTATCGCTTCGAATACGACGACAAGAAAGTTGCCGCCTTGCAGGGGACGGAGTCGCTTTCGCAGATTCTGCGCAGGCCGGTGATCCACATTCTAGGGCAGCAGTCGTATCTGGCTGGCGGGCAGGCGGCGGTGCGTGTGATCGTCACAGATTCCCAGGATCAGCCGATCGCCGGCCGCAGCGTGGTGGAAATCTCACTTCTCGGGGCGGACAAAGGGCCGCAAATTCTTTTTCAAGGCAGATTAAATCGCTGGGGGACGACCGAGGCTCAGTTCCATCTTCCGGCTGGACTTATTGGCAATTACCAGCTGCGCTATGTCGCCGACACAACGATTGGGTCGACCGAGTTTTCACAGAATGTTCGGTTGGAGGACAAGGTCTCCATTCTTCTGACGACGGAAAAGCCGATCTATCAGCCGGGACAGACGATTCATGCGCGTGCGCTGGCCTTGAACCGTGCCGACCATGAGGCTGCGGCGAAACGCAATCTGACATTTGAAGTCGAAGATTCGCGCGGCAACAAGGTTTTCAAGAACGCCACCGAAACCGATGAGTTTGGCGTCGCGTCAGCCGAGTTTGCTTTGGCTGACGAGGTGAACCTGGGCACGTATCATCTGCGGGCGTTGTTGGGGAATGCCGATGCACCAACCAATACCAGCGAGATCGCCGTGAATGTCGAACGATACGTTCTTCCGAAATTCAAGGTCGCGGTGGAATTTGGAGAAGAAGGAAAGAAACAGAAGCGCGGCTACCAGCCTGGCGATCAGGTCATCGGTAAGGTGCGAGCCAACTATTTCTTTGGAAAGCCGGTCGACAACGCCGAGGTGAGCATGAAGGCCTCGGCGATGGATGTGAGCGTGTTCGAAGCGGCATCCGCTCAGGGAAAGACCGACGCAGACGGAAACTATCGGTTTGATCTCCCCTTGCCGAAATACTTTGCCGGACGACCTCTCAATCACGGCGTGGCGCGCGTGCTGATCGAGGCCACCGTGAAGGATTCCGCCGGCCATGCCGAAACGCGCGGAGAGCCGATCACGGTGAGCGATTCTCCGATATTAGTTACGGCAATCCCCGAGGGAGGAACGCTGGTCCCGCATCTGGAGAACGAGGTGTTTCTCCTCGCTTCCTATCCGGATGGAAGCCCAGCCAAAGCTACTCTCACGGTTCGCGCTGCCGGCAGCGCCGATCAAGTGCTTTCCACTGACGATGGAGGCGTGGCCATCGCGCACGTCAAGCCGGACGCCGGTAAACAGACGCTGGAAATCGAAGCTGCGGATCAGGAAGGAAATCGAGCCTCCAACAAAGTGGAGCTGGAGGCTCGGGAGGGTGAAGATCAGGTCCTGCTGCGGACCGAACGCGCTGTCTATCGCGCAGGGGAAGTGATTCATGTGAAGGTTTATTCCACGAAGGCTCGCGGGGCTGTTTATGTAGACGTCGTGAAAGATGGGCAGACGGTGTTGACCCGCGACCTGGATATCGAAAGCGGAGAGGCAGAGTTGGCTGTGCCGGCTACGTCCGAAATGGCGGGCACGCTCGACCTGGGCGCGTATGTATTTGGGCGCGACGCCCGCCCGATCGGGGACCACCGGTTGATCTTCGTTCAACCTTCGGATGAATTGAAGATTGAAACAGTGGCCGATTCCGCCAGCTACAAGCCGGGCAGCGATGCCCGCGTTCAGTTTCGTGTGACCAATTCGCACGGCCAGGGAGTACACGCCGCGCTTGGGCTTCAGGTTGTGGATGAGGCGGTGTTCGCGCTGGCTGAAAAACAGCCGGGATTTGCGAAAGTGTTCTTCTATCTCGAGCAGGAAGTGATGAAGCCGCGCTACGAAATTCACTCCATTGGCATGTCCGAAGTCGTCGAACCGGCGGAACAGTCGCGCGTGGAACAGCGCGATCGGGCTGCCAGAGCTTTGTTTTCAGCGACGGAAATCGTGGCTGCCAACAAGTTTGAGACCGAGTTCGGCAAAGACCTGCCGATGACGAAATATGCCGAATACCGCCAGCGTTATCAGACACGCTTTCAGGGGCAAGCGAATGAACTGGCGAAAAAGCTGACGAAGGCTTATTTGGAAAATCCGAAGGCTGGCGACCCTAGTCATGTCTATCGCGCTCTGGTTCGCTCAGGAGACGCCGAATTTCTTGATCCATGGGGCAACCGGCTGCGATTTGAGCCGGCGCCGTGGGACTCTTCCAAAAAATACTACGTGGTTCGCAGCCCCGGCCCGGATCACGAATTCGATACCGGCGACGATTTTCAGGCGATCCTGCTGTTTCAGCGGGCATGGATCGCCGGACCTCCGGGCCCGGACGCTTCTACGCTCGGCGTCAACATAGAGCACGATTGGGGAGCGATGAATGGCAAAGCCCAAATCGTCGGGACAGTCACCGATCCAAGCGGAGCGGTGGTACCGGGCGCCAAGGTCGAAGTGCGTGACCCGGCAAGGAATCAACTGCTCACAGCCACAACGGATGCCCGTGGGCAGTTCAGCTTCTCGGCAGTCTCCCCGGGAGAATACCGAATTGAAGTCTCCAAGGCTGGTTTCCGCATGGCGGCGGGGAAATGCAGTCTCCGCGCGCGAGACCGCGCAGTCGTTTCAGCCAGCCTTTCGGTGGGCGGAAGTTCAACTGTAGTGGAAGTAAGCGGAGCGGCTCCGCTGCTAGAAACCGAAGATGCGGTGGTGGTCCTTGCTCCACAAGCAGTTCGGGCCTTTCACGGAGTGGGAGTGGCTGGTGGCATTGGCGGTGGCATAGGGGGTGGAGCTTTTCAACTACAGGATGCCCAGTCTCAGGCTTTAGCGGTCAATGGCCGCAACTTTGCACAACTAGAGGCCCTCAACAATGGCGTGCTTGCGAAGGAGAAATCCGCGGCTCCGGCGGCGCGAGTCCGATCCTATTTCCCCGAGGCGCTGTACATCAATCCTGAAATCATTACCGACAGAGACGGACGCGCCAGCATTGTGATCCCGATGGCGGACTCGATCACCACCTGGCGCATGGCGATGATCGCTTCCACGCGGCATGGCGCGCTGGGCACCGCAAGTTCGAGCCTGAAAGTGTTCCAGGATTTCTTTGTCGATCTCGATTTGCCGGTCACGCTCACACAGGGCGATCGAGTTTCGATTCCAGTGGCGATCTACAACTACTCGGGCGCAGCCGGCGATGTGCGATTTCAGCTTCAATCCGAAGACTGGTTTTCGCTGGTTGACGACGCCGCGGAAAAATCTGTGACCGTCGATTCATCCCGTGTGGGCGGGGCGCAGTTCACGCTCGAAGCCAGGCGCATCGGCAAATTCAAACTAACGCTCGCGGCGCAGATGAAGGGAACGGCGGAGCGCGCGGACATCGTCGTGCGGGAAGTGGAAGTGATTCCCAACGGGCGCGAGCAGAATCTGGTTTTCAACGGCCGCCTGGAAAATAGCGTCCGGCATGAACTGGATTTCCCCGCAACTTCGATTCCGGAAGCGAGCAAGATCTTCGTCCGGCTTTATCCCGGTCCGATGAGCCAGGTCGTGGAGGGCATGGACAGCATTCTGCGCATGCCGAACGGCTGTTTTGAGCAAACCTCGTCGAGCACCTATCCCAACGTGCTGGCGCTCGACTATATGAAACGGACCAGGAAGCTGACTCCGGAGATTCATGCCAAGGCGGAGGGGTACATCGCGACTGGGTATCAGAGGCTGTTGACGTTCGAAGTGCCGGGCGGCGGATTCTCGTGGTTCGGAAACGTGCCCGCCAACAAGATTCTCACCGCCTACGGATTGATGGAGTTTTACGACATGTCGAAGGTCTACGACGTAGACCCGCGACTTATCTCAAGAACCCAGCAGTGGCTGGCTGGGCAGCAACAGAAGGACGGGAGTTGGAAGCCGGACACGCAGTTCATCAACGAAGGGGCGACGAACCGCTACAACACGGATGTACTGCGCATTACTGCTTACATTGCCTGGTCGCTCAAGAACACCGGGTATCAAGGCGAGGCCGTGGAGCGAGCCAAACGATTCGTCGAAGCACACATGGGGGCGAAGGCGGACACCTACACGCTGGCTGTCGTCGCCAACTTCGCCGCGAGCTACGGGTCGGACCGTGAATTCACGAATCAAGCGATCAAACTTCTGCTGGATGCGCGGACCGAAAAAGACGAGAAGGTTTGGTGGACCGCTGAGGAGACTGGAGTGTATGGAAGAGGCGAAAGCGCGAGCGTGGAAACCACCGGCCTGGCAGTGCAGGCGCTGCTCCAGTCTGGCGAAGCCTCGGGCACCGCTCGTAAGGCCCTGAACTACATCACCTCGAAAAAAGACGCGAATGGAACGTGGGGAACGACGCAGGCAACGATCATGGCGCTTCGCGCGCTCCTAACGGCTACAGAGAAAGGCGCTGCGGACGTCCAGGGCACAGTGATCGTGCTGCTCAACGGGAAGCCGGTGGAAAAGCTGGAGCTTACTGCGGCAAATAACGACCTGCTACATCAATTTGTCTTCAAGGACATCGCGCAGTCAGCGCCGAGCACGGTCGAGCTTCGCTTCGAAGGCAAAGGCGGGCTCGCTTATCAGGTAGTTGGTCAGTACTTCCTGCCCTGGGACGAAAAGCCGGCTCTGGAGCCACTTTCCATCGAGGTGGCCTATGACCGAACTCATTTGGCACAGGACGACCTGGCGACGGCGACTGCGATCATCAAGAACAACCTCAGTAAGACCGCCAACATGGTGATGGTGGACCTGGGCATTCCGCCGGGTTTCGATTTACTCAGCGAAGACCTGCAGGACTATCAGCAGAAAAGTGCCAACCTGAAGAGCGGCCATCTTTCCAAGTTCAGTCTCACGGCCACGCAGGCGATTCTCTATTTCGACGCGTTCGCTCCCGGCGACACGGTGACGCTGAAATTCCGGTTGCGCGCCAAATATCCGATCAGAGCCCGCACGTTTCAATCACGCGTTTACGAATATTACGATCCAGAAGTGGCATCGATGGCGCGGCCTGTGCTGCTGGAAGTGCGCAGGTAACTTCTGCTGCAGGTAACATCTAACGCAAGATCGGCTATCCTTGTGTCATCTGCCTCTTCGGACGACCCGCGGAAGGTCTGGGATCAGTTGGTGCAGAAGGAATGATGGTCGGGGCGAGGAGATTTGAACTCCTGACCCCCTGCGCCCAAGGCAGGTGCGCTACCAGGCTGCGCTACGCCCCGACG
>JASHPH010000370.1 GCA_030038255.1 Candidatus Sulfotelmatobacter sp. | reverse complement strand
GAACCGATCGCCATTCATCGCTCGCCGGAAGCTCTGCAGATGTTGGGCGAAGTCGAACAGCTAGTTGCCGAAGGACGTTCAGAAGCAGAGATCAAAAGCATCTACGTATCGCGGTATGGGCCGCGAATCCTCGCAGATCCACCAGGCCTTGACTGGTATTGGCTCTACGTAATTCCCTTTGCCTTGGTCGTCAGCCTGATGCTGGCGGCGGTTTTCCGCCTGCGTTCGCTGGTTGCACGAACTGCGGCTGTGACCCGTGCTGGGTCACCTGAATACCTGAAGCTGGTCAGGACGGAAACTGAAAACGACTGGTGATCGGGAAGAGATAGCGAAGCGCACAAATTCGATGTCGAAAATTAAGGAGGACACACAACATGACAGATCGACGGGAAGTTATGAAGGTAATGGGAATGACCGCAATCGCTGGCCTCTGCGGAGTCTACCCGACAATCGCGCCAGGAAAACCAACCCAGATGAGCGGCCCTACAACACCCTATACAGTTCCGCCTCTACCCTACGAATACGATGCGCTTGAACCGTACATCGATGCCCAAACCATGCACCTACATCACGATAAGCACCACGCTGCCTACGTAAAGAACTTGAATGCAGCTGTTGCCGATCATTCCGAACTCTCGAAGCTTCCCGTGGACGATCTAATCCAACACTTAGACCGCGTCCCAGAATCAATTCGTACAGCTGTGCGCAACAACGGCGGCGGCCATGCGAACCATTCGTTCTTTTGGCAAGTAATGCAGAAGAACTCGCCCGGTCAGCCGAAAGCAGAATTGGCGAAAGCGATCGACGCGCGATTCGGCAGCTTCTCCGCATTTCAAGAGCAGTTTACAAAGGCGGCACTGAGCGTATTCGGCAGCGGATGGGCATGGCTGAGTCTGGATGACAAACATCAGCTTTCGATTGAAACGAGTCCAAACCAGGACAGTCCGTGGATGGCTGGACGAACTCCGATCCTCGGCATTGACGTCTGGGAGCACGCCTACTATTTGAAATATCAGAACGTTCGCGCGGATTACGTTGCCGCGTTTTACAAGGTGATTTCTTGGGACTTTGCGAATGCGCAATATCAAAGCGGCTTAAAGCAGTGAAAACCGAACTCGATGCATCACTGACAAGAGGCACATGAAAAATCCAAACGTTTTGATCTGTGTGTTGCTGATGGGCAGCATCGCTGGGGCTTACGGGGACCAGGTGCACGTAACAGAGACGTCGGGCGCTGCACAGGAACCTGATGGCCAGATTCTGAACTCGAAGCCTTGGCCGCCCTTGCCGACTTTTGAGTCCTTGGACGATTTTGGCCGCGGCTATTTTCCACGGGCGGTCTATGAAGAAGCCCGTACGCAAAAGGAATTCGACCTTCTCGAAATCACTTACGCCAGCGACAGCCTGCCTGTGCGCGGACTGTTAATCAAGCCGAAAGCGCCGGGCACGCGAAAATGGCCGGCGATCATATTTAATCGCGGAGGCAACGGCGATCTCGGGCGTATCACGGATAACGGCCAGCCTTGCGGCGGCATGGCGAACACGTCGTGCCTGGACGTCGCCGATCTCTACCTGTTCGCTAAGGCTGGTTTCGTCGTAATCGCGTCCGACTACCGCTACCAGGGCGCCACCGTGAAACGCGACGAGTGGGGCGGAGTGGAAGTCAACGATGTTCTCAATCTTGTGCCGGCACTGAAGTCGCTTGACTACGTGGACCCGGAGCGACTGTACATGCTCGGCCTGTCGCGAGGCGGCGCAGAGACCTACCTAGCAATCAAACGCGGAATTCCCGTCAAGGCTGCCGCCGTCATCGGAGGAGTCACGGACGTGAAAGCATGGGTGGACGCGAGGCCTGAGATGGGCATCGTCAACGGAAATGAATTTATCGACGGCTTCGCAAAGATCTGGCCAGACTATGAGCACCGCGCTGAGGAACAGTATCGAGCGCGGTCGGCCGTCTATTGGGCCGACCAGATCAACGTGCCTGTTCTCATCCTGCATAGCAGGACCGACAGACTTGTCCCGGTAACGCAAGCTCTCCGAATGGCAGAGGCACTTCAGGAAAAGGGCAAGGTGTACGCCCTTCACATTTACGAGCGCGATAGCCATCCGTTGCTAAAGAATCGCGACGACCGCGATCGCCTGATCGTCGATTGGTTCAACCGAACTGGCCAAGGCGACCAATAATTATGCGAGTACGACTCTCAGATCTTGAGCCCGGCGAGACGGCAGTAATTGAAGACGTTGCTATGCCGGAAGCAGAACGACAGCTTCTGATGCGTTTCGGGTTCTTCGACGGAGCTGAGGTTCGGTGCTTGCGCCGTGCGCCCCTCGGAGACCCAATCGTCTACTCACTGGACGGTTCAGAAATCGCCTTGCGCGCCGAAACGGCGTGCCAGATCTTCGCTTCTCCACTTGCTGAAGAGGCGACGGGCGGCCAAATGGGATGAATCACCTCGTGCAAACCGTGCCATCCTCGACCACCAGGCCAGAGCAGCAAATCCGGACTGTGGCGTTAATCGGACCTCCTAACTCCGGTAAAACCACCTTGTTCAACCGGCTTACCAATCTCCGGCAGAAAGTATGCAATTACCCCGGCATCACTGTTGAGCACCACACTGGCGCAATGGCTGTGTCGGGCCGCGAAATAACGATCATTGATCTGCCTGGCGTGTACAGCCTCAGCCCACACTCCGAGGATGAGCGAGTTGCCGTCAACGTGCTAAACGGCGACACGAATGGACTGCCACGGCCAGAGGCTGTCTTATTGGTACTCGACGCGACCAATCTCACGCGGCACCTCACCCTCGCCGCCCCGGTGATCGCT
>JASHPH010000369.1 GCA_030038255.1 Candidatus Sulfotelmatobacter sp. | reverse complement strand
CGTGCCCATCGAACCGACTGCAAAGATGGGTTATGCTGGCTGAACTTTCGCAGGGGATAGGCTCGTCACAGAATCCGTATTCGTCCACTCGGCTCTGCTCGAACCAGTAGGCGGGTTCGCGGTCGGGGGTGGCTAGCTTGAGACTGGGAATCCTCTTCCCATCGGCATCGAACTTCATGTCCAATTCTCCAGGCTCGTCTGTCCCTCTTTGAGCAGGTCGAAGATGCTGACGCCCGATTTGAGCTTTCTTCGGAGCCGCTTCGTCATGGCGAGCTTCATGGCCGCCGCGCTCTCGGCTTCATCGGCCGCCCTCCTGTGGCTTGGGCTCGAAATGCTCCTTGTAGCGTTGCTTGAGGTATTTCTGAATCTTGTCATACCAGAAGTCGGCACTCCTGTGCGTGAGTGAGAAGCGGATTTGCCAGCCGAAACGGTCTCCGTCTTTGAAGACCTCGACTTTGAAGACCTCGAAGTGCCCGAAGTAGGGCCTGAAGTCGTCTTTGGCATGGTCAGCATCGCTGGGAACCCAACTGATGTCAGCCTCGGGAATCTTCTGCTCCCAGACCTTTTCTTTTCCACGATAGAACGCCAGCGTGTTGCCGAGATACCATTCGTAGCGGTCGGCGTCCAATGGAGGGGGCGGCAACAGGGGGCGCTCGAAGGTCAGAAACTTCGTCCGTTGATGTGGCTGTTCGCTCATCGCCGGGGCTCCTCCTGTGGCTGGCTGACCGCTTCGAGGACTGCTTGGCTGACTTCGATGGGAACCTTTGCTGTTTCGGCTGCGTCGTTCGTATAGCGGGCGTGCCAGAGCGCGGTCTGGTTGCTCCCTGATGCTGGCCTTCGGTGGGTCGGCGCGATAGGAAGCGAGATGTTTCCCCAGAGGTCAGTGGGTTTCTGGCTCGGTTGCGACTGACTCCAATCAGAATAGCGAATCGTCATGGCGGGCGGGAACGGGGCGAGTTTCCGCAGCTTTCCCCGAGGGTTCTCTATCAGCCACCATTTCGGCTCTAACCTTGCGACTGCCTCAAAGCAAGCCCCCGCCACCTCCATAGCCTTCTTGATTCCCCACTGAGGCCAGCCGTGGGTGTTCGCCACACTGAATTTGTTGCATGGGGGGGACGCCAGCAAGACATCGGGGTAGCGATAAGCGCCGAAGAAGTCGGGGCGCTCGATGAGCTCACAAACATCGGCCACAAAGGTCGGCTTGAACTTCGGCTCCACGTCCACCGTCACGACCTCCCAGCCCGCGTCCACGAAAGCCTTTGAGAACCCACCGAGGCCCGAGCAGAGGTCGATGCAGAGCATGTCGCTCATGCCTCTGCGGCCTCCGGCGCTGGCGCGGCTGTCGCGGGCTCTGCGATGTTCCTTGGATTGACTCCTGTTCGCGCCCATTCTTTGAAGTCCTTGTATGACATTCTGCGCTTTGAGTGGAATTTCTCAGGTTCGCTCATTCGCTGTCCCTGTCCTGCTCTGCGTCCGTGGGCGCGAGAGCCTTGAGGATTGAAAGTGCTTCTTGGACATCCTGCCGTGCAAGAGAGACCGGTCTGTAGCTTATCTCTTCCACGCTTCGCAGATGTTCCAATCCTTCAATGTTGTCTTCTGCATCTTTCAGCAATTCCCTGACCTTCTCCATCTTCCCCTTGCTCTCAAATATAGCGTTCCTGTATCCCCTTTGATAGTTCGCCGATTCCTTTTGCGCGGCCTGTTTCTTCTCCTTCCCCGCGAGGCCCGAATCGGCGGCCTCTCGTTGCTTTGAACCGACGAAGAGGACTCCCGACTCCATGAGTTCTCTGAGCGTTTCATCATCTCCGTCTTCTTCGCTCCCGAAGGCATAGTCGTTGGAGTAGAAGTTCTCCGCGTAGGCGGCGGCGTTGCAGTAGACGCAGTAAGCCTGCGGTTCCCCTTCCGTGTCGTAGTAGGGGCCGTAGACCTTCGGCTTGCCCTCCATGTCCGTCAGGGTCGTCCTCGCGGGGTTCCCGCACGTCGAGCATTTCAGATTCGGGTTGTCGGCCCAGAAGTCCCACTCCTTCTTGTCGTCACTCGGCGTCGTCTGCCCGCTCGGCTTGCCGCTCAATGCGGCCCATACCCCCCGACCGCCCTCTCCAGCGTCCACGGGAACTCGACGTTCATCTCCTCCAGCCGCGCGAGCTGCCGCCCTATGTCGTCGATGAGGGAGGCGTGGGTCAAGGCTTGTCCTCTGGGTGTATTGAAACGTCAGCGATGAATGTGTGATAGTAGAGGGGTCGCTTCGTTAGGTATTCGGGCAGGTTCTTCCGAATGTAAAGCGCCATATCCACTGAAGACTTGAAGCCTTCTCGCCTGAAATGCTTTGAGCAGTGTTCTGTCAGGAGGTCGATTTCTCTTTGGCTCGTTATTTTGACACGGCAGAAAGGCTTTGCTTTGTAGCGCGAACCTGAGACCGCTAGATATGTCTCGCCGACCTTCAAGGGATGCGCCCTCGTCGTAGCACTCTTTCGTCCGAGCATTATCGCCCCCTTCATTTCCTCCTTGAACCAGAGTCGTCTCATCCTATCTTCCCATCTCCGCCTTCATGCGGGTTCCCATTTCTCTTGCCGCTTCACTGCCAAGGCGATGAATGGTCGAAGTTCTTTGAAGCCATAGAGTTCTCCACAGCCAAACTCAGTCAGATTCTCCTCGGCCTTTGAGTATTCAAGGTTACTTATCTCGGTGTCCACTTGCTCAAGCAATGCCTTCAGCGTTCTTGGTCGGGGATAGCCGAAGGTCATGGCACCCAAGGCTCCCAGTTTCGCGGGTCGAGCGGGTCGGTTGCCTTCTCCCACTCCTCATGGTCGGACTCGAGTGACTCTTCTTCAGGTGGCTCGGGATCGGGGCACTCTTCAAAGCAACCTGCTTCAATCATCTCATCGAGCATCGTGTATTCGTCCTCGGTCATTTTCCGGCCTTCTTGAGAAGGAGGTTTACGACCGCGTCCATCGAGGCCAAGCCGTAGTCTATCTTGACCTGCATCAGACGCTTCCACGTCTCCTCGCTCACGCCGAGCGATTTGTCCTTTCCCATGTCATGGGGATACGGGCGGTTGCTATTTATAACTTTGGGATTCCCTAACTGTTCAAATATCTGGTAATCTGGTATGGCGATGTGCGAGCACTGAAATCTGCAAGTCAGAAGTTCACCCCAAGTTCCGAACTTCTCGCCCTGATGGAGTCTTTCAGACAGATGACAAATGAGGCTGTCAGGATTGGGAGCGAGACAGGACGCACTTCTCTGAAAGGTCTTCACGATGCTTCCTATCGGAGATTGAGGGAGTGGGGCGTGGATTCCAGATTCGCCCTTGGTGCTATGGCTTGTGCGCGTGGGGCTCTTAAGAACAAGAAAGCCCGCAAACGACCTTACTTCAGACGCCCGTTCCTCCGCGTCTGTTACGTTCGGCTTGAAGGCGATGAGATTGTCCTCCCTGGCAAAGTCCGCGTCAGGCTCAACGCCCACACCGTCCAAGTCCTGTCCGAATCCGGCCCCGTGGTGCGCCCCGTCACCGTCAGTGCTCGCACCATTGGCGTCTCCTACTCGAAAGAGGTGGAGCCGATGGAGTGCACGGGAATGCTCGGCATGGACAGGAACGTGGACAACGTAGCTTTGGCCGACACGGACGGACGGGTCCAACGCCTCGACCTGTCCGAAGCCACGCGGGTCAAGGGGGAATGCAGGGCGACTAAGAGGCGCTTCAGGCGGGACGATGTCCGAATTAGAAGAGCCATCTATGGCAAGTATGGTGCGATAGAGAGGAACCGCGTGGGGTGGGTCTTGCACAACGCCTCCGCGTCCATCGTCAGGCAGGCCAAGGAGCGCAAGCAGGCGATAGTGATGGAGAGGCTGAGAATGCGCGGTCTCTACCGCAAGGGCAACGGGCAGGGCAGAGACTCCAGGGCGATGATGAACTCTTGGAGCTACTACGAATTGCAGAGGCAGATAGAATACAAAGCGAGGTGGGAAGGGATAACGGTTCTCTATGTCTCGGCAAGAGGAACGAGTGCGAAGTGCGCGATATGTGGGAGCATCACAATCCCGAATGCGAACCGCACCCTCTTCTGCCCGAACTGTCGGACGACCTTCGACAGAGACGAGAACGCAGCCAGGAACATCTTGGCCGCATGGCTGACGTCCGGCCCAAAGGGGCCCCGAAATGAAGCGGTGAAGGGGAACGAGACGGCTACTCCAATCCTCAGAGTCAATCGGGGTCAACCAATCAAGAGTTCTTGATTTGGTGGGACGCCATCTCCGCCCGTATCTCCCCCACCACGGCGTCCGTCTCCTGCATCACGCGCTCGTTGGTGAAGCACAGCACCCGATAGCCTTTGCTCCTCAGCCACAGCTCGCGGCGCTCGTCCTTGAGCCATTGCCCGTGCTGGTTGTGGACCTCGCCCTTCACCTCGACGCAGAGGTTCGGCTGGATGAAGATGTCGATCCTGAACTGCTTGAGCCTCTGGTACTTCGGCTCCCAGATGTCCGTCAGTATGTAGTGCTCAGACTTGTAGGGAATCGCGGCGCGGTTCAGAGCCTTCATCAGTTCTAGCTGCTCGGGCGTGAACATCCCCGCGTGGCGCACGTCGGAGTAGGCGAGGCTCGGTCTCATGCTAGAATCCTCTTAGGTCGCTCTATATCGTATCTCCATCCGCCTATCCTCTGCGCGGCCTCGACATGGGCGCACCACTTCCTCTTTTTCCCGAACCAACCGCACGCGCATCGATGCCAGCCTTTCCGTTCGCAAAGGACTTCGTAGTGGCCTTCGAT
>JASHPH010000368.1 GCA_030038255.1 Candidatus Sulfotelmatobacter sp. | reverse complement strand
GGCCCGCCCGAGGGCGAACAAGAAGATCTCTGAGACAGCTTGCGATCTGTGGGTTCCGGCGTCAGTGACCCCGGTCACGTTCGAGCTACAAACCGAGTCACAAGGAAGAATTGGCAAGTCAGGCTCCGCTTGATCGCGGGCGGGTGACGGGCAAACCAGAAGTAATGGCAGAATCCGCGTACTCCGGTCTATTCCGGCCGCGAGCATAGGTCACAATGGCCTAGGCAGGGCGGGGCCTCTTGATTGGCGATTTTTTTCTGTATCGCACGGCGGCGTGACATTGGTCACAGCTCTAGGTAACCTCCAGCACATCCGGGCAACCTTCTGGTCGCCGAGCATGGCGCAGGGAGGGAAGACGAACTTCCCATGCCCGGTCCGGTTTTAACCGAGGATCCTCTTCTCGGCGTCGCGCTAGGCCACTATCGCATCACCGAGAAAATCGGCAGCGGCGGGATGGGTGCGGTTTATCGCGCCCACGACGAGCACCTGGACCGCGAAGTCGCCATCAAAGTCCTGCAGCCGGGAACTCTCGAGGATGAATCGCACCGCAAGCATTTCCGCCGAGAGGCACTGGCGCTTTCCAAGCTGAATCATCCGAACATCGCCACCATCCATGATTTCGACACGCAGGAGGGCGTGGACTTCCTGGTGATGGAATACATCCCGGGCGCCTCCCTCAGCGAGAAACTGACGGCCGGGCCTTTGCCGGAGGAGGAGGTGCTGCGGCTGGGAGTACAAATCGCCGAAGGCCTCGCGGCCGCACACCAGCACGGCGTGGTGCACCGTGATGTGAAACCGGGAAACCTCCGGCTCACGGATACGGGTGGCCTGAAGATCCTGGATTTCGGGCTGGCAAAGCTGTGGAAGCCAACTGTTGACACCAGTACCACGGAAAGCAATCTCGACCGGTGGGCCATCTCTGGAACCCTGGCGTACATGGCGCCCGAACAGGTGTGCGGAGAGGAAATCGACGGGCGCACGGACATTCACGGTGCGGGCCTGGTGTTGTACGAGATGGCGACGGGACGGCCCCCGTTTGCCGATGTTGAAATCTCGCAACTGATCGGGGCCATTATGCACAGGACTCCGACGCCGGCGAGAACGGTTAATCCGCGCCTCTCGCCGGAGTTAGAGCAGATCATCGAGAAGTGCGTTCAGAAGAAACCGGAACAGCGCTACCAGTCGGCGAAGGAACTGGCCGTGGACCTGCGGCGGCCGCCGGCGCCCGATAGCACCGCTCCGCCGAGTGCGGTGCCGCGCGCGCGGAAGCCATGGGTGACGAAGGTAGCAGTGGCTGCTGGCCTGGTGGTAGTCGCGGCCCTAATCGCCACAGTCGTGCTTTTCGTGCGCTCACGCAGCGCGGCCCCTTTGACCGTGCAGGACCCGATTGTGCTTGCAGATATCACCAATACGACGGGCGATCCGGTGTTCACGGATGCTCTCCCGCAGGGTCTGCGGGTGGAATTGAGCCAGTCGCCTCTGCTCAACATCCTCCCGGAGGGTAGGGTGCGGGCCACGCTGGAACAGATGGGCCGGCAATCCCAGGACCCGCTCAACGAAGAAGTAGCGCGCGAAGTATGCCAGCGCAGCCAGAGCAAGGCCTTCATTACAGGTTCGATCGCCAGTTTGGGCAGCCAGTACGTGCTCGGCCTGAAGGCGGTGAACTGCTCGACCGGAGCGGTACTCGCCCAGGAGCAAACGCAGGTGGCTCGGAAAGAAGATGTTCTGCGAGCGCTGAGCAAGGAGGCTTCGCTGCTTCGCCGCAAGCTGGGCGAGTCCCTGGGCAGCGTCGAGAGCCTCGATGTTCCCCTGGAGCAAGCCACCACGTCCTCTCTGGAAGCCTTGCAGGCTTACAGCCTTGGGACGAAACAGTATGTTCAGGGGAACTTATCCACAGCGGTTTCCTTGCTCCAGCGCGCCATCGAATTGGACCCAAACTTCGCGATGGCCTATTTACGTCTTGGAAGCAGCTATAACGACATGGGAAAAGGAGAACTGGCCGAGGAGTACGACAGAAAGGCGTATTCTCTTCGCCAAAGAGTCACGGAACGGGAGAGGCTTTTCATTGAATCGGTGTACCACAACCGAAGGGGTGAACTTGAGCAAGCCGTTCAGGCTGCTGAACTCCAGAAAAGTCTCTATCCGCAGGATCCCGCTGTCTACCGCATTCTGGGGGTCACATACGCAGACATGGGACAGTGGGATGAGGCTCTTGACGAGGCGCGCGAGGCTTATCGTAGGGATCCCTCGCTGGCGAACCGTTTGAATCTGGTGCACCGCTTGCTGGCCGTTGATCGATTGGAAGAGGCCAAGAAACGGATCGCAGAGGCTGAAGCGCAGCACGTGAAAAGCGAGTCTTGGGATTTGCGCAAATCTTCTTACAGTCTAGCATTTCTGAATCATGATCCATCCGAGATGGAACGCATTGTGCGGTCCGCACCTGCCGGATCGAAGATCGAGAGAGAACTCCTGGCGGGGCAGTCGTTCACCGAAGCCTACTACGGCCGCGTGAAGAAGGCGCGGGAGTTCGGCCGGCGCTCAGTTGAGCTTTATCGTCGCGAGGGCAGACTTGGAGGAGCAAGCTCCGTGTTGGTTGCTACCGCTCTGTGGGAAGCGTCGTTTGGAAATTCGACAGAGGCGCGCCGTGATGCCACCGAGGCACTGTCCCTGGCCAGGCAAAAAGGCGAAATGGCTACCGCGTCCCTAGCTTACGCTTGGTCGGGAGATTTGCGCCAGGCTCGCGCGCTGGCGGACGAGTTGGCCCAAAAATATCCTACGGACACGGTCCTGAACCGCCGCGACCTTCCGATGACCCGTGCAGCCATCGAGACCAGCCAGAAGAACCCCTCCCGGGCAATTG
>JASHPH010000367.1 GCA_030038255.1 Candidatus Sulfotelmatobacter sp. | reverse complement strand
GGGGGCATAAGTATGGCCACAGCAGCGGCACCGGCAATTCAGGAAAAACTCAGCAGACGTCCGGGAATGATCGGCATAGTCGGATTCGGCGTCATCTTTGTGATCGGCGTCTCCTACGCCGCATTTCATCTTCTTTCCGACCTGTCCACGGTCCACTCCGCCTCCATCACTCCTTATGTCCTGCTCGCCATTGCCCTGCTGGTGGCCCTCGGCTTTGAATTCGTCAACGGCTTTCACGACACGGCCAACGCCGTGGCGACGGTGATTTATACCCACTCTCTCGAGCCTCATGTGGCCGTGGTCTGGTCCGGTTTCTGGAACTTTCTCGGCGTTATGACCTCCAGCGGACTGGTTGCATTCGGCATCATCTCGCTGCTGCCGGTCGAACTGATTCTGCAGGTCGGGAGCAAAGCCGGATTCGCCATGGTGTTCGCCCTCTTGGTCGCCGCCATCCTGTGGAACCTCGGCACGTGGTATTTCGGTCTGCCCGCCTCCAGTTCCCACACCATGATCGGCTCCATCATCGGCGTCGGCATTGCCAACCAGGTGATGTCCGTCAAAAACGGCACCAGCGGCGTGGATTGGAGCCAGGCTGCCAATGTCGGCAAATCACTGTTTCTTTCTCCGATTTTCGGTTTCGTTCTCGCCTATATGTTGCTCCTGGTGATGAAGGCCATCATCAAAACCAGGAAGCTGTACGAAGCACCGGCGGGCACCGAGCCACCGCCGTTCTGGATTCGCTGCTTGCTGGTCCTCACTTGCACCGGCGTCAGTTTCTTTCACGGCTCGAACGACGGACAGAAGGGCATGGGATTGATCATGCTCATCCTGGTCGGCACTGTGCCCACGGCATACGCCCTCAATCACGCCATCACGCACAAGGACTCCGAGGACTTCATCGCCGTATCGCAGCAAACGGCGAACACTCTCTCCAACTACGTAAATCCCAACGCAGTCGTTGGGGACGATCGCGACGAGGTCACCACCTACATCCGCACCAAGGAATTCACTCCCAACACCATGCTGGCCCTGCGCCAGCTCGTCAACGACATCGGCAACGAAACCGCGGTGTTCGGAGAAATGTCGAAAGTCCCGCAGGACCGGGTCCGCAACTTCCGCAACGACATGTATCTCGTCAGCGAAGCCCTGCGTCTGATGAAGAAAACGCACCAGCCCTCCATCTCAGCCGCCGACTGGACCGTGCTCGACAACTACAAGAAGCACGTGGACCACGCCACGCGATTCATCCCGGCGTGGGTGAAGGTGGCTGTCGCAATGGCTCTCGGGCTGGGCACGATGGTGGGCTGGAAGCGGATCGTGATCACGGTGGGAGAAAAAATCGGCAAGGAACATCTCACCTACGGTCAGGGAGCTGCCGCCGAAATCATAGCCATGGCGACCATCGGCGCGGCCGACGGATTCGGCTTACCTGTGAGTACGACGCACGTGCTTTCTTCCGGGGTCGCTGGCACCATGGCTGCAAATCATTCCGGGTTGCAATGGTCCACGGTGCGCAACCTGGCCATGGCTTGGGTTCTGACCCTGCCTGCCTCGATGGTGCTTGCGGGATTTTTGTTCTGGGCGTTCCGCAACGCGTTCTAGCAAAACGCGGACAAGGTGAAATCGGCGACAGCCACCAGCCGTGCGATCACGACTCAGTTTTCATTCCAGCTCTTGGGCACATTCACATACGAGCGGTCGAGTTGCGCGACTGACGGGCAGCCGAGCAGGCGCAGCGTTCGTTCGACATCGGTGCGCAGAATTTCGATCGCACGGTTAACCCCTGCTTCGCCAGCTGCAGCCAGCCCATAAGCATACGCGCGACCGCAGAGCACGGCCCGCGCGCCCAGACACAGCGCCTTGATCACGTCGGTGCCACGGCGAACACCGCCGTCCATCAAAATTTGTGTTTTGTCTCCGACAGCTTTCACAACTTCAGGCAAAGCGCGCAGCGATGACTGCACGCAATCCAGCTGCCGGCCTCCGTGATTCGAAACCGAAATGGCGGCTGCGCCTTCATCGACAGCGCGTCGTCCGTCATCACCGGTGAGCACGCCTTTGATTACGATCGGGCCGCGCCACAACTCGCGAATCCATTTCAGATCTGCCCATGTCGCCGTCGACGCGGCCAGCGCCGCCACGATATCCACGAGCGGCATCGGACCTTTGCCGGGAATCACCACGTTCGGCAGCGCAGGCAGCCCGCCATCGCGGAGGTAGCCCCACAGCCATCCCGGATGCGAAAGCACCTCGGGTACGTACGGCAACTTCTCGAACAAGCCGCCGCTGATCAATTCCTTCATGCCGTTGCGGTAATCGCGCTCTCGGATTCCGGAAACCGGCGTGTCAATCGTGAGCACTAGCGCATTGAATCCGCAGTTGCGGGCGCGCTCGATCGCGCCCTCCGCCGCGCCGCGCCCACCCATCAGATAAAGCTGATAAAACACCGGCCCCTTGGATCCCGCGCGCACGTCTTCGAGCTTGTGTCCGGAGATGGTCGAGAGAATATACGCCGTACCGGCATTGCCAGCGGCGCGCGCCGCCGCGACTTCCCCGCCCGGTTCCATCAGCCGACTGTAACCGACCGGGGCGAGCAGGAAGGGTACAGCCAGATCAAATCCGAGAACGCGCGTGCCAAGGCTGCAGTCGCCCACGGCTACGGCGCAGCGAGGTCGGAAGGTCACATCGTCGTAAACGCGGCAATTTTCGCGCAGCGTAACTTCACCCTCGGCGCCGCCATCCAGATAGTCGAAGACTGCTTTCGGGATGCGCCGCTGCGCAATCGTGCGCAGATCAGCGATGCAGACAGCGTTGGGTGAGGCGACGGAACGTGCAGCTCGAATCATGGGTTAGCCCTGTGGGCGAACACAGGATGGTACCACCGTCGACGTGACACGCTGCATCATTTTCGGCTGCCTTTCATCGCAACATGTACTCGAAAGGATCGGAGGTTGAGCGAAGAAAGTCCGTCCTGATTAATAACTAACTAATAAACTCGAGCCCTTGAACGGGCGTGCTGGGCGCGGAGCGGGGACGAGGGGTCAATGCATTATGAAAGAGCGCCCTGCTTCAGAAGGTTGAAGCAGATGGTGAGGCGCCGCCTGCGCTCCGCTGC
>JASHPH010000366.1 GCA_030038255.1 Candidatus Sulfotelmatobacter sp. | reverse complement strand
AAAAACAATTCTCTCGCCCGCTCCATTCTGGCCAATGCCCTGGTGGAGCACGCGCACTCCGTTGTGGAAACCGATTGGCTGGAAGCCGAGAAGCTGGCCAATCAGGCGCTTCGCTTGAACCCCGCGCATCCGACGGCCAAAACAATCCTCGGCCGAATCGTACAGCAGAAAGAAACAAGCCCCGTGGAGGATTGGGTGTCGCAAGCGCACAAGCTGCAGTCCTCTGGTGATCTGTTCGCAGCCTTGGCTTGGGTTGCAGAGGGATTGGCGGTTCATCCCCACGATCCGAAGTTGCTTCAGGTCCAGGATGCAATCCAACGCGACCAGGATGCCCGACGGCGGCAGGCCCGCCGCGGCGACTTGGAAGAACTGCGGCGCCTGCAGCGCGAAATCGATGGGGCCGCGGACGTTGCTGCAAAACAAGCATTAGCCGAGCGCATACAAGCGGTGGCCGCCAAGCATTGGACGGATGGCGAAATCTTGTCCATCGCCAATGCCCTGCTGCTCCGCTTGGGATTGGTCCCCCAGGAGAGTTCCAGCGTGTCGCCGCGCAGCAAAGGCGCGACAGTTATTCTTCACGTCCCGCGCCCCAGCGCTCCGAAACCTTCACCCGCCGATACCCCGCAGATTCCGCCAAGCAAGGTTACGCCCAGCCCGGCTACGGCTGGAAACGTTGCGACCAACCTGGACTCGCCGAGTCAGGTTCCAAACAAGCCGATCCCAGCCGGAAACCCTCCCACTAGCATTGCCCCGCCGAGCAAAGTCCCGGCCAATGTTGAGCCGCCGGTCAAAGTCCCGAGCACTTTGCCAGAGCCGCAACTCGCGCCGCCACCAGCCGATACTGTTTCCACGGCCGAGCTTGCCGCACTGGCAGCCAAAGCCACATCCTTGGCTTCCCAGCCAGAGCAGCGCACGAGGTCGCACTCCAGCTTGATCCTCGTGTCCGCGGCCGCGATCATCGCTTGCGCAGGCGTCTTTTTCTTCACGCGAAAACATCCCGCTCCGCAGGTAGCAAAGACTCCTACAGCGGTTCCGGCCGTCACAGCGCCCGCAGTTTCAGCGCCCACCGTCGCTGCCCCCGCAGCCTCCGCTCCGGCGGTCTCTGCTCCGGACGTCTCCGCTCCCGCACAAACGACTCCTAAACCATCCCTGCCTGCTTCGCCCGCTTCCTCCGACGCCGCTGCCGGAAAAGTCTCGCCCGACGATCAATCGCCCGCGGAGTCCGGTCACAAGGTGGGCACACTCTTGGTCGTTGCCGGTCAAGACGACGCAAAAGTCTTTCTCAATGGGAAACCTCAACGGCAACTCACGCGAGCCGGCCAATTGCGCCTGCCGAATCTCGAGCCCAACGACTACGTTGTGCAAGTCTCGAAGAGCGGCTTTCAGGATACTCCCCAGCAGAAGATCCGCATTCGCCAGGGCGAACAGACCACGCTCGTTTTCAACCTCCAACCCCAGCCTCAGCCACTACCTCGCCTGGCCTCGTTGACCATCCAGGGTGGAGCTCCCGGAACCACGGTTTTCGTCGATCAAACTCTTGCCGGTACCATTCAAGCGGATGGCACGCTCTTCGTCTCCAGCGTCAATCCCGGCGACCATACCGTCGAGCTACGCAAAGAGCGATTCAAGCCACGGCAGTTCAAGGAACACTTCGTTGCAGGCGGAGCCATATCTCTCGCTGCTGCGGATGCCGCGCTGGAAGCCGCTCCCGGCCAACTGAAAATTACCTTCGCGCCCGCCGACGCCAAGGTTGCAATCGTGAAAGGTGACCTGCTGACAATGGTAAGCAGCGGCGTCCCGGTCAATCTCGCCCCCGGTACTTATACTCTTACCGCACGAACGGCTGACAAATTCACACGCTGGTCCACGCTCGAAGTCGTCGCTGGTGAGTCCAAGACCTTGGATCTGTCGCTCGCCCCGGGCGGTATGTCGAAGTGGGATGACCCAGGCGCCTGGAAGCCCGAGAAAGATTCTTTCGTTCGCAAAGGAGGGGACTTCGTCCTATACGGAGCCGTTCCTGCCTCGGGTACCTTTGTTTTTTCTGCGATGCCGAACAAAGGTCACCTCTTGCAATGGGTGCTCAATTACACCGACCCCAAGAACTACGTCCTTTTCCAATTGGACGACAAGAACTTCTACCGCACTGTGATTCGCAACGGGCGGAAAACGGACGAGATCAAAGTGCCTGATGAAGGCGACAAGAAAAGTTTCCGCACGCTCCATATTCGCGTTAGCCCCACGGAAGTCGTCCACGAGATCAGGAACGGTAACAGTTTTACCGTCGTGGATCGCTGGACGCAGCCCGGCGCTAATCTCAGCCAGGGCAAGTTTGGCTTTTACATACCTGGTGACGACCAGGTGGCGCTCTCGGGCTTCGCCCACTATGCTGACCTGAACATTCGCTAACGGCCCGCGGGCAGCCAGAGGAAATCCGAGTGGCGGTAGTCGTCAAACTCGCGGACCGGATGGCGCGTGACGGCGGAATGGCAGGAGTATCCCAGTTCCCGCAGCAGATGCCAGGATGTTTCCCGACCGCTGTCGGAGCACTCGAGGAACACAACCGGCTGGGCACGAGCGATCGTGCGGCGCATTCCCTGCAATACAAAACCCTCAGCACCTTCAACATCGATTTTGACGAATGCAGGAGGGCCGAAGTCACCGGCTTCTACTAACTCGTCGATCACCACAGTTTTGATATTGAGTTCCGTGGCGCGCGGATCGTGCCGGTGCCAAACCAGGCTTGCGGTGGTCAAGTTCTCGGCGAACCGGATCATGGCCTCGCCGCACTTGTCGGAAGCGGCGGCTTCGAACAGCTGGACGTTCGTGACTCCGTTGAGCTCGATGTTCTGCCGAAAAGAATTTGCATTTCGCGGAATCGGCTCGAACGCGATCACGCGCCCGGTGGCTCCAACCTGCTTCGCCAGCGACAGGGAAACGTAGCCGATGTTGGCGCCGATGTCGTACACGGTGGCGCCGGCAGTGACATATTCCCGGATAATCCCTTGCAGATGAGGCTCGGCCGTGCCCAGCAGGTACCCGAGATTATCGGCTGGGGATACGCTGATCCGATAGCCGGAGGCGAGTCCGCGAAGAATCTTTCGCGGCCTGGATTCGCGGCCCAAAAACAGGACAATGCCCGATTTGGCCAGCCGTCGAATGAGATTCATGCGTCTATGATCATAAATCTGCCTTAGGAAACGTGAGGCCCTAGGGCCAACGTATGCTGTGAAGAATGCTCGCGAAGCATTGCGAGCCCGCGGTCTGGAGACCGGGGCTCGCAGTAGTTACAGAGTTAAGTTGAGAAGCCAGCAGAAGGGATTCCGGAGTTGCTATTTCTTCTTGCCCAACTTCTTTGAGATTTCCTCGACGATTTTGGGACGCAGATCGGCCAGCACGCTGTCGACAATACTGGCGATTTCACCGGAATCGGATTCCGATGCCGGCGTAACTTCCTCGGGAGCTTTTTCCGCGCCGGCGGCAACGGCCATGGCGGCGTTGTCCTGATCTTTGTCGGAGGCTTCTTCGCGCTCGAATGCGGCTTCCTTGGCCGAGACTTGCCCTTTTCCGCTGTCGGGTGACGGCGTCGTGGACTTGTGTCCGACGTCGCGAATGCGCCGCCAGCTTGCCCAGGCGCCCGCGGCAGTGGCTGCAGTTTCCGATTCTTTCTTTGCCATGTCGTCTGTCCCTCCAGCAATCGGGTTGTCCGTCGGTGCACTTGCGGTTTCCGCTGCTCTTACACGTGCGATGTATGCCTGTGCTGCGGCCGCTGCTGCAGCCACCGAGTCTGCGACGGTGGACTCGGGCGCAGGAGAAGAGCCAGCGGGAGCCGGAGTGACCGCCTCCGGGGAAGTCTCGCCCGCCGTAACTTCGTCTCTGATTTCTTCGAGTTTGGCGGACAGTGTGGTGGCTGCGCCTCGATCTTCAGCCGCCGGTGTGACGGGCGCCGGCTCTTCCGCCTTTTCCTGAACCTTCTCGCTTTCAGTGTGGCTTTGTTCTGGCTGGTAGTGTTCTGCCTGGTAGCTCGGCTCGTCTTTTGATTCGTATTTGGGGGCGGACACCGGGAATTCCGCAGCCGACTTTTCCTGCGCTGCCGGTGCTGGAGCCCGTTCCTGCTTCGGCGGTTCGGCTTCTGTCGCCGCGTTCACCATCGGAGTTTCTTCTGCCTTGGCTTCGGTGATGGCGAAAGTTTGCGCGACAGCCTCATCAGCTGGCTTGGGGACAGTGGGTACGTGCGCCGGTTCGGAGGGAGCAGGCGCGGTCTCGATCTGAGATGACGCGACTTTTTCGAATTCCTTCACCGCAGCGTGGATAGCTTCGGTCGCAATGCTGGCCACTTCGGAGATGGTCGCCTCCGCTGCAGATCCTGGCGACGGCTCAACAACAGGTGCCGGAACCGCAGGCTCAGCTAGTGCGGGCACGGGTGCGACGTCAGATTCGACGTTCGCTGTCTCGGGCTTTTCTGGTTCGATCTTTTCTGGTTCGATCTTTTCTAGTTCGATCTTGGCTGGTTCGATCGATGCAGTTTCGATCGAGGCCGGCTCGATCTTCGCCGGTTCGATCTTTGCCGGCTCAGCCGATGCAGTTTCGGTCGCGGATGTCGTCGCCGCAGCCGGCGCTTCCGGAGCGGGCTCTGAAGCTGGCGGCGCAGGTTGCGGGACGGCAGTGGATTTCGTTTCAGCGGCCTCAGCAGCGGCGAAAGCTGCGCTGGCCTTCTGCATTTCACTTTCGAGAGAGAGCGAAGCTTCTTCGGCAGAAAGCGTCGCAGCAATGGCGGTCCAGCGAGATGGCGCCCAGGCGGATTCTGCTCCTGCGGCCACGGCCATGGTCACAGGCTCGTCGGACGTTTCGCGGGAGCGGGATGGTTCGTGCGCCGAAGACGGCGCAGGCACGGTCTCGAGCGCGGCTTCTTTCGCGGCTGTTGCCGGCGCGGCTTCTTCCTGTGCCGCGCCAGATGGCGCAAAAGTCGATGCGGGCGGCTCGGCGGAAGGCTGAGTCTCGGCGGCCGCTTCTGACTTGGTTTCGGATTTTGTCTCGGTCTTCGCTTCGGACTGGGCTTCGGTCTTTGTTTCGGTCTTTGTTTCGACCGGGGCTTCGAGCTTTGCTTCGACCTTGGTTTCTGCCTTGGCTTCGGCGGGAACTTCAGCCTTGACTTCGCCGGCCGCTTCCGCTGTCTTGGGGTCCGCGGGTGCGCTCAGCGATGGTTCTGGTGCGGCTTCCGGGGCCTTGGCGTCTCCGCCCTTAATCTCATCAATTTTCGTCTCGGCCACCGTGCCGGTCATGCGGGCGGCAGCAGCTGCCAGCGCTGCGATTTCTTCTGGAGTTACATCCTTGGGCAAGCCTTCGGGAGCGAGCGCGCCCAGATCGACCCGGTTGTCCTCTGCCTCCGCCTTCGTTGGCTGCGGTTTGGGGGAAGGACGCTCGGCCACGGTGCGCAAATCCTTGTTGACCGGGTTGTAAATGGCAGGATCTTCCGCGTCTTCCGGTTCGGGCTGCTTCTTCGCCTTTTTCCGGGAGGGGAAGCTGATGCGACTCTTCCAGCCCGAATCTTCGTCGGCCGCGACAGTTTTGTCGTAGCGGCCCTCTTCGACGGCGGCAATGGCGCGCGCGAACCTTCCGGGCTTGGAGCCCTCGCTGTGCGGCACAATCTTGTCTTCGAGCTTGGTAAGTGCGCTCAGGAGTTCACTGGCTTCAAACGGCTTGACGATGAAGCCATCGGCGCGGACGCGCTTGGCTTCTTCGGGCTTGAACGGCTCCAGTTTGCCGACGGTCAGCAGGATGGGAATGCGCGCGGTCTCGTGCGTTTCCTTGAGGCGCTCGCACACCTCCAGCCCGCTGTAGCCGGGCATATAGACATCCAGCACGATGAGATCGGGTTTCTGCTCGGAGATCCGCTTCAGGGCAGCGGATCCATTGTTGACCGCGACGACCTCGTAACCGGCATCAGCGAGGATTTTTCGCCCCATATTTTGGGCGGTCACGCTGTCATCGGCGAGCAGTATCTTCCGAGCCAAAGGTTTTTCCTCTGATGAGGGGAGATATCGCGAAGGTAACCTGCCCTAGAACGTAAGTCAATGTCGCCAAAGGCAGGTAACAGGTTACTAGTGGTCAACACCTAGTGGATTGAGGAGGCGTTGGAAACGGGAAGCTAGACACAGGTGTCCTTCTTTGGAGTGTCGTCCCTACGGGACTTGGTCTTTTTTTCCATGCTACCCGGCATTGCCGTGCCGGGCTTTCACGTTTCGCCGCGGCGCGGCTGGCTTCGGGAGGGCCCGCCAAGCACGGTCTTCGGCGGCGTGTGGAGATTTGGCCACGGTCATTTTGATAAGGATGCGAGCCTAACGCGCGATTTGCAGCGCACAGAGTTCGGCGCTATCCGCGTAGTCTGGGCCGGTCGTTCGAGGAGGCTCAAGCTCCCTCGACTCGGCGTCGCGCTGTCGCTCCGCCTCGCTCGGGATGACAAGATTTAGAACGGAACCAGCTTCTTCAGGCCTTTCTTTTTCTTCTTCTTGCTGCTGGAGATGTCCTTGTCGCTGGCAAGGTCCGAGTCAGCGGCAGCTTTGGCAGACGAAGATGACTGTCCCGGCTGGATTTCGTTCAGCTGCGGCGGCGGAGGCAGCGCGGCTGCGCTGTCGATGGGCTTCAGTTCGTTGGCGTCTTCCTGCGCAGCAGGTTGCGACGCACTCGCATTTGGCGTGGTGGGCTGCATGTGACTGACGGCAGCCAGAGGATTGGCGGGCGCATAGGTTGTCGGCGTCTGATCCGAGCGCGGCGCGGCCTCGCTGGGAGCAGGCTCTCCTGCCTTGAGCACTCCCACCTGCAGGGCTTTTTCGCCGCGAGTGGAATTGACGGCCGCGATCGTGTCGTTGCGCAGCACTTCCTGCACACTCACCGGCGTGGGATCCACCAGGGTCGGCTCACCGACCTTGGCCGCCTGGGAGACGTCAGGCCCCTTCCGCACCAGACCCATCAGCTTTTCAGCCGTGGTGGCCTCGCGACGGCTGGCGTCTTCAGCCTTGTTTTGCGCCAGCGCAGCCTTGGTGGGCCGCGGGATGGGCTGGTGCAGAGCCTCCAGGCGCTTCTTGGCATCGTCGGCGCGCAACATGATGGGATAGCGGGTAAGGATCAGCGAGTAGGCGTCGCTAGCTTTTTGGGTTTGCTCCTTGATGTAAATCGCCTTGTCGGCTTCGCGCACGCACCCTCGAGGCAGGCCGTGGACGTCGCAGGTGGGAGCGCTGCGCAGGCGCGCGATCTGGGCCTCGTAGTTCTGGCCGAGCATGTACAGCGCCTCGTCGGCTTTGCTGTAGAGCGGATACCGTTCGACGAGCGATTGCAGGCGGGCCATCGAGGCAAGGTAGGATTCGCGCAGGTAGTAGAAGCGCCCGATGTCGAACTCGCGCTCCGCCAGAACTTCCTGCACTTCCAGAAGTCGCTGCTTCGCCTCGGGCAGGAGCTTGCTGTCGGGGTACTGCGTGATCATCTTGCGGTACTCTTCTTCGGCGCGCTGGGCATGGGTGTAGTCGCGGTCGGGCTTTTCCATCTGCTGGTAGTGGATGTTGGCAATCTTCAGCTGGGCCTCGGCCGCTTCCGGCATGTTGGGAAAGAAGGTCTCGAAGTCGTCGTATTCCTGCTCGGCCTGAGCCAGAGCCGCGGTTCCGCCCTCGGCGTACCAGGAATCGCCCACGGCCAGCTTGGCGCGGGCGATGAATTCGGAATCCGGATAAGTGTTGATCAGGGTTTGCAGCGTCAGGCGGGCCACATCGAACCGGTTGTGCCGCATGGCGTCCATGGCCTTGTCGAACAGGACCTTATCCGGCTGCTTGGAGCCGACATTGGCCAGGGGATTGGTAGCCTTCTTGTTGGTGCAGGCCGCGGTCAACACCAGCAGCGTTGCGATCACGACCATCATCGAAATTCGACGTGACATAAGACCTCGGGAGAATAAACCTTAAACCTTCACCAGCGCGGCTTCCGTGGCGGCCTTGAGCAGTGCCTCCACATTCTGTTTTGGATCGCCCTTACCGAACACGGCGTTGCCTGCGACCAGAATTTCCGCTCCGGCGCGGACCACGTCGGCCACCGTATCGAGCGCCACGCCGCCATCCACTTCGATGCGGTAGGCCAGGCCGCGTTGGCTGCGAATTGTGGCTAACTGCCGCATTTTGTTCAAGGTAGACGGAATGAACTTCTGCCCTCCAAAGCCCGGATTCACCGACATTACGAGCACGTAATCGACTATATCGAGCACTTCCGTCAGCGTCTCAACCGGAGTGGCCGGGTTGATGACGACTCCGGCCAGGCAGCCGTGGCTCTTGATCAAGTGCAGCGTGCGGTTCAGGTGCCGGACCGCTTCCTGATGCACCGAAATCCAGTTCGCGCCCGCGTCGGCAAAGGCGGGAATGTACTCGTCCGGATTCTCGATCATCAGGTGGCAATCCAGCGGCAGCTCGGTCGCCCGACGCAACGACTTCACCACCGGCGGGCCGATCGTGATATTCGGGACGAAGTGCCCATCCATGACGTCCACATGGATGATCGTCGCTCCGCCCTCGCGGGCAGAGCGTACGTCCTCGCCCAGCCGGGCAAAATCGGCCGACAGAATCGACGGTGCCAGTTCGATCAAAATCGGACTCTCAGAACCTGAATGCCGAAACCTGGACGGGCTTGGCCTAAACGTTTATGGCTACAAAGCCAGCTGTGGAAATTTTAACACGTGGAAGCGGAGGACTGAGGCCTGACCTTTCCTGCGTACAATGCTGGCGTCTAGTTCGGAGACGACGACAAGCTTCCCGCTTTGTGCTCCGATTCCTTTAGCATCTGCGCGATTTGCTCCTGAACGTCGTTCGTCATCTTGTTTATGCTCCGACGCAACATAGGTTGCATCGCTGTCATGGCGTCCGCCATGATCGCTGGCATCTCGCGCAGAATCTTCTGACCGGTGGGCGCGGAGTAGAAAGTAACCAGGGCATCAATTTCGCCTTTTGTAAAGTGTTTCTGGTATATCGGGACCTGGGCATCGATGATCTCGTCCCATGGGAAGTCGTTCATCATCTGGTCCATCTTCTTGGTCATCTGGGCCTCGAAGTCGGCAGGCAGCTTGTCCTTGTTCTTCTCGAACTGGTCGTGCACCATCTGGTGCATGGGCTTCGACATGGCTACCATCATGTCCTTGATCATCTGGTGCGAATGAATCGCATCGAGGTAGCGCTCGACATCCTCTTTAGAAGCTGGAGTATCTGCTTCAGTTTGGGCAAAACTGACACATCCCAGCAGCAGAAATAGTGCACATACCAGAATTCGCCTCACAGGAACCTCCGGCAAGCTTTCTAAGAGTACCCGATTCCCAAGGCTAAAGCTAGGCTACGCTCCTCCCCATGCTACGCTCATGCTTCGTGTTTATCCCGGATCAATTCGCGCCCGTGGCTTTCTCGGTGACCGCCGTGTTTCTGTGGGGGGCGGCGGATTTCGCGGGCGGATATGGCTCGCGCCGCGCCAACGCGTTTGTGCTGACTGCGTTTTCACACATATGCGCCTTCGCGCTGATGTTTGCCATTGCTTTCGCACAGGGCGGTCCGCTGCCCGCGAACGCGAGCATGGTGTGGGCGTTTGTGGCCGGCTCGGTGGGAGGCTTTGCGCTGGCGATCTTCTATCGTGCCCTGGCCTCCGGGCAGATGGGCCTGACGGCGCCGATTGCTGCGCTGCTCGGCGCGGCCATTCCCACGCTGGCCGACATCGCCATGGAAGGCGCACCCAGCCGCTGGACGATTGCAGGCTTCGTGCTGGCCATCGTGGCTATCTGGCTGATCACGCGCCCCGAACCGCAGGGCGAAGGTGACGGCGGCCGTCCTGCGGGCGTAGGCGCTGCGGCGCTCGCGGGTGTAGGATTCGCGACTTTCTATTTGTGCATTCACCAGGCGCATGGATCTCCTGCGTGGATTGCTGTGGTTTCTCGTGTGGGATCGTTCACATCTACGGCCATCGCGGTCGTGATTGTGCGCGCGCCTCTTGCGCTCGATCGCGCGAGCGCAGGTTTTGGCGTGATTGCCGGATGCTTCGACATTCTGGCGAGCGCCCTGTTCATTTACGCCAATCAGCACGGGCGGTTGGATGAAGCCGTGGTGATCACCTCGCTGTATCCAGCGGTGACGGTGCTGCTCGCTCGCATCGTGCTGAAAGAACATTTCAGCCGCTGGAGGTTCGTTGGCCTGCTGGCCGCTCTGGCCGCCGTGCCGCTGATTGCGGCGGGTTGATCTGGTAGCATCCGAGCGTGCCTCTGATTGAAGTCCGCAACCTGACGAAGGTATTTTCTGCAAGAGCATCTGCGTTTGGCGGAAGTGCGAGGGTCGGCGGCAGAGCTGGCGAAGTCCGCGCCGTCAATGATGTCTCGCTCGATATTGAAGCGGGCGAGACGCTCGGACTGGTGGGCGAATCCGGGTCGGGCAAGAGCACTCTAGGCCGGCTCATTCTCCGCCTGATCGAGCCCACGTCGGGCAGCATACGCTTCGAAGGCCGCGATCTGCTCTCGGCTGGCCGCGGCGAAATGCGGCGGTTGCGCCGCGACCTGCAAATCATTTTTCAGGATCCCTTCGCCTCGCTCGATCCGCGCTTTCGCGTCGAGGACATCATCGCCGAACCGCTGATCATTCATGGAGATTCGAGCGGGAACGGCCGCCCTGGACTGCCCGGCCGATCAAAACTCGACACGCGCAGCCGCGTGGTCGAACTCCTGCACGCCGTGGGGCTCGATGATTCGGCGTTGCGCCGCTATCCACATGAATTTTCGGGAGGACAGCGGCAGCGCATCGGCATCGCGCGGGCACTGGCGCTGCGGCCAAAGTTTATTGTGTGCGACGAGCCGGTTTCGGCGCTCGACGTCAGCGTGGGAGCGCAGATTGTCAATCTGCTGGCGCAGCTGCAGCGGGAATTCGGCCTGACCTACTTATTTATTTCTCATTCAATGCCGGTGGTCCGGTATCTTTCGACCCGCATCGCCGTGATGTACAAGGGGCAAATCGTCGAGCTTGGAGATACCGAGCAGATCACGGCGCGCCCCGCCCATCCCTACACTCGCAGCCTGCTGGAAGCCACGCCTGAGCTGACGACGTAGGCACACGCCGCGCAGAGACGCCCGGCAATGTGGCGAGCGAAGCGGCCAGAACCCATGCCATACTTGCCCAATGTCACGCCCTGAGCCAAGTTTCGCCCGCGATCTGGTCGAGGTGCTGGTCGGCTATGGGATCATCATGGTCGCGATCTGGACGCCGGAGTCGGTGCAGCGCGTCCTGTCCCCGGTTGCGCTCCTGGTCACGCTTGCTATCGTGGTCATCGATCGCCCGACACGCGATGAACTCGGCTTCGGCCATCGCGGCCTGAAGGCGTCGCTGTGGATTCTGCCTGCTGCCGCTGTTCTCGCCACTGTTGGCGTGCTCTTGGCCAAGCAGCTCGGGACGCTTCATCCCCTGTACCATCCCGACGTTCAGCATGTGACGGGCTACTTTCTGTGGACGATCTACCAGCAGTTCCTGCTGAACGACTACTTTCAGCCGCGCCTGGCGCGCATTCTGCGCGGTGAGACAGCCGCTGTGGGCGTGACCGCGGTGCTGTTCGCGGCCGCCCACCTGCCCAGCGTGTGGCTCACCCTGGCCACGCTGGCGTGGGGAGTGGTTTCGTGTGCGCTCTTTCGCCGCTATCGCAACATTTACGCGCTTGGCCTGGCGCAGGGACTACTCGGGCTTTGCTTCGCCGTGTCTGTCCCCGACGCGCTCATCCATCACCTGCGGGTGGGATTGGGGTACCTGCGCTACGACCCGACGCGCTAGACGCTCGTCAGCCTCGCGTGATGATGAGGAGACAATCGCCTGCAGCATTGTGCTGTAATCTTCATCGCAGCAGAACGACGGATTCGCCGCAAGGATAAAGCACGCATGGAGAAGGACAAGCTCCTCTACCGGCAGGCTGGCGACGGCGACATTCCGCAGATGGCGGAAATCCGCGCCGGGGACTGGGGCACTGAACCGTACTGGCGGGAACGCATCCGGCAATACCTGGGCGCGGGGCTGCATCCACGCGAGTCGTTGCCGTCCCGCGCGGTGTTCGTGGGTGTGGAGGGTGACCGCATCGTGGGATTGATTGCGGGGCATCTTACACGCCGCTTCGGGTGCGACGGAGAGCTGGAGTGGATTTCGGTTCGTCCCGAGTGCCGCAAGCGGGGAGTGGCGGCAGAATTGTTTAATCTCTTGGCGGAATGGTTTGTCGCACAGGGTGCGCGGAGTGTCTGCGTGGACGTTGAGCCTTCGAATTTAGCCGCCCGGCGTTCTATGCGCGGCACGGCGCAAAGGATCTGAAACCGCATTGGATGGTCTGGAAGGACATTGGCCAGACCGTGGAACACAGATTGCAAATAAAAACTCGCGAATAAGCGGCTTGCGAATCAGAATCGGCGGCAATAGACCCCGCCACGGCTAGAACCACCACGACCACAGCCAATCCACGCAGGTGTGGGTGATGGTGGAGGCCGGAACCCGGCGCCGTTCGCGCCACGCGCGCCCGTAGAAGATGCCGGCGATCGTGGCCAGCACTACGTAGCGCCAGTTGAAGTGGCGGCCCAGCGGATTCTTTTTATTGAAGTGCGATAACCCGAACAGAATCGATGCGATGATCAGTGCCGCCTCCCGGCCGACACGGCGTTCCAGAACATTCTGCAGCCATCCGCGGAAATAGAGCTCTTCGGGAACGGCGGTGAAGAAAAAAATTGCGATCCAGGTCAGAACCGCCTTCCACCACGCCGGCCCATTCGCGTGGGGATGAATGAAACCCAGCGCGAGTCCCAGGACCAGAACGATCGGAGTGAAGAAGGACAATTCGCGCAGACCGGTTTTCCAGTCGGTCCCCTTGAGGCAGAAATTGAAGCCGACGCCGTCGAGTTGCCGCATGGCGAGGAACCCGTAGAGGCCCATATCGACGAGCAGCAGTTCGTTCAGCGCACGCAGGCCAGACGGCCACGCGGATTCAAACCAGCGCAAATCGACGGCGAGTCCGAGGATGAGCAGGACCACAGCGTCACGCCAGTTGCCGCGTTGGGTGGGATCGGCCTGCGCCGCTTGTCCCAGCAGCCACGCGATCACAAGCGGCAGCGCGGCATACAAGCCAAACCACGACCAGCGAAACAAGTGCTGTGAGGCTGCGATTACAACATAGGGGACGACCAGGATCGCGGGAGACAGCACGCGCACTGCTGCCGGCCATCGCTGGACGCGTTGCCCGATGCGCTCGGCGGCGAAACCGAAGGCCACGGCGGGAGCCAGCTCCAGAACTAGCGTGGCGATGGCAGCGGGCGTGACGTTCTGCATCAGGACATCTTAACGAAGGCAACCGTGACGTGGGCGAGTTCTTGGGGCAGCAGTTCAGTTTTGATCTAATCCCGCTCGTTGAGTGTCATCCCGAAGCCTCGCGTCCTCACTAGCGAGGCGAGAGATCTCGCGTGCACCGCCCGTGGCACTCCGCGCGAGATCCCTCGCTCCGCCTGAAAACCGGCTGCGCTCGGGATGGCGCCTTCGAAAGTGATTAGGCCACTAAGCTAAGCTTCACGTTTCGAGGGCCGAGTCGCCTCCTTGTGCCGCGGCAGACCCCCAGCTAGAATTTCGTGGAATTCCTCGCAGGAGGCACGCATGGCTGCCGCTCCAGTCTTGCCCGCTTCGTCGGCTCCCACTCCCGAGCCGGTGCCGCTTTCGGAAGGCGCGCGCATTCTCAACACTTTTATTGCGCCCTCGAAAACCTTCACCGACCTGCGCCGCAACGCCAGCTGGTGGGGACCGTGGCTTGTGATTTCGATCTTCTCGCTTGTCTTCGTGTATGCAATCAGCCGCCAGATCGGCTTCGATCAGGTCGCGCGGAATCAGATCGCGCACTCCTCGCGGGCCGACCAATTCGACCGTCTGCCGCCCGATCAACAGGCCCAGCGGATTCAGGTTCCCAGCAAGGTGGTGGCCTTTCTCTCTTACGGCAACCCATTGATGATTTTGTTTCATCTTCTGGTGGAAACGGTGGTCTTGTGGGCCTCGTTCAAGGTGGGCGCGGGAGGGCAAACGTCGTTCAAAACGGCTTATGCCATTTCGATGTATGGCGCTCTGCCCGGCATCCTGGGCGCGATTCTCGGCACGGTCGCCCTGTTTGCCGGGGTGAATCCGGAGGGCTTCGACATCAACAATCCCGTGGGTACGAATCTGGGCTACTATCTCGATCCGGACACCACGGGCAAGTTTATTCGGGCGATGGCGTCGGCGTTCGATCTGACCAGCATCTGGAGCATTGTGCTCGTCGGCATTGGCTACTCGTGCACTGGCAAGGTCAAACTCTCGACTGCGATCATGATCGTCGCTGGGTGGTATCTGGTGTTCAAGCTGGCCGCCTCATTCCTGGCGGCGATGTAGGAATCGCTGGAGACGAAGGTGTAAGGCGGAATCCCTTGCTTGAGGGGCCTGCAACGTCTGAACCTGAAGTCTGGGTGTTCTTCTATGGGTCGTACATCAATCTGGATGTTCTGCGGGAAGTCAGCTACGCTCCCAGGATGTTTGAGGTCGCGCAGCTTCTTGGTTTTGACATTTGCATTCGGCCCCGTGCGAACCTGGTCCGCTCCAACCAGCACTCCGTCTATGGCATTCTGGCTACCGGACCCATACGGAACTGGGCCTACTCGATGCCCATGCGAAAGATGTGCTAGGTGAGACCTATCTGCCCGAAGCGGTCCTCACCGAAACGCTTGACGGCAAATGGAAGCCGGCCCTTTGCTATATCTGCCCTGCTATGGATCCGAGGCCCGCGACAAACGACTACATAGACCGGATCGTGGCACCCGCCCGGAAATACGGCTTCCCGGACTGGTACATTCAGCGGCTTGAAAGCTTCCGCCCCTGAGCCGGATTTATCCGGGGACCCCGTTTGGTTTCGGTGAGTTGTGCTGGCCCTCGCCGTCGTCCTGAGTTCATCCTGCCTTCACCCCGCGATCGTTTCGATGGAACGCACGAATCCCGGCGCCAGCACGAGATTGAAGCTGGCCAAGTCCTGCTGCATGTGCTCGGCGCTGGATGTGCCGGTGAGCGGAACCATCCCCAGAGCATGCGCGAAGCAGAAGATCACCTGCGCCGGTGTGGCTTCCATGCGCTGGGCAAGGGCGACGAACGGCGGATGAGTAAGGACCTCCGGGTTTGCCGTGAGCAGCGAAAATCCCTGGTAAACGATGTCGCGCTCGCGGCAGAAGTTCCGTATCTCACGATCCCAACCGAGACGAGCGAAGCAGCGATTCTGCACGAAGGCCGGAAGTTCGTCATGAGCGGCCTCCATCTGCTCGAGATGCTGGAGGGAAACGTTGCTTACACCGAGCAGCCGCGTGCGGCCGGCATCGCGCTCGCCGCGCATCGCTTCCCAGACTTCGGCGTCCTCGTCGCTCCAATGGAGGGCGGCCGGCCCGTGCAGCACATAACTGTCAACGTGATCCGTGCCTAAGTGCTCGAGGGAACTGGCCAGAGATTGTCCGACCTGAAGCGCCAGGTTGGCCGAGGGATCGTAGGGAAGCCGATGGTCGTGGCCGCGCTGGTAGGTGAATTTCGTCTGCAGAAAAACTTCCGAGCGCGTAACGATGCCGGCGCGGTAGGCGGCAGCCAGGCCTTCCCCAACTCCGGCTTCAAAGTAGTGGCGGCGTTGGTTGGCCGTGTCGATCGCCCGGAAACCGGAGCGCAGCGCCAGCTCTGTTAGCGCCGCGGTGCGGTCTTCCTTCCAGGCCGTGCCGTAGACAAAGGTCGGCGCGGGTGACGATGGGTCGCTAGGCACGGCGTCATTGTGCCACGAGCACTGCCCAAGCTTCGAAACTCTTTGTTGTGCTGTGTTTTGTATCTTGCAGGCGCAGGGGCGGATGACGCGCCACTCGCAGCCGGTATATCTTTAATGCCTCAGGAGGTTCTCTCGTGAAAAGCATCGTTCTCGTCGTATGTCTTACGTTGTGCGCTGCGGTGAGTTTTGCGCAAGCTACATCGTCCATACCGACCACAACGAAAGATCCGGTCGCGACTTCGCTCAGGGGCATGCTGCCGCGCTCGCAATCCGATACGGTTGGAGCGCTGGAGGCCATGCCGGCCGACAAATATTCCTACAAGCCGACACCCGATCAAATGACTTTCGCGCACCTGGCGGCGCACATCGCCGAGGCCAACAATTTCTTGTGTGCGAAAGTGGCGGATGTTCCCGCCCCGGGGGTGGAAAAAGCCAAAGACACGGACACGAAAGACCAGCTGGTAGCCGCGGTGAAAGCGTCCTACGCCTTCTGCACTGACGCATTGAGCAAAATGGACGACTCGAAATTGGGCGACAGCGTAGAACTATTTGGCGGCCGCAAGTTCCCGCGCGCTGCAGCGGCGTTGCATCTGGCCAGCGGCTGGGCCGATCACTACGCTGCGGCGGCAATGTACTTACGCCTGAACGGGATTCTGCCGCCTTCCGCGCAACCGAAGAAATAGGTGGTGGAAATGGAGGTGCCCCACGTTCCACTTCCCCCTGTTGAATCATTGCTACTCGATCTGCACCAGCTCGTGTGCGGGCGCGGCCTCCGGAATCGGCGGAGCTGTCTGCTGCCGGGTCCGCCGTCTACCACACTTGCCGTTGCGATCGGCTAAGACCCTTATCCCCATCGCGCTCAAGGCGCGTAGAATTAGTGCGTACGGAGTGTCTCATCCAGCCAAGATCGCAGGAGGACACCATGAAACGCACCTGCGGTATTATTCTCCTCTTTGTTGCATCCGCGGTTCTCGCTCAGGAAAAAAGTCCAGTCACTTCGGCGGTAAAAGAGATCCTTCCGCGTCAGCAGAAAAACTTGGTTGCAGCGGTGGAAGAAATGCCGGCCGAGAAGTTTGGCTTCCATCCCACCGAAAAACAGATGACGTTCGGCCACCTTGTGCTGCACATGATTGAATCGAACAATTACTTGTGCTCGAGAGTTGGCGATATGCCCGAGATCACGGCGGCGGTGCCGCTCAAGGAATCAGACGGGAAGGAAAAACTGGTGGAGGCACTGAAGGCCAGTTTTGATTTTTGCACGACGGCGCTTAGCAAGATCGATGACTCAAGACTCGCCGACGAAGTCGAATTGTTCGGCGGTCACACTGGCTCACGCGCTTTCGCCCTGATCGCGCTCACCAACGACTGGGCCGATCACTACAGCTCGGCGGCAATGTATCTGCGCCTGAACGGCTTCCTACCGCCGACGGCGCAGCCGAAGAAGTAGTTGGGCGGAAGAGAACAATCAGCACTCAGTCACAGCGGATTCGTGTGCAGCCTTCGGCAAGAAGCGCTCACCCCAGGGGCTAAAGCCCAGCATCTTATGTGCTCTTAGCGGCACGACTGAAGTCGGGCCCTGCCCAAACCGTCTATGAGGCCGGCTCTACTTGATTTGCACGAGCTCGTCGGCGGGAACTGCAGCGGGAACGGGAGGCGCGCTGTGCTGCGGGGCCCGCCAGGAGTCAAAGATCGAGACCTGATGCACGCAGGAGACGGTGCAGTGCGGGGCGCATGATTTTTCCGTAACGTACTCGCGGCGCAAGTCTTCGCGCGTGTACGTGGCGAGCGGCACTGCCGGATATCCACGCTGCTGCGAGCAATAGTGCACCAGCCCGTTCTCGCAGATATAGAGGTAGCGGGCGCCGGCGCGGCAGCGCCAGTCGTTGGGTAAACCCTGGGCAATGTTGTCCTGAAATGCATTCACACGGGTGAAGCTGCGCTTTTCGAGCGCCTTCATCTCGTGGTAGATGCGGCGCTCCTCACCTGAAAGCGGCTGCAACTGGCCGTCGCCGTCGTGAATGATTCCGACTGTGGAGGTGAAGCCCAGTTCCACCGCGCGCCTGCCGATGACCAGCGCATCCTGCGGATGGATGATGCCGCCGCCGACCACAGAATTAATGTTGACGTGAAAGTCGGCGTGCTCGGCGAGCAGTTGCAGTTTCTTGTCGAGAACTTTCAGGCTCTTCTTGGAAACCTCGTCGGGATTCACGTTGTCGATGGAAATCTGCAGCCACTCGAGGCCGGCGCGATTCAGACGCTGGATGCGCTCAGGCACCAGCAGGTAGCCGTTGGTGATGAGCCCGGCGATCATGCCGTTGGCGCGGATGCGGTGGATCACGTCATCGAGTTCAGGATGCATGAGCGGCTCGCCGCCCGAGATCGTCACCACCGATGTGCCCAGCGCACCCAGCTTGTCGATGCGCCGGTACATTTCCTCGGTCGGGACCGGCTTCGAGAAATCGTCGAATTCGTTGCAGTAGGTGCACGCCAGATTGCACCGACGCATCGGGATGATGTGCGCCAGCAAAGGATGGTCGGTCGAAGCAAGCGCGCGCGCGACCGCCTTCATTCCGCGCAGGTTGCGGTTCAGGGCCTTGGCCTGGCGGCGCAGGGATGTCAGAACGGAAGGCATGTGGTTGAGTAACTGATATTACAGCATATCGGAGGGCGGCTGTGCGGCCGGTTAACAGCGGAAGGTGAGGTTTGCGCCCTGAACGGAGATCACCAGCGACCGGCCGACAGCGCCTCGAACTACTCGATCGGCTTCCGCCACGATTCGTCTTTCAGCCACAGTTCGTGGCCGGCCTGTTGCAACGCATTCAAAGCAGCGCCCGCCCACTCCTCCTGAATTAGCACGAAATCCGTGTCGTAGGTCGAGATTGCGAAGATGGGAATGCCCTGAGATGAAACCGGCTCGATGAACGACAGCAGAACCCCGGTCATGGAGAACGGGAACGGGCCTTCCAGCTTCAGGCAGATCCAGCGGTGCGGAGAGTGCACGCCGGCCGGAAGGTTCTCCGCCGGACACACGATGGAGAGTTCGTCGGCACTGCGAGTGATCGAAGTGAACTCGCCTTTTGAGGCCCAGTCAGGAATGGCCGCATCCGGCGTGAGGCGGACGATCGCGTAGGACCCTTGCAGCCAGCGAAACTTGAGCTGGTGAGGTTGAGGGCCTGGTAGTTCATCTTGAGTGAGGACCATCGTAAAAGTCGATCTGAATCGGGCTGCCGAGCTTCGCTCGGGCCGGACCGGATCAAAGATCCGGTCCCACACGATTCCTGCTAATCTTCCACTGCTTTCTTCACTGCGGCCCTCGCCAGCAGGCGGGTCGAGTCGAGCACCGGGAGCGGAGAAGATTCCGGGGTCACCAGCAAGGGAATTTCCGTGCAACCAAGCACGACGGCGTCGCAGCCCTCGTCCTTGAGCGCGCGAATGACTTCAATGTGGTAGGCAAGCGAACGCGGCACAAACTGGCCGTTCACCAGTTCATCGAAAATAATCGAATTGATGCGCTCCCGCTGCTCGGGACCGGGAACGCGGTGCTCGATTTTCGCAGACTTCAGCGCGTCGGGATAGACCGGGCCCTCCATCAAATAACGCGTCCCCAATACGGCCAGACGCTTGAAGCGGCAGCGTTTCGCTTCGGCGGCAACTTCACGGACAATGTGCAGCCACAGTCGCGGCGAACGGTGCTCGACCAGGTCGAACGCCTGGTGAATGGTATTGTCGGGACAGATCAGAAAATCGGCTCCGGCCCGAGCCAGCTTCTCCGCCGAAGAAAGCATCAATTCCGCCACGCCGGCCCAATCGCCTGAGTCGATACACTTCATATAGCGCGCCAGTGAGTACGAGTGCAGCGAGACTTCAGGATGGTCGTGGCGGCCGAGCCGCTGCGCCCCTTCGAGCGAAATGGTGCGGTAGCACAGCGCGGCTCCCTCGGTACTGCATGCGACGATGCCGATGTGCAACAAGGGTGGTCGGCGATCCTGTTCGCCAATGGTCAGTTTGCCAGATGTGGGCGCGGCCCGGAAACTCAAGGCAGAAAAAAACTTCCACCGCCGAAGCGGTGGAGGGTGAGTCAGACTTCAAACGTCTGCTACTTTTTGTTGTTACCCGCCGAAGGACCGAACCAATCGGCGAACGGCTGCCCATTCGGCGTGCCCAGGCCGGTCGCGTCATCCCAGCCGGGAGCGGCCGCCAGACTGGAGTCTGTGCCGAACGAGATCGCGAGGACCAAGTCCTGCACGTACGGATACGTCCACAAGCCACTGTAGAACGTGCCGGTCAGATTCATGACCTGATCCGCATCGTAGGAGTCGGTAACCGTGCTCGACTGCTTGATTGTCGCGGTCACGTTGGTGCTGGAACCCACCGGAACCACGTCGGTGATCAAGCCCGCCGGCAGTGTGTACAGGTATGAAGCCGCCTGGCCGAGAGCCACGCCGGCTTCCTCGTTGGCAATCGCCCAGAGACCCGAGAACATCGGTGTCGCCAGGCTGGTGCCCCCGTAGGCATACCAGCTGGGAGTTTCGCCGGGCTCGCTGAGGAAAATCACCGCCCCGGTGAACGGATCAGCGAGCCACGAGATATCGGGCAACTCGCGCCATGCCGATTCCAGTGAAGCCTGGAACGGTGGAGATGGGAAGAAGCCGCTCGCACCGCCGCCCGAACCGTAGATGAACCCAAAGGCGAGCGGAGGATCAAAGATAGTTCCCTCGTCATTGAGCAGCGTTTCATCGGTTCCCCAGGCAGATTGCCAGGCAATGGTGTTGGAAGAGGTTAATGCCAGACTGACGCCGCCCACCCCAGTGGCATAGGGAGAATCGGCGGGAGTGGAGACAGTTGGCGGAATGCCGAAGTCGGTAAAGTCGCCATCGTCGCCGGTGGCAAACTGCGCCGAAATTCCGGTGAGCGCGGCGATTTCCGCAATCAGATTCTCGGTGTTAAGGATCGAAGGCGCAACGAGCGATTCCGGCGCTCCATAACTGCCGGAGATCGTGTTGCCCAGATCGTAATTGACGGCGTAGAAGAAGCCCTGATCTACGTCCTGGAAAGTGGCCGAGGGTGGCACCACGAGATCAATGTTGGCACCCGGGGCGATCGCATGAGCCCACTCGACATCGATGTTGATCTCGGGGTCCGGCCCAGCGCAGGTGGACGGCGTGGGAGTGTAGATTTCGGTGAAGTTAGAAGAGGTCAACAACGGCAGCCCGAACTTTTTTGAGAAGGTGTTGGCGTCTTCTTTGATGGTCAGTGAACCGCACCAGTCAATGATCGCGATAGTCTGACCGGCTCCGTTGAAGCCCTCCGCGTACAAACCGTTGAGGTTGTAGGCGGTGTAGATTTCCGGCGGTGTGTAGGCACAGCCCGGACTGTTCACGACCGTGTAATAGGAGTTGCCACTATAGATCCCGATGGGATACGACCCGTTGGTGGTGTATTTCAGGGTTGTGGTGCCCGTGAAGCAGTCTGACGAAAAGAAGGTGTTCGAGCCCTTGCTCACATTCTGGGTAATCTTCTTCTCTGTTCCGGCAAACTTCTCCGCCAGCGGGTGGGTGTACTGACCGGTGTCCAGTCCGGCAACAGAATGCACTAACGCCGCGGTCGCCTCGTCATCCACTGACGGATCGCGATCGTTGGCGCGGAGGACTTCACCGTGCACTTCATAGTTGTTGAGCTGTACGTGGAAGGCCGTCTGCACATCGCCGACGGTTCCGCGCGCTCTCACGAAAAAGTTGTTGGGGCCGACATTAACGACCTTCAGGTTGTGCGACTCGAAGAAATTCTGAACCGTCTTGGCTTCCGCTGCAGTCGGGGCAAAACGGGCTGCCACGTCACGACTCTTCAGCCACTGACGATAAACGGGCGACGTCTTGTCATAGAGATCTTTGGCCAACTGATCCATCTCGGCGCGATTGTGAGGGTTGAGCCAGATCGTGACTTCCATCGTCTTCGACGCATCCTCTGCGCCGAGGTTCTTCGCCGAGGTCACATAGCTGGGCGTGTTATGCGCAATCAGCTGCCCGGCGGTAGCCGGCAGTGTCACACCAGCAACCAGCACGACAGCCACGACAAACAGCCCCACCGTCCGCAAGCGGCCGATGTTGGCGGTTCGATACACTTCTCTCTTATTCATTGCTTCCTCCTGGTTACCGAAGCCTTGGCCAGAACAGTCGAGACCCTCAGGGAGTGGACCTGCTGCCCCTAGAGCCCAGGCGAAATTTCGTAGGCATTTAGAGAGCGGAAAACCAGATTCATGTTCGGTCGCCCCACTACAGCGCTAGAGCGTCGTCGCTGAAAAACTTCATCAACTCCCACAACATGCTCGGGCCCATTGTGTTCTGAAACGGAAAAACATTTGTTCATCCGCGAGACGGCGCTATGGTAGCCCTGTTCGCAAGGGTTGGCAATGGAGGAGAAAAAAATATTTTGCTTCTTCGCCGGCGGTTGCAAGAACTTGCATATGTGCGCACAAATTTTTTCATCACTGGTGTCAGTGCGATTCGAACAGTGTGCGCGGGCTAGTCCGAACGGGCTAGATGATTTTTACGATTCCCTGTGGCCGTGGCGGGAGCAGCGGCGTAGGGGCTCATATCGCGATAAAGCTTTTCAAATTCTTCGCGGGTGCAAATTGTTTTGAGGTCGACGACGCGGTCGATTGCCAGAATGCCGTCGAGGTGGTCGATCTCGTGTTGCAGGAGCTCGGAAAGGTTGTGTTCGTCGCCGGCATGGAAGTCGCGAGTTTCGCCCTGCAAGTCTCGGTAGCGGACGGTGATCTCGCGGTGCCGTTCCACTTGCATGAAGATCGAGAGAAAACTCAGGCACGCATCCCACACGATGATTTGCTGCTGGCTTCGTTCAACAATTTCGGGATTGATCAACGGCCAGGGTTCCATGTCCGGCAGCTTGAGGAAAATCACTTTCTGCAGCACGCCGAGTTGCGGGGCAGCGATGCCGCGCCCGTAGCCGGTGGTCGAGCGCCAGTGAGCGAGCGTGTCGGCCAAATCGCGGACGAGTTCGCGGATCTCCGGAGACGCCGGATCTTCGACCGCGGCGCATTTTTCGCGCAATCGTGGGTCGCCGAGTTGAAGAATGGGACGGATGGCCATGCTAACCCTCACCGTGCCGCGGCGGCGTCGAACAGGCCGAGAAATTCGACCTTCTTCTCTGCGGGAAGAAAAGACGCCTCGAAGGAATTGCGCGCCAACTCGCGCAGATGTTCGTCGGTGAACCCGAAGGCGTCCTGGGCAAGCTGGTATTCGCGCGACAACGTCGTCCCGAACAGAGCCGGATCGTCGGTGTTCAGGGTGATCATCATGCCCTGGTCAAAATAGTTCTTGGTGGGATGCTCAGCCATTGACTTGCACACGCCCGTGCGCAGGTTGCTGGTGATGCACAGTTCGAGAGGAATCTGGCGCTGGCCGAGTTCGTCGATCAGGTCGGGATCTTGCCCTGCCGCGAGGCCGTGGCCGATGCGCTCCGCGTGCAGGTTGAGCGCACCCCAGATGGATTCCGCCGGCGCGGTCTCGCCGGCGTGAGCCGTGAGGCGCAGGCCATTGTCTTCGGCGTATCCGTAAACGCTGCGGAAGAGTTCCGGCGGAGCTTTCTGCTCGTCGCCGCCCATGCCGACGCCGACGACGTTGCGGTCCTGATAGCGCACGGCCAGTTCAAAAACCTTTTGCGCTTCCTCCACTCCGAAGTGGCGCGTAGCGTCGAAAATCCAAAGCAGGGAAACCCCAAAGTCGCGCGCCCCGCGGGCGCGCCCGCGCTCGAGGCCCTCGAAGATCGCGGCAAAGTCCTGCTTGCGAAACAGGCAGACGCCGACGGCGACGTAAACCTCGGCGTGCAGTACGTTTTCTTCCTTCAGATGCTGCATCAGGCGGTAGGTGACGAGCTCGTAGTCGTCAGGGCCACGCAGGTGCGCGCTGACTTCTTTGAATGCCATCAGAAACGTCTGGAAATCGCTGTAGCGGTAAAGGGCTTCTGTCTCGGCGAGCGTGACGCGATCGCCGTGGCGCTGGCGCAACTCGACGAGAGTCGCCGGCGCGACCGCGCCTTCCAGGTGCAAATGCAACTCAGCTTTCGGAAGATGCTGGATGAAGGCGCTCGGGGGGCGGTCTGGCGCGGCGGACATGTTTCAGATTGTAGATGGCAGCGGAGAGATTTGCGAGGGCGGCGGTCTTGTCCGTTGTTTTTTCCGCCGGCGGGTGAACGGATCGAAATAAGGATCCTTCGACTCCGCAGACCGATTCGCAGAGCTCGTCGGTCCGCTCCGCTCAGGATGACACTCTGACCGAAATGTGCTCGCTGAGAGCTGACAGCCGAAGGCTGATAGCTATTTTGCGAACTCGCTGCGATGGCGGCTGTAGAAGATGTAAATCATCAAGCCGAGCATCAGCCACACGAGGAAGCGCACCCATGTGATGACCGTGAGGCCGGCCATCAGACCAACGCAAAGCACGATCGAAATCAGCGGGAACCACGGCACAAAGGGCACTTTGAACACGCGAGGACGATCAGGCTGGGTGCGGCGGAGAATGATCACGCCTAGCGAAACCAGTGCGAAGGCAAAGAGTGTCCCGATGTTCGACAAATCGGCGGCGTCGCTGACGGCGAAAATGCCGGAAGGGATGCCGACGACAAATCCCGCAATCCAGGTTGAGACGTGCGGCGTTTTGAACCTGGGATGAACCGCAGAGAAGAACTTGGGGAACAGCCGATCGCGCGACATGGCGTACCAAATGCGCGCCTGGCCGTATTGAAAGACCAGCAGCGAGGAGATCATCCCGGTGAGCGCTCCGACGACGATGATGGAACGCGACCACCGGCTCGCGCCCAGCACCTTCAACGCGTAAGCCACCGGAGCCTCAGCGGCTTCTCCCGAAACGAAGGTCGTGTACTTCATCATGCCGAGCAGCACAACGGAAACTCCGACGTAGAGCAGCGTGCAGATGATGAGCGAGGCGATGATGCCAAAGGGCAAATCGCGCTGAGGATTGCGCGATTCCTCAGCTGCAGTCGAAACGGAATCGAAGCCGATGTAGGTAAAGAAGACAATCGCGCCGCCAGTGACGATGCCACCGAAACCAGAGGGCGCGAACGGCTTCCAGTTGCCGGGACTGACCAGAGCACCGCCGACCATCAGAAAAACCAAAATCGCGCCGATCTTGATCGCCACCATGATGTTGTTGGCTTCGGCGGACTCCTTGATGCCACGAACCAGCAACACGGTAAGGATGAAAATAATCAGGAAGGCCGGAAAATTGAAATACGCGCCCGTCCAATGGCCGGATTCCCAGACAGGCGTAGACCATTTATCCGGCAAGTTGAGCCCGAACGAAGCCAGTTGCGCTTTGCTATAGGCGCTGAAGCCAATCGCGACCACGACGTTGCTGACAACGTATTCAAGGATGAGGTCCCAGCCGATGATCCAGGCGAAGATTTCGCCGAGCGTCGCGTAGGAATAGGTGTAGGCGCTGCCCGCGATCGGAATCATCGAAGCAAGCTCGGCATAGCACAGGCCGGCGAAGCTGCAGGCAATCGCAACCAGAAAAAATGAAATGGCGATGGACGGTCCGGCCGGCGGGCGCCCGTGCATAAGCACCTGCGCCGTACCTTCGCCATGCAGAAGGTTCCACAGGATGTCGAGCACCTGGGCGTGCAGAATCGAGGGAGCCTGGAAATACTCTCCGGCGGCGGCGGTACCGGTAAGAATGAAGATGCCGGACCCGATGACGGCGCCGATCCCCAGAGCAGTCAGAGACCAGGGGCCGAGGGATTTTTGCAGGCGCTGACCGGGCGATTCCGATTCCGCGATGAGCTTGTCGATGGATTTGCAGCAGAAAAGCTGGTTGTTGGAAGTGCGCGTGACCGGCGCCGGTTCGGTGGATGGTGGCAAGCGGTTGTGGTCTCCTGAATTAGCCTTCAGCACTCAGCCGTCAGCATTCAGCCAGCTAGATTTCGTTATGCTCCCAAAACCCCTTGCTGAGTACTGAATGCCGAGTGCTGAGTGCTGGTTCTTCTTACCGCTTCGCCTGGCCGCGGGCCAATTTCTTGACCTTCGGCTTCTTCGATCCGCGTGGATAATCGCGGGGTTTGAGCGGCTTTTCCGCCTTGCGTTTCTTGCGCGCGGCGCGCTTGGCTTTCTTGCGTTCTTCTCGTGACAACTTCGCTGTATTGGCCATGAGTCCTTTTTGAATTTGTAAATTGGTAATCGGGTAATTTAGTCATTTGAAAAATGCCTCTGCAGCAAATTCTCAAATTACCCGAATACAAAATTACCAAATTGCCCTTCAGGCCCGTTCCAGCTGCGCATACTTCTCCACCAGCTTCTTCAAGCCGAAGCGAGGGAATTGTACCGTAATCTTGGCTTCTTCGCCTTCTCCTTCGCGCTGGTAGACCGTGCCTTCGCCGTACTTGGGGTGCCGCACCTTCTGGCCGGGGCGAAATCCTCGCTTGCCCGTGGGCTCTTCCACCGGTGCCTTCGGCACGCTGAACTTTTTGCCGCGGCTGGCGAAAAATTCCGCGATGTTCTCGATGGAGTTGTAGAGCCGGCCGGGAGCGGCCGGCTTCGCGCGATCGCCCTTGCTCACGCTGGGGTCGTGCCAGGCCGCACTCTGGTCTTCGTCTTCGTAGGAGTAGTGGGCTGTTTCGGGGCGGTACTTTGCGGAGCGCTGCTCCGCAGGGCGGACGAATGCGTCCGCCCCTACACGAGCCGTACTCCGCCGCGTGCCCATCTCTTCGATCAGCGATCCGGGAACTTCCTCCAGAAAGCGTGACGGCACACTCGCCTCCGGCAGGTCGGTGCCGTACCGGCGGCGGTAAACGGCGCGGGTGAGAATGAGCTGGTCCATGGCGCGGGTCATGCCGACATAGCAGAGGCGCCGCTCTTCCTCGATGTCCTCGGGCACGAGCATGGTCCGCGAGTGGGGGAATAGTCCTTCCTCGAGGCCGCTGAGGAAGACCAGCGGAAACTCCAGGCCCTTCGCCGCGTGCAGGCTCATGAGCGTGATCTGGGCGCGCTCGTCGTAATCGTCGGCATCGGCGATGAGCGCGGCGTGGTCGAGGAACTGGTCGAGCGTTTCGCCGCGATCGCGAGAATCCATGGCGGCATTGACCAGCTCCCGCAAATTCTCGATGTGCGAGTAAGCTTCCGGCGTGTCTTCCTCTTCGAGCAGCTTGATGTAGCCGGTGCGGTCGATGAGAAATTTCAGGATGTCGGCGGTCGAGACGGTGGGTGCGGGGAATGCGTTGGGATCGGAGGCGGCGCCTGCGTCGGCCGTGGCGTCCGCGGTGTTCGGCGTAGCACCGGCCTCCGCGTCGCCGGAGGCGGAGAGTTCGTCCGCCGCACCGAAGTCGAACGAGAAATTTCCGAATTCCGCGGGATCGAACGCGGTCGCGTCGTCGGCCTCGGTGCCGCCCCTTGCGGGACTCGTTCCGTCCTCGCTGTCTGCCCGGGACTCCCGTCCCGGGCTTTCACATTCCGTCCCTGCGGGACTGGGCGCTTTGCTAAGGCGAGTGTCTGATGCTTCCTCAGCATTCGCGGGCGCAGCACTCTGATCGAGTTGCTCCACGAATGTTCCTGCCAGCATGGCGCGCGCGTCTTCGATCAGCTGCTGAAAATTCTTGAGCGAGGTGAGTGCGCGGGGCGGCAAGAGCTGGCGTTTGATCGCTTCGCCGATCGCGCCCCACAACGACAATCCGGTTTCGAGCGCGATCTGCTCCAGCGTATCCAGCGTGCCTTTACCGATGCCGCGCGCGGGTGTGTTGATGACGCGCAACAGCGAAATCGAGTCGTCGGGATTCTGGATGACCTTCAGGTACGAGATCATGTCTTTGATCTCGGCGCGCTCGTAGAACGAGAAACCGCCGACGACGTGATATTTCAGGCCGTAGCGACGCATGGCCTCTTCAAACAGCCGCGACTGGGAATTGGTGCGGTAGAGCACGGCCGCACGCGGATTCGCTCCATTTTCGACGGCCTCCCGCACATAGCGCGCGATCCAGTCAGCGGCGAACAGTGCTTCATTTTCGCCGTCCGGCGCTTCGTAGTAGCCGATCTTCGTGCCGCCCTGGCGCGAGGTCCAAAGATTCTTGCCTTTGCGGCGGACATTGTTGGCCACCACCGCCGACGCCGCTTGCAGAATGTTTTGCGTGGAGCGGTAGTTTTGTTCGAGGCGGATGATTTTCGCTTCGGGAAAATCCTGTTCGAACTCCAGAATGTTGCGAATGTCGGCGCCGCGCCAGGAATAAATCGACTGGTCTTCGTCGCCGACGGCGCAGACGTTGTGCCGGTCGCTCACGAGCAGGCGCATGAGTTCATACTGCGGGCGGTTCGTGTCCTGATATTCGTCGATCAGCAGGTACTGGAAGCGCCGGTTGTAATATTCGCGCACTGGCGCCGCCGACTTGAGCAGGCGCACGGCTTCGAGCAGCAGATCGTCGAAGTCGAGCGCGTTCGCCTTGCGCAACTCTTTGCGATACTCCTCGTACAGGTGCGCGATGCGCTCGGTCTTGGGATCGGCCGATTGCAGGTAAAGTTCCTGCGGATCGAGCATGTGATTTTTTGCCCACGAAATCCGCGCGAGCACAGTGCGCGACGTGAGCTGCTTGTCGTCGAGGCCGAGGCGTTTCATGACTGACTTGACGACCGACTGCTGGTCGGCCTCGTCGTAGATGACGAAGTTCTTGGTGTGGCCGATCGGCGGCTGCCCGGGCACGGTGGACGGGATGCGCAGCGCTTCAATGTCGCGACGCAGCATGCGCACGCAGAAAGAATGAAACGTGGAGATGACGGGCTTGGCGATGCTCAATCCGCCGACCAGTTTCTCGACGCGCTCGCCCATTTCGGCGGCGGCCTTATTCGTGAAGGTCATCGCCAGAATGGATTCCGGCATCACGCCCTTGTGCTCGATCAGGTAGGCGATGCGGTAGGTGATGACGCGCGTCTTGCCGCTGCCCGCGCCGGCGAGGATCAGCACCGGGCCCTCGGTGGTTTCGACGGCCTCGCGCTGATGCGGATTGAGTTGGTCGAGAAAAGACAATGCGGAAGCAGCTCCACGATCTTAATTCAATTTTACAGGGAACAGATCAAACCGTTGAGCACGCCGAGTACGCAGAGGAATGACCTTGACCTGATCTTACTCGGCGTCCTTGGCGTCCTCGGCGGTTTTCATTTTTGCTGCCGAGGTGTGCACTCCAGACAGGGGCAGATCTCGCGCAGGAAGCGCCACGAGTAGAGGCCCAGATCGTGGTTGTCGTTCCACGAGAACTTAATGGCGTACTTGCCCACGCCTTCCGCCGAGAGCGGCTTGGCCGTCGGCTTGAACATGGGAAGCGCTCCGGGCGCGAGCTTCGGCGGATCGCCGGGACGGCGTCCGGCCTTGGCGCGTTCTTCTTCGCACATGGCGCACGGGCAGGCATCGCGCAGGTAGACGAAGTTGTAGTGGGAGACGTGGCCGTCGGCCCACTCGATGTCCACGCCGGTGCCGGTGGTCAGGTTCACCTTGACCGATTTCGGATCGGTGGCCGCCGTGGCCGATGGCAGCGGGGATTGCATGAGTTCAGTATCGCACAGGCGCAGGGCCGAGCCTTGAGGACGGGGCAGCCGAGCGAAGGAACTAGCGGCCGGTTGTGGACGACGAAGAGGACGTGCTCGACGACGTGTGGCCGGTGATGACTCCAACGGCCAGGCCGCCCAGCGCGCCGGCGAGGACGCCTATCAGAGCCAGTACGGCGATGCTATCGAATAACGAACCTCCGAAAAGAGAACCTCCGCGGCTCATGGATCCTCCAGGGAACGTGCTTTCTGCTAAGAGCGAGAGAGTTGGCGTCCAGCGGCCCTTGCTAAGCGTCCACCGATGCGTCTTGCAGCTATTTTACGCGAGGCGGCGGTTTGGCGGAAACAGGATTTCTCCTGTAGAATGAATGTTTAGCAAAGCATCCTTTAGCAGGCATCGCTTCGCAATCATCCCTTGGCAGTCAGCCATTCGGAATCAGCCGGGAAGGAATCTGGAACAGTCATGGCTCAACAATGCGACATCTGCGGCAAGAAGCCGCAAGCGGGAAACCGCATCAGCCACGCTCACAACGTGACCAAGCGGCGCTGGAACGTTAACTTGCGGCCGGTGCACGCCAAGGTCAACGGACAGGGCAAGCGCATCCGCGTCTGCGCCTCCTGCCTGCGCAGCGGCAAAGTCGCCAAGGCGTAACACCTTTGACCACAGAGGACACAGAGTCTCACAGGGGTTTCTCTGTGAACCTCGGTGCCCTCTGTGGTGATGCCTTTACTTCACCGAGAGCAACTGCACGTCGAAAATCAGCGTGGCGTTCTGCGGGATCTGAGGAGGATGACCCTGTGCGCCATAGGCCAAGTCTGGCGGGATGCGAAGTTGTCGCTTGCCCCCCACCTTCATCCCCGCAACTCCCTCGTCCCATCCCTTGATGACTTCGCCTCTCCCGATCGTGAAATCGTAGGGCGTGCCCGCGTCGACGGAGCTGTCGAATTTCTTGCCCGTGGTGAGCCAGCCGGTGTAATGAACTGTGACGTGGCTGCCGTTTTTGGCTTCGGCGCCCGTCCCGACCTTGATGTCCCAATACTGCAGGCCGGACGCGGTCTTGACGCCGTCGCCGGTCACCTTGGTGGGAGCGGAAGTGTCGGCCTTGCTTTGAGCCATAAGGACTGTCGCGCCGAAAAGAAGAATTGCTGACGCAATAATGTGCTTCATCCGAACTATTCCTCCAAAATTTCTATTCTCAGAGATTGTATTCCAGAGCTCTTATTCCAGCGCAATGACGTCGATTTCCACCAGTACGTCTTTCGGCAGGCGCGCGACTTCGACGGTCGACCGAGCGGGTGGCGCGCTGCTGAAATACTTGCCATAGACCGCATTCATAGCGGCGAAGTCGTTCATGTTTTTCAGGAAGACGGTGGCGCGAACCACTTTGCCGAGGCCGCTGCCCGCGGCTTCCAGAATTTCCGACAGGTTGCGCAGAACGCGGTCGGTCTGCGCACTGATGTCTCCCGCAACAACCTGCTGCGTGGCGGGATCGATCGCGACCTGGCCGGAGGTGAAGATGAATCCGTTGGCCTTGATGGCCTGCGAGTACGGCCCGATGGCCTGAGGCGCGTCTTTGGTAGAGATGATGGAGCGCATAGTCAGTACCCAGTTGCCAGTACTCAGTAGCCAGTTCAAACAAAACCACAGAGGGCACAGGGTATCATAGGGGCGCGGGCGGTTGTCGGTACTGCCTACCCTCGGCCTGGGAAAAGCGCAAGAAATTCTTCACGGGATATATAGCGCCGACCAGCGCGTCCGAGTGCCTGCTGTAAAGGATTATCGTGTGTGACGATCGTGGAACCATCTACGGCCATCTGGGCCTGTACCAAATAGCGATCGTCGGGCTTTACGCGGCCAGGAGTTCCTCTGGGAAGGGACCTAACTGATCGGGTTTTACGACTATACATTTGTCGAGATTCAGGCGAATGTTCACCACGAATGCGACAGCGCCTTGCACCGCAAGTTGATTGACACTCTTGCATAGGCCCCATGCTTTTTGGTCGAATTTACTGCCCTCGATAACTACTACCTGATGCTGAGAGACACCGAAGTCGGCTATTAGGCTAATGGCTTGAAGTTGACGCTCGCGCCCATTGTCCCCAGACAGGTCATGCCACAGCCACTCATTGATGACAAATGCCGCCATGGCTTCGGGCTATTCGTGGACTGAAAGAAAGGATTTTATATCCTTGAGTTCAGCTTCCATGAAGGACGATAAGCCGCCGGAAATTTGCCCGTCTTTGGATACTTGAGCAGGATTGAACGCAGTCTCCTTCCTTTCGCGCGTAACGTGATAGCACCGCAGATCATCGGGACGCAGCAATCCTTCCTTCACACAGGCCAACATGGACAGGAGGAACTGCTCGCTGTGGGTCGTGAACGCTATTTGTTTCTTCTCATCAGTGGCGAGACGGGCCAAAGTTCGAGCAAACCTCCGCACCATCGTGGGATGCAGGTGTATTTCTGGTTCTTCAATGAGCACGGTCTCCACGTCCGGTCTGTGAATTTTCGCGAGCATATAAACGACCTGATTTACCCCGAAGCCATCATTGACCAGCAACCCCGGAATGCGAGCACCCGTTTGTTCGGTTGTCTGCAAGAACGTTGTTGCCGTGCCAGGTGCCGTATAGGTTCGGAAATCGCGATCAAAAATTTCAACCGCGTTGATCGAAATACGAGCCGGGGAGTTCTGATCGTTGATTATCAACGTCGCAACCTCATCTTCACTCGTCGGTGTCGG
>JASHPH010000032.1 GCA_030038255.1 Candidatus Sulfotelmatobacter sp. | reverse complement strand
ATCTTGCCCGAGTGCAAGACCATGCCGCCGATCAACTGCACATCGAAGTGCCGCATGTTGAGCACGCGGCGTCCGGCTTCGCGCACCACGGCAAAGGCCTCGACCAGAATTTCGTCGAACACTTCCTGCAGAGCATCGTGTTCTTCTTTCTCCAGCCGCTTCTGCCGGTCGAGATCGCCTTCCTCCTCGTCTTCACGCTCAGCCGAGTCGGGCTGCGGACTCCGCTGCAGCTTGCTCATCCGCTCCTGAATCCGCTGGCGGAATTCGTCGGTTTTGGCGCGGACTTCAGCGTCGCTGAGCTTGGCGATCTGCGCCTCAAGCCCGTTGATGGCCTCAACGCTCGGCATCAACCCCTTGATGACACGCTCGTTCTTCGTGCCGAAAACCTTGCCTAGCAGTGTGTTAATCAATCCGGAAGTCCTTCAGAGGGCACGCGCCCCAACGTATCCTTAAAAGCCTAGCATATTAGATGCGCGACGAGGGCTGATCCGATCCATGCCGGTGACCCAAGGGAGGTACGGCGAGAATCATCCAGAAAGCGGGCCCTCACAGCCACGCAGACTCTTTTCGTGTATATTCGCCACGGCCTATGCCCACCTTCTACGACCGATTCGTCGAGTGCGCGGAGCGCTGGCCCGACCTCGTGGCCCTTGAACTCCAGCGCCACGACCACCTGGAGAGTTGCACATATGGGGAACTTCGGCGCATGGCTGAATCCGTAGGCCGCTGGATTACGGAAAACGGCTTCACCCGCGGCGCGCGCCTCGCCATCCTCGCCGACAATCACCCGCGCTGGGTCGCCGCTTACCTGGGAACGATTGCCTCCGGCTGTGCCGTCGTCCCTCTTGACACCGCCCTGCACGCTGACCAAGTCTCCAAGCTGCTGAAGGACAGCGACGCTGCCGCCATCTTCGTGGACGCCAAGCATCTTCCCCTAGTAAAGCCCGCGGCCGCGAAGCTCAACCTCGGCCTCATCCTCCTCGATCCCGACCGCATGGCAAACCATGCGATCCAGGAACGATGGCTCGGAAACCTGCCTGCGATCTTCGACAGCGGTCCCGGCAAATTCAAGCCGGTTCCTGCGAACAACGAAGACCTCGCTTCCCTGCTCTACACCTCCGGCACGACTGCCGATCCCAAGGGCGTGATGCTGACGCACGCCAACTTTCTGGGCGAGGTCGAGGCCGTCTTCAACTGGGTCGACATCGGACCCGACGATGGCCTGCTCGGCGTTCTGCCACTGTTTCATGTGCTCGCGCAGATGGCGAACCTGCTGCTTCCGCTGGTCAAGGGATCGCGGGTCGTGTATCTGGAGACGCTCAATACGACGGAACTGCTGCGCGCGCTAAGCGAGCGCAACATTACCGCCTTCGCTGTAGTGCCGCAGTTTTTCTACCTGATCCACGACCGAATTTTCGAGGAGGTCAAAAAGCGCGGCGCCGCCACCAGGAAAATTTTCGATGGCATGATCGCGCTCAACCGCACCCTACGCAAAGTTGGCTTGAACGCCGGACCAATCCTCTTCGGCAAGATTCACAAAACCCTCGGTCCGAAGATGCGTTATCTCGTAACTGGTGGTTCACGCTTTGATCCGGAAATTGCCCGCGATTTCCGCGATCTCGGTATCGACGTTCTGCAAGCGTATGGACTCACAGAAACCACCGCCGCCGTTTATGCAAACCCGCCGAACAACAATGTCATCGGTTCGGTGGGACAAGCGCTGAAAGGCGTGGAGGGCAAAATCGTTGATCCGCAGCCGCAAGAAGAGGGCGGACCGGCGGTGGGCGAAGTTGCCCTGCGCGGCGCCGTTGTCATGAAGAGCTACTGGAATCGTCCGGACGCGACTGCCGCGGCGATTCGCGACGGATGGTTCTACACCGGCGACCTGGGCTACTTCGACGCGCACGGCAACCTCTTTCTAACAGGACGCAAGAAAGAAGTGATCGTGCTCAGCAACGGCAAGAACGTCTACCCGGAGGAAGTCGAAGCCCACTATCTGAAGTCGCCGTTCATCAAGGAAATCGCAGTGATGGGTCTCGAAGGCAAGCCCGGTGAGGGCGGCGACCACCTGCATGCCGTCATCGTTCCCAACTTTGACGTGCTGCGGCACAGGAAAATCGTCAATGCCAAGGAAGTGATTCGCTTCGACATTGAAGGCCTCTCACCGCAGCTCGCCTCCACAAAGCGCATTGGCAGTTACGAAATCTGGCAGGAAGATCTGCCGCGCACGACCACGCGCAAGATCAAGCGCTTCGAAGTTGAGAAACGGGTCAAAGCCAATCAGGCAAGGAAAATTGCCGACAACGGCGAGTTGCCGGCGGAAAAGCCTTTAACCGAGGAAGAAACTGCTTGGCTCGTGCAACCTGAGGTGCAGCGCGGTCTCGCCATCGTTCGCGAGGCTTCGCGGAATGCGCCGCTGAATCTTCGCCCCACGCACAATTTGGAACTCGATCTCGGCCTCGACTCCATGCAGCGTGTCGAACTGCTCAGCCGACTAGAAGAAGAGCTTGGCGGCAACGTAGAAGAGACGCAACTCGTCGAGATCTACACCGTTCGCGATCTGATTGATGCCGTTGTCAAGAGCACCGGCAGCGGTGCAGCTGCAGCCCGCCCTGTCTTTGCCGGCTGGAAGGCGATCCTAGCGGAAGATCCAACCGATCCCGAGGTGCTCGCGCTTAAAGACCCAGCGCCCAGCTTTGACCTGATCTGGTATCCCTTGTCCCGCATCATCCAGATGATCGCGCGCGACTTGTTCCATCTGCACGTGTCCGGCCTCGAGAACCTGCCGAGCCGCGGCCCTTACATTCTTTCTTCTAATCACCAGAGCTATTTTGATCCGATCATTCTGGCGAGCGTCCTGCCGCGCGAGATCATGGAAAACACCTTCGCGCTCGGCACCAGCGAAATTTTCGGAGAAGGATTTATGCGCCGCCTGGCTCGCTGGCTGCGCGTGATAGTGCTCGATCCGGACGGTAATCTTGTGCCCGCGATGCGCGCCGGTGCCTATGGTCTGAAACAGGGCCGCGTGCTGATTCTCTATCCCGAGGGCGAACGTTCCATCGACGGCACGCCACGAATCTTCCACAAGGGCGCCGCGATTTTGTCGATTCACATGCACGTGCCGATCGTGCCCATCGCGATCGATGGCTTTTACCGCGCGTGGCCGCGCGGCAAGAAGTTCTTTCAGAAGCTCGCGCCGCTGAAAATGAAATTTGGCGAGCCGACTTCTCCGCCGCCGGAATCAGAGGCGACCGAAGCAGCCTACGAGAAGCTCACGGGCGAGGTGAAGGCCCGCGTCGTCGAGATGTGGGAAGAATTGCGGAAAGAGTGACTTCCTGACCTGCTCCGCACTGGCCGTTTCCGCCGCGCCGGGATTTACGCCCCCGCACCCGCAGCTTGCGCTCCAAAGGCCTTGGAAAAGGCATCGACAATAAGCGAATCGTAGCGGCCGGTGGCGCGCCGCGTCACTTCCTGCAGGGCTTGCGCGGGCGATACCTTGGTCCCGGTCTTCCCGCCGATCAGGCTCTCGTACTCCTCTGCCAGCGAGAGAATTTGCACCTCGAAGGCTGCGTCATCGATCTTGCCACCCGTCTGCCGCAATTGCCGCTCGCTCATGAAAATCGGGATAGCCCGCCGTAGAGAGTTGCCCATGGCACTGGCGCCCGGCGCCGGCCGTCGGCCCTTGCTGCCGACGCGCGTCAAATCGTCGCCGGAGACCTGGGCCGCCTTGCACAGAACCTCATTGGTGATCCCCAACTCTTTCATGTTGAACAGCAGCGCCGCAGTGCGAATGTCTTCCACGCTGGCCGCATCGAGCCCGACCGCTTCGCCGATCTTTGTGGCGCACATCGCAATCCGGTAGGCGTGCGCTTCGCTGTATTTCTGGTCGGCCAGGAAATTCTGCAGGATCACCAGCATCCCGTCGTAGCCGTCCTCCATCTCGCGCAGCGTCTTCTGGTTGCGCTCGTAGAGTGTGCCGGTAGTGTAGCCCGCCACCATCAGCACGCCACCCCACACGGTCAGGTCGAACCAGCGTGCAAATCGCAGGTCCTCGTGCCGCGCAAACATAGTCGGATTGAGGAGCGTGAGCAGCACCACCAGCACGACGCTCGCTACGGCTGTGAGCGTGGCATGACGGCGACCGAAGTGGTACGCCGAATACAGGGTCGGCAGAAAGTAAAAGACAAGGGCCATGCGCTGCGATGCGACCAGAAAATTCAGCATCGCAGCAATCACCACAAGAAATAACAGCAACCAGAGTTCCGGATTGATCTTGCGCAAAGTAGCCTCACCCGGGGCGGAGGTCTCAACCCGCAGCGAACAATGAGACGCTTTGGGCGCCAAGCTGTCCCGTTATGTACATTTTGAGACTGCCGCTGGAACCGCCCAAATTACTGAGGTAATACGACGGAAGTGTCTTCTTACTTCGCGCGTGGGTGCGTCTGATCGTACACCTGCAGCATGTGTTTCATGGAAAGCTGCGTGTACCGCTGCGTCGTGGCCAGGCGCTCGTGGCCGAGCAACTCCTGAATGGCGCGCAGGTCGGCGCCCTCCTCGAGCATGTGCGTTCCAAACGCGTGGCGTAGAGTGTGCGGATGCACATCCGGCGAGAGACCCTTGGCCACGGCGATTTTCTTGATGATGCGCCCCACGCTGCGCGTAGTCAGCCGACCGCCACGGCGATTGATCAGCAGCGCCGGCGTGTTCCTGCGTAACTGTGCCAGTGTCGCGTGTCGAACGGGAAGATAAGCAGCCAGCGCGCCTCTCGCCGATTCGCCGAATGGAACGTACCGTTCTTTCTTGCCTTTGCCGCGAATCAGAATCGCCTCGACGCTCAATCGGACGTCATCGAGATTGATTTCCGTAAGTTCCGAGTTGCGAATGCCGCAGCCGTAAAGCAGCTCGAGCATGAGCCGGTCGCGCTCGGGAAAGGCCGCTGCTTGCGGCATTTGGCCATCAAGGACGGAGTTCATTTCCTCGATGGTAGGAACGCGGGGAAGTTTCTTGGGCAACTTCGGCGTCGCTACCAGCTTGGCCGGATTCTGCTCGACCACTCCTTCCTGCGCCAGCCATCGATACAGCGAACGCACTGCGGCCAGCGACCGTGCCACCGAAGTCTTGCCCAGCCCCTTGCCGTAAAGTTGCGACAGAAATCCGCGAATGACGATGTGATCGATCTGCATCCATCCCCGTGCCCCGGTGTACGCGGAAAACTCTGCCAGGTCGCCTGCGTAGGCTTTGATCGTATGTGACGAGGCATTGCGCTCGCGCAGATGAAGCAGGAAATCGGCAACGGCTCTTTCGACAATCGTGCGATGAGTTGCCATGTCGGATCTCAAACTGCAAATCTTAGATTTCTGAGTGCAGATTCCTCGAAGGCTCTATTCTGCAATCTGAAATCTACACTCTACAATCGCTTATCTCACCTTCGCTCTCGGATGATGCTTCTGATACACGCTCCGCAGCCGGTCCAGTGCCATGTGCGTATACACCTGCGTGGTCGAAATGTCGGCGTGGCCAAGAATCGTCTGCACCGTCCGCAAATCGGCGCCGTTTTCCACCATATGCGTTGCGCAGGAATGCCGCAACATGTGCGGCGACGCCTGACGTCCAGATGCTGCCGACGCGGCTCGTACCATCTGCCAGACTCGCTGCCGCGTCAGCTTGCGCGCACCGCGCGCAACGAAAAGCAGCGGCGAGTTACCCAACGTGGAGACGGTGGTACCAGAAGTGGGGTGCCCCACGTCTCGTCGCTTTTGCGAGACGTGGGAACCTCTAGTTAACGCCAGCATCGGCCGCGCGTCTTTCAGATATTCCGCCAGCGCCTCTTGCGCCGACTTTCCCAGCGGCACCACCCGTTCCTTGTCACCCTTGCCGCGGACCAGCATGTATCCAGCCTCAAGCTTCAAATCTTCCAGCTTGGCGTTGACGAGTTCCGACACGCGCAGTGCGCCCGCATAAAACACCTCAAGCATGGCTCGATCGCGAACAACTAGCGCTGCGGCTTCCTTCGTTCGCCCCGGCCCCGCGCCGCGAGCCATCGGCGCAGCCAGGGTCTTTTCCATTTCGTCGCGGGCCAGGGCCTTAGGCAGGACTTTCCACTGGCGCGGGGACTCGATATTCAGCGTTGGATCGTGCTCGATTCGTTTGTCCAGCAACAGGTAACGATAGAGATGCCGCAAAGCCGAAAGTTTCCGCCCCACGCTGCGACCATCCACTTGATGGGAAAAAAGTTCCTGCAGAAATTCGCGCAGGTCGTCGCGCCGCGCTGTGAGCAGCGCCCGCTTTCTCTTCTCGAGAAATTCCGCGAATTGCAGGATGTCGCTCGAGTAGGCGCTGATCGAAAGCGGCGCCAGCCCTTTCTCGATGCGCAGGTAATCGAGAAAATCGGAGAGCACGTGCGCATTGGCCTCAGAAGCCATAAGAGGAAAAATTAAGTATGCGCGTTATCGGACACGTGTCAAAGTGACAAAAAAGATGCAAACTGAGGTCAGCGAGTGTAAACGCCCTTCTGATTACAGTCGTTATCTAGTGCTGCAAATGTCCTAGTGGAAGCATTAGTCAGGCTGGTATGCCTACGAGTCCCAACCTCCCGCTGATGAAGGTTTTGCGATGCGGTGACTTGGAAAGGGAGTTTTGAAGAGACTTCTCAAACTCTTGCTGTATGGCTGCCTGTTCTGTGTAGGCTTCTGCCTGCTAGCTCCCATTGGTTTCCGGTTGTGGCTCAAGTACGAATATCACCTTCCGTCTGAGCAACTTGTGCGCAAAGAATTTGAGAACCATCGGGCTGACTACACGCAGTTCGTTACACTGCTGCAAAGAGATCAATCCTCTGATTTTATCGTTATCGACGGCGGCGGTAGGGTTGATATCGATGGAGTGCACTCGCGGCTAGTGCCGGAATACCGGCATCTCATTCGCAAAATTGGAGCAAAGGACGTGATCGTTCGGGAAGACGGCTCCATTGAGTTCTCGCTTCACGGGTTCGGTTGCGCGATCTGTTCGGACTCTTACATGGGTGTGCGCTACGTCCCGAAAGATCGCACGACGGGTACTCCCGCAGGATGGAAGCAGACCGTCGTTACGTCTCTGGACGGCGCGAAACTTCCTCAAGAAAATGGGGCCGTAGCTACCGGCCTGTATGTCGTGCCCATCGAGCCAGAGTGGTTCGTCTACCGATTCGAGTACCAAGAATGAGACAGTGTGCTTCGCCAGAGTGCAAATCGCAGAGTTTGGCGAAAAGCTGGCGAATATCCCCTTATCACTCGCTAGAACGTCCTAGCTTACAGGAACGTTGGGGCGTTCCCCGGCGGCACACCGAGTGTAAGTGGTACACCTGATTTAGCTGTTGAAAAATCACCCATATCGCTCATTGCTCCGATACCCCAACATACCTATGCCCCCGCCACTTCCCGCAGCAACTCCGCCGCGTAGAGCGCCCCTTCCGGCGTTTCCTCGTGCTTGAAGTAAGCGTAAACATTGCGCCTGGCGGCAACGTGCTGCTCGATGCGGTCGAGCATGGCGCGCCGCTCTTCGCTGGTGTACGTAGGCTTGCGGAAGCGATAGTAAGCAAATTCAGCGGTCACAACGTCTGGTGTCGTCCGCGTCTCGGTCTCGGCTACACAGACGGCCACGTTGTTCGCCTTTAGCAATTCCCAAGTCGAATCCGCGAACCACGATTCGT
>JASHPH010000365.1 GCA_030038255.1 Candidatus Sulfotelmatobacter sp. | reverse complement strand
ATCTCTGGCGCTGCTACGAAGGCGCCGACCGCAGGCAATAAACACATAACGCCGAAGCAGGCGCCAAAGTGAGTGAACCGGCCTCACGAATGAGCGCCGCGAATCAAAAGCTGTTGTAGACCATCTAATCTGCACGGACAAAATCATCCTGATCTTTACCTTTAGAACCTTAAGAATATGAGCGAACTTCGCAACGTCGTCATCATCGGCTCCGGGTGCGCCGGACACACCGCCGCTCTCTACACCGCGCGCGCCAACCTGAAACCTCTGGTGATCGAGGGGCACGAGCCGGGCGGTCAACTCTCCATGACCACGCTGGTCGAAAACTTCCCTGGATTCCCCGATGGCATCATGGGCCCGCAACTGGTCGACAACATGCGCAAGCAGGCCGAGCGCTTTGGGGCGGAATACCGCGTGGGGCATCTCACCAGTGCCGACCTCAGCCAGCGCCCGTTTCGTTTGCACATCGGCCAGCATCAGGTCCAGACGCAGACCCTGATCATCGCCAGCGGCGCGTCGGCTCGCTGGCTGGGCCTGCCGCACGAACAGCAGCTCATCAGGCACGGCGTTTCCTCGTGCGCCACGTGCGACGGTTTCTTCTTTTCCGGCAAGGAAATCGTGGTTGTGGGCGGCGGCGATTCCGCCATGGAGGAAGCTCTGTTCCTCACGCGCTTCGCCACCAAGGTCACGATTATTCACCGGCGTGATGCTTTCCGCGCCTCGAAGATCATGCTTGAACGCGCGCAGAAGCACGAAAAAATTCAGTTCCTGACCGACACCGTCGTGGAAGATGTCTACGACCACGCCAAGCAGGAAGTTACCGGGCTGAAGCTGCGCAACGTGAAGACGGGTAAAGTGTGGGACTTCCCCACCAGCGCGCTGTTTCTTGGCATCGGACATGAGCCCAACGCGAAAATGTTTGCCGGCCAGCTTGATACTGACGCCGACGGCTACCTCAAGACGCACAACCACGTCCTCACCCGCGTGCACGGCGTCTTTGCTTGCGGCGATGTGCAGGACCGCCGCTACCGCCAGGCCATTACAGCGGCGGGCACGGGCTGCATGGCCGCCATCGAAGCGGAGAAATTTCTGGAAGAGCACAGCAAATGAGTTCCCGCAAGCACCGGCTCCGCGGCACCGGCCGGTTCACGGAATGCAGGGACTTAGTCGGCCCACCTCGTCGATTCCTATCATTACCTCGGCTATTACTTCGGTGATCTAGCCGAAGATTAGATTCCGTTTACACTGTCTACAAATGAACTCATACCTGCGGCAAGGTGCGGTCGGGGCGCTGCTTCTTGCTGTCATATTCGCCATCGCCCCCATTGGCTCCCGCGCCCAGGAGGCTGCTGGCCGGCGCAAGTTGCTTGATCATGTTGCGCCCGCGTATCCGGCTCTCGCGCGCAGCATGGGCATTGAAGGCGTCGTTCGAGTGGACGCATTGGTTGCGCCCGACGGCAGTGTGAAGGCCATCGACGTGAAAGGCGGACATCCCGTGCTGGCGCAGGCTGCGGCGAATGCCGTGCGCCAATGGCGTTGGGAGCCCTCGGCACACGAATCCCACGAACTCGTACAAGTCAAGTTCACGCCGGAATGAACTTCGGCGCACGCCAGCTCCGTCGTGTGATCGGGCAGTCGTGCGGCACCACACCTGGGATCGTGGCCTACCTGTCGTGTGCCTCATTTGTGATACAACTTCCTGTGATCTTCATGCAGGATCCGGGCACTTCTTTTCTGATCATTCCTGACCTGGCGGGTACTTCATGCTAAGGGCCTTCTTCGTCCATTTATCTGAGAACCGCTCTCTGCGAAACTTTGCCGAGAGGACGGCCCTGGGACGCCGAGTCTCGGGCCGCTTCGTCGCGGGCACGGAAATTGCCGATGCCGTACGCGTTACTCAGGCGGTGAATCGCGCTGGCATGAGCGTCACCATCGACAATCTGGGCGAGAACGTCACTAATCCTGACGAAGCCCGCCACAGCGGGCAGCTTTACCAGCAGATTCTTGATGAGATCGCCCGGAACCAACTGAACGCGAACATCAGTTTGAAGCTCACGCACATGGGCCTCGATGTGGATGAGAAACTGGCCCATGAGATTGTCGGTGGTCTTGTCACGAAAGCCGCTTCCATGACGCCGCCGGGCTTTGTTCGGGTCGACATGGAGGGCTCACCGTACACGCAGCGTACGCTCGATTTTGTGCACGAACTGCACGGCATGCCGGGAAACGGCAACAGCGTCGGGACCGTGATCCAGGCTTACCTGAAGCGCTCCGAGAGCGACATCGAAAAATTGCTGGCCGAGGGAATCCGCATCCGCCTCTGTAAGGGAGCCTACAAAGAGCCGGCCAGCATTGCCTTCGAAAGCAAGGCCGACGTGGACGGCAACTACATCAAGCTGATGAAGATCCTGATGAAGAGCGGGATTTATCACGGCCTGGCTACGCACGACGAGCACATTATTCGCGAAGCCCAGGCCTTCGCCACGCGCGAAAAGATCGCCCGCGATGCGTTCGAGTTTCAGATGCTCTATGGCATTCGCCGCGACCTGCAGCAAAGCCTGGTGCGCGAAGGCTGGCGTGTGCGCGTCTACATTCCGTTCGGCACCGAGTGGTATCAGTATTTCATGCGGCGGTTGGGCGAGCGTCCGGCTAACGTATTCTTCATCGCGCGCCATCTGCTAAGGCAATAGGAAGATTTCTTGATTTGGAACTCGTAGAGCGGATGGGTGTGACTGCAGGGCCGCGGCAAAGAAAAAACAACGGACTTCTACTCCCGCGGCTCACCCTCGCCGCCTTCGGCCGGGGCTAGCGGCAGACGCGTGGCGCCGCGCATCATCTCGCGCTCCTGATCTGAGAACATGCTCTTAAAGCGCGGGGAATCGATGATCTGTTTGCGCTGATCCGGCGGCATGGCCCGCAGGTCGCGGACGGCGGTGGTGACCTGCCGCTGGCGATTGGGCGGAAGCTGCTTCATCTGGTTATAAATCTGGCGCGCCTGCTGTTTCTGTTCGGGCGTCAGGTGCTCCCAGGTCTCCATGCGGTTGAGCATCTGCAGTTGCTGCTGCGGCGGAAGATTAGAGAAATGCTGCAGACGCTGACGGAGCTGCTGCTGCTGCCCAGGCGGCAGACGGCGGAAGCCGGGATCGTTTTGCAGAGCACGTTCCTGCTCCGCAGGAGGCATGTCCTTGTAGCGCCGCAGCCAGTCGCCGGCGTGGCCCTGTGGCTGCGCGTGTGCCGCGGGCGGACGCGTGATCTGCCGCTGCGGAGCCGCGGCGGGTCTTTGCGGTTGCGGGTGATACGCGGGGGGAGCGGCATGCCGTTGCTGCACGGGTTGGAAGGCTCCACGCTGAGCCAACGCGGGCAAGGAAACGAACACAACCAGCGCCAGCCCGACGCTCGCCAGCCATCCCTTCCTGTGATTTCCCCGCGTCATTGTCTCAGGCCGCCCTCCAAGCGGCCACCTTCTGCTCTGCGTGTTACGTTTGCTCGTTAAGGATTCGCCACCACATCCTGCTGCAGATCCAGATCGTCAAGCAAATCGAAATTCGCGTACATGTCGTGATTGGCTTCCAGGGTTTGTAAGTCGCTGACTGCCGTGCCTGGCTCCTGCACGCCGATATTGTCGGACATGGAATTCTCCAAGCCCGGATTGTAGAGGCCGCTCGTCCGGGTAAAGAACAAGCCGACGCCGACTCCCATCAGCACGGTCAAAGCCGCTGCCAGCACCGGGCGCCGGAACCATGCCAGCCATCCCGCCCGCGGCCTGGCGATTTCCTCGCGCAGACGAGCCTGCAGGCGCACATCGAAATAAGGCGAGGGCTCCGGCGTCTGCCACTCGTCGAGCAGCGCCATCGTCTCGCGCATCGCCTTCAACTGTTCGGCGCACGCTGCGCAGCTTTCCAGATGCTTGCTCTCGTCCGCAGTAAGCTCGCTCAATCCCGCTGTCACGTCCGGCATCCGTTCACGAATTTCATTGCAGTTCATAACCCCTTCCCCTTCACTCTCTTCGCCCTGTCGCTCACACAAAATCACACTCAGTCTTGCTAGAGATATTCTTTCAACTGTTCCCGCAAAGTCTCATAGGCGCGGAAGAGCAGCGACTTGGTCGCCGACTCGCTCTTCTTCAGCACTTCCGCGATCTGCTTGTAATCCATCTGCTGGTACTTGTGCATGATCACGGCCAATCTCTGTTGCTCCGGCAGCGCCTCCACTTTACGCCGGATGGCCAGCATCCGCTCGCGCCGTACCATCACCTGCTCGGCGTTCAGGTTGCCGTCGGGCAACTCAAGCGTCGTGCCGGTATCTTCATCCGGTTCGTCCAGGCTGACGGTGACTTCCGGGCGCTCGTGGCGCGTGTCGCGCGCATGATTGACGGCCAGGTTCGTGGCAATCCGATACAACCAGGTTGTAAATTTCGCGCTGGCCTCGTAGCTCTCGCGCGAGCGGTACACGCGCAGGAAGACTTCCTGCGCCAGGTCCTCCGCCGCAGCCGAATTGCGCGCCATCCGGTACATGAAGCTCACCATCGGGCGGCGATACTTCTGCACCAGATAATCGAAGGCCGACTGGTCGCCGGCCTTGACGCGCAGCATGATCTGCGCATCCGACGTTTCCTCGGTCCCCACCATGGGCGGAAACGACGATGTCTGCGGTGTGGTCGCAGCCATCAGCATGCCCCGATCGAGTGCCGCGGTGCTCACACTGATTTGAACCCCGCGGGATGCAGAAAGTTGCGTCTTCTGTGACCCGTGAGGTGACGAGGAAGTCTTTTGGGATGAAGAGGATAGCGGTTCCCGCGGAGATTTAGGATCGAACGTCATCGAGGTGGAAAACACGGCCTGAGCGCCGAAGACTCAAACCGCGGTTACGCTCTGCCGCAGATAGGCTACCACGCCGGAGTGGCGGGCCGAAACTCAAACCGGCGGGCGCGACTTCGACCGCACACTCCGCGATGTCGCCTGAGCGGGTTGCATAATCCGAACAAAAATGTTCGAATGAATTCACTCCCGCGTGGGCGCTTAACTCAGCGGTAGAGTGCCATCTTCACACTTTGATTTCGTTCAATCCCCTCAACAACTTGACTAGGCTGCACGGGATTGCCAAGTGCTTGTAAATACACGATGGGCAAAATGAACTTGGGTGCAAACTTGGGTAGGCGCACGTGGGATTCTTCTTAGTTCACCGTCGCCCCGCCGCTGAATTCTTTTTGTACTTATTACCAGTGTCCCAGTCATCGCCGAAGTTCTGGTAGAAGGGGGTGTGTCAGGTACGACCGTACATGCCCGCACGGTTTCTTTACATTCATTCCCTAAAAGTGAAAGATTACGGTTGGAACGTGGGCGGAGGGCGATGTGTCTGTCAAGGTAAAATCCGACAAGCAACTTGC